>JAXHVQ010000006.1:0-104799 GCA_034189065.1 Cyanobacteriota bacterium
GGAGACGCTGAGGTTGGGGGCGAGGTTGAAGCGGTTTGAGGAGATGAGTTTTGAGGGGGGAGTTCCTTATTCACAGTTGGAGAAGGATAGGTTGTATGGGACGAAGTTGAAGTTGACGGGGGTTTATACTTACGAGGATGGGTCAACGGAGACGCGCAAGCAAGAGCTTTATCTTTATCGCTGGTTGGAGGTGGTTGCCGGACAGGATGCGTCGGTGGCGACGGGACGCACTGCGGCTTTTCATGAGAAGGTTGATGGGGGTTTGGGTAAGTTTGTCAAGAACAAGGAGGTGGATTTACGTTTGCCGGTGTCGGTGGCGACGAAGTTTCAAGGGGAGAAGTCGGAGTTTGTGTATGGGGGTGAGTTGAGTGGCAGCCAGACGGCGCAGTGGGATTTCCAGAAGGATCTGCCGGTGGTAGAAAAGGGAGAGTTTGGGGATGTTTTAGAGATTAGCGCTGATGGCGTTTTGATTGGACAGTTGTTAAACCAGGGAAGTCCGCCTAAGCTTGTTCAAGTAGACCCTGATATGGAAACCCAAGACTTAGACTTGGAAGACGATGATTCTACTTTTGCTACTGATTTAGGATTTAATTTCAATTTTTTCTCAAATAATTATAGCCAGTTTCATGTCAACAATAACGGCAATGTTTCCTTTGGTTCTCCCTATATAGGATACCCGAGATTAGTTGCATCAAACTTCTCCGAGAATGGTGTAGTAGCTCAAAATCCAGATATTCCAATGATTGCTCCATTTTGGTCTGATGTAGATACTAAACACTGGGGTAAAGTCAAATTAACTAAAGGAACTGAATTAATGGACAACACATTTGTCCAGATAGACTGGTCTGAAGTTTTGCCTTATACTGAAGGTTTTCCTGATTTAGGAATTGAAGGAATTCCCGATCTTGGGAATTCCAATAGTTTCTCTCTTTACTTAACCAAAGATGCTAGTGGTGGAGACTGGTTCGCTTTTAGTTATTACGAGATGAAATGGGCTCGCGCCGATAGTATTGCTGGAAAAGGAGCGGATAAAATATCTGTGGATGGACTCCTCGTCGATCCTATAACAGGATTCCCCCCAGTTTCTTCTGTTGCCGGTTTCAGTAATGGCAACAACTTAACTCATTGGTATGGGGCAATTTCTCCAGTAGAACTGTTGGTATTGCAGAATCAACATTTCCTCTTCCGCGTTGGTGAGAATGGGCAACCCGAACTAATGCTCGGTTACGATGCAGAATCTAAAAGCAATCCTATGAAAAAAGAGTTGGGCTTGATTCGATATTTTCCAGAAATTTATACAGTGGTTGAAGCTTACAATAAATATCTTGTTCAACTGGAACGAGATGGACGCATAACGAAAAAACCTGAAACACCTTTAGATTGGAAGTGGATTGCCGCAATGATGATGGTGGAATCAAACCCGGAGGGTATTTACGAGAAGTCCCGAAGATACGACCCGCTACAAACATCTAATGATGAAGGCATAGCATCATCTGGGAGACCCAACAGTATACTGGGAACAGTAAAAGGTGGATACCAGCATACAGATACTTTGGCTATGGGTACATTTCGAGATACTATACAGCAAATTGAGGAAACGCCTCTTATTAATGGATCCTGGGATTATAAAGAAGATTCAAAACGTATAAATGCTAAGATGGGTATAGAGCTTGGAGTCATAGGTTTACTGTACAAATCAGTTAGAACTGGAGAAGGAAGTCCAATAGCAGAATGGCGTTCTTGGTTTGATGGAACCACAAACTATAATGGCGGTGGAAATCCTAATTATGCTAGTGATGTACAGACTGAATATGAGGCTTTTGAAGGGTGGTGGAGTGGTCGAGATGAACCTCCTCTTAGTTGGGCAAAATATGGAGGATAAACTATAGAGTTACGCCCTAGTTATAAAAATCTAAAAACAGTCGTGATACAACTTATAAATTCATCATGGTTATTGAAGTTCCTAACACTTTTGCTAGTTCCACTAACTATTATATTTCTTGGACAAACAGGGTTAACTAAACTAAATCCTCCAAAATCCTGGCAAGCTCAAGGAATTTTAACAGCTCTTGACGATCTCGATCCTCTCGTTTGGGGTGAAGCATTGGAAGAGGCTGCTGAATACCAACTAGATGAAGCCGAGTTTCTAGCAATGATATCCAGTGCAAAAATGGAGCAAATTGCTGAACTTTTAAAGTTTAAAAGAAAACCTGAAATCCGTGGAAATGCCGCTTTAGTAATCGAAAGAATGGGAGAAGCAGCTCACATCCACATCTCTAAAGTTGCACAACTTCTAGAAGATTCAGATGTTAGAGTTCAACAATCAGCGGCACGATCTCTAGGACAGATGAAGGAACTTGCTAAAGAGCAAATTCCACAACTGATTGAACTGCTTCAAAATTCAAGTTATAGCACCAGCCGCGTAGCAGCTAATGCCTTAATACAAATGGGAGACAGCGCGCTTCCTCAAATCCCAAAACTGCTTAGACTTCTTCAACATCCTAAGCCCTATGTGCGTGGTTTCGCAGCAGAAATCCTGGGAGAGATGGGGACAAATGTTAAACATATAGTTCCCGAATTGCTTAATATTCTCAAAAATCCCACTTTTTCACCTCGTCTTCCAGCAATTGAGGCTCTTATAAAACTAGAAGAAGCAACCCCCCAACAGGTAAGTCAGCTAGTCAGTCTTCTCCAAGATACCGATTTTCATGTTCGTCAGTTAGCAGCTTTTGCTTTAGGGGAAATCGGAGAGTTGAAGAGAGAGCTAGCTCCTCAACTTTTTCGACTTGTTGAAGAAACTCGTAATCTCGACGAGCGAGAGTCGTTTGCTCTAGCATTGGGACAAATGGGAGAAGCGGCTCGGCATTACGTTCCACGATTAATAGAGTTACTGCAAAATCGCGATCCAAATATCCGTAGTAGTGCAGCAGTAGCTTTGAGAGGATTAGGAGAAGCGGCTCGAGATTACGTTCCACAACTAATTAAACTTCTTCAAAATCCAAACCCCGGTATACGCGAGAAAGTTCTTTCAATTTTAGGGCAAATGGAAACTACGCTAGAAACACGGGTTCCAGTAATAGCTCAATTGCTTGAAGATAATGACTCGGACGTGCGCTTGATGTCAGTAACAGTTTTAGGAAAAATTGGAAAGACTGCTAACGACTATGTTCCTCAACTAATCGAACGTCTTCAAGACCCGAACAATAGCGTCCGCTGGCGAGCCGCGTTAGTGTTAAGAGAAGTTGGAACAATTCCAGACAAAGAAATTGATAAAATTGCTCAATTGCTTCAACACTCCAATCCAAATATTCGCATGGTTTCAGCCCGAGCTTTGGAAAAAATTGGAAAAGCGGCTTGGAAACAAATTCCGCAGCTTGTTAAAACGCTACAAGACCCAATTTCAGATGTTCGCAGGCAGGCAGCAATCGCTCTGGGTCATCTTGGGGATAAGGCTAGAATTTATAGCCCCCAAATTGCAAAAATCTTGCAGGAGGAACAACCAAATTTACTCGAACACTCTAATGATTTTATTTTTTTCCAAACAATGTCAAAAGCATTAGAAAATTTAGCTCCTCTCGGACTCGAAACAACTCCAGCTATACTCAACGCTGCTTATATTTCTACTGAAATCGCACCCAAAATCCGTTTCCTCGCCTACTTTCTGTGTAGTACCGACCCCGATGCTGTAATCCTGATTCAATGGCTCGGTCATCCCCCACAATACCCCAGCAACCTGAATCGCCAACAAGGTCTGAAAATTCTCAACGCCTTTGCTGAGGCTTGGGAATTAAGCGAACCCTTTCCACAACTCCGCCAAGACCTTGCAGTTCAAATTGCCAAAGTCGTCAACCAAGTCCAATGGAACATCGACGACCTCTCCGTACTGCAAACTCATTACAATAACCTCAAACAAAGCGACTTCAAACCTCAAGCCAAAACCGTTGGCGAAGTTCTTAATCGCTTTGCACTATGGCGTAGATCTTGGCGCGGACTTCGCGACCTCTTGAGCCTTTCTGATTCATTCCCGATTGGGAGTTTTGCTATCGGGCAAGGCTCTCTTTAAACATCCAACCAACAACTCATACCCTCTCATACTCAAATGCCCCTGTTCGTCAAGAAAATTCCGATTATCTCGCCCATCAATCTCCGACAAATCCACCCGCCTGCCGCCATAACGCTCCAAAATCATCTCTCGCTGCGCCCCTTGCCCCAAACTAGCAGGCAAAGGGTAAAATTCAGGAGCAACCCACAACAATAACGGAACCAAAACCAAATTCCCATACTCCCCCAACCAATAATCCACCATCTCCAAATATCGCTCAAACAAACCCCAACTCTGTTCCGGCGTAATCTGCCCGTAATAGGCCCTTTTAAACATATATCTATCCGACCCCTGATAAACCAACAACCGTTCCGCCATCGGCAAAGCCTGTTTTTGCCGAATCTCCTGCCAACGCCGAACCCCAAACAGCGGATGTCCGCAACTCCAAAAAATTACCCGTGCCGCGCGATATTCCTCCAACTTATCCTTCAAAAATCGGTCGTCGCAAGGCAACCCCGGAACCGCACAAATGTCATATTGGTTGATAAAGGACGCAATGACTGGACTGGGCGCGCAGGGGAACATAAAATGACTATCGCCAATCAGTAAGTTTTTCACCTCTTTCCAATTCTCAATTGTCAGTTACGGAGAGATTGCCTTGAATTCAAATTCAAGGCTAAAAGCTAAAACCCGTTAAAACGGGTTAAGAATATTGCCCACTGCCCACCTGCCCACCTGCCCCAAAAATGCCTCTCAAAGACCTCATCCCCTCCCTAAAAATCGGAACCGCCGTTCAACCGCGCCTGCTGTTGGTTCATCCCGACTACCGCCGTATCGCCAGCAGCGAATTTAACCTCCTCATTCCCGAAAATGAAATGAAATGTCGCTGGGTTTGCCAACAACCTGGCACCTACAACTTTACCCCAGCCGATACCATTGTTGAATTCGCCCAACAGCACAATCAAGCGGTTCGAGGTCATGTTCTCTGCTGGCATATGGGTTTTGCCCCTTGGATGAAAAGACTCACCACCTTGGAATTGGAAAAAGTTCTCAAAGATTACATCTTCGCTACCGTCGATCGCTACAAGGGAAAATGTTACGCTTGGGATGTGGTCAGCGAGGCTATTGACGACAAAGCCCGACCGCGCACCTCGATTTGGAGTGCCATCGAAGGTTATATCCCTAAATGCTTCGAGTGGGCGCGCCAAGCCGACCCGGACGCACAATTATTTTACCTCGATTATCGCCTGCATACCGTTGCTCGTTGGAATGCGATCGCGAAAATGGTCGGCGAACTTAAGGAGAATGGCATTCCCATTGATGGAGTGGGACTACAATTACATCACGATCTCTTCGGTGTCCTGGGCATTACCAATTTCCGTTTGTCTTCAGTGGTGCAGCAACTTAAACGTTTGGGCGTTGCCGTCCACATTTCGGAAGTTTCTATTCCCATTTATTCCCCCACTCAACAACTCCCCGATGCCGCCAAGTACGAACTACAAGCCAATGCCTATGGGAAGTTAATGAGAGAGTGCCTAAAATTAGGATGCGACAGTTTCTCGGTGTGGGGATTTAGCGATGCCTGCGTTTATCATAAACCCCCTCAACGGGATAAGAATTCAACGCCTTGTTTGTTTGATGAAGAATTTCAACCGAAACCCGCGTATTGGGCAGTGGAAAGGGAGCTGGCAGGGGGAGTAGAGGGAGCAGGGGGAGCTGGGGGAGCAGGGGAAGCTGGGGGAGCAGAGGGAGCTGGGGGAGCTGGGGGAGCAGGGGAAGCAGGGGGAGCGAGCGTCTAGCGGTTCATTAACCAGGGTGATGGATTATTAATCATGCTGACAAGACCAGCCAGGATTTGGTTATAAATTCCATAGAGTTCTCTACCTTCCTTGACGGGTATGTAGTTACATTTCACAGAAAATTCAATCCAGATTTGTGTTTCGGCTGCTTCGGCTTCGCAATCATTTAATTTAGCGACAAAAGCGGCTTTATAGCGACGCTTTCTCCAAGCTTCTGCCAAATTAAGTAGGTGGGCATAAATAAACCTTAAAACCCAGAATCCGAAAATGAAGCCGAAAGCCAGCTACAAACAGGGTTTCATGATGTTCGATCTTAATCGCTATTTTACGAATAATTGCGCCTACCTACTTAGCGCATACAGAACGAGAAGAACGGCGAATCTGGTCAGTTAAAGAATATCTCTCTTCTACGGGAAATTTTTTGGAGAGTTCAAAAATTTTCATCGCTGCTTCAAAAGCGAGTTTGTAAACCTGTAGTTTTTGGTGACTTTTAATGGGTTGTTTTTCCATTTAGAGGGATCGAACTTTAACTGTGAGAACACTATTCTATTCTCCCCTCAGCCTCCTTGCTCCCCTCGCCCTTAAATCTCCTTAAAAATCTGTCGCCAAGCCGCGATCGCGTTTTCAAATTCCCCCTGTTCTTCATAACGAATAGCCGTCTGTGCTTGGGTTGCTGCGGCTTCCAGCGTGGCGCGAGCGCGCTCCAGCGTTGCCGTTCCCCATCTTTTTTTCAACTCAATGCCTTCAGGAGAAAAGTCAAAACTGGGATGGACAAGCAGTGCGGGACAACGAGCGAAAAATTTCGCGATCGCTCCCACAACACTCGGACAAGCTTCCATCTGTTGAAACACTTTCAAGGCTAACCATTCCCAATCTTCTTCAGGCAGTCCCCCCGACTGTCGATTCCAATATTTTAACAGGCGAACGGTCGGTCGAAAATTCCCTTGATGGCGTTTATCTAATTGTTCAAAACTATCGGCTTCAAGCCCCGCTTGTTTGCGCGCCCAGTTGCCCGTTCCATCGGGAATCAAGTAATAAATTCGCTCTCCGGCTGGATTATTCACAGGAATCGTTGGCAGAATTTTAAAGCTTTCGTTGATACCAAGCTGTTGGAGCAAAATAGCTTGTCCCATCGCGTCTAATTCAACGCACTGATAGCTGGGAAATGAAGTCAAACCCTTGTGAAGACTAAGTAGGTGGGCAAAAATAAACGCATAACCTCGAAATTCGTATTCCTTGCCAGATAAGGGTTTTAGCTGGAGACATTGTTCTTTTAATTACGCCCACCTACTTAGCGAGGACTTCTGCGGAGCTGACGTAACCGTGCGCGTCGGGATAAAGTGAGAGGGGAGCATCGGTCGAGTCGATTTTCAACCAGCAGGTTTGGGAGTTTAAGGGAGATTGTGTTGCTTGGGTTCCTGTTGCTCGCAAAGGCAGCCAAAGAGCGAGTTGAGTTAAGGGTTGAATCTGGGTTGCCCTTGTGAGAGGATCGAGGGCGAGAGGTTCGTTGGAGAGTTTGGGAAAAGCCGGACTTTCTGTAGCCAGTTGTCTGAGTTGAGTTTCGAGTTGGCGGCGGCGTTGGAGGGCGAGGGCGAGTTGGTCGGGGGAACAATCAACTTTAGAGGCGCGTAACTGGTCAAAGGCTCGGGCTACGGGAGCGGACATGGTAAATTTTTGAAGGTTATTCACAACAAATAATGAACAATGAATAATTACCTCTCTTTAAAAGAAGAGGATTGAAAGCATAGCTTAGGCATCTGTTGGACATTCTCCCTGGATTGAGTTTTAACTGTTGAGTGTTGACCCAAGGAATGCGATCGCATTTCTGAGGCGGAGTTAGCTTTTGTCCATGTCGAGTAATATCATATAAATTAAGGCCTTCCAAGGAACTGTCTCAAACACCGCCTAATTTGACCGGGGGGAATGCGAACTCGACCGCTGCGAGAAATCACGATATTGCATCCCCCACTGCCGCCAGAAATGCCGCCGGAACCGACACCGGGAAGGGGAGAGCCGGGGACAGCCGTTCCGGGATCGCTAACTCCAGGGAAATTGGTCAAGAAATCGGCACGTTGGATGCTGACTTGGGTTTCAGCTCCAACAAGGAGCGATCGCGCGTTGGATGAGTTCTCAAATGCTGCTACATTGGGCAGAACGTCGCCTGTATTCCCATCAAGAACCTGGGGGTCAAAATCGACGACCGCCGCGCTGAAATCGGGAATTTCTGGAAAGTCTTGTAACTCTGCCGAAGTTTGCGCTGTTGCAGAAACCGCTGGCAGGTTGATAAAATCGGGATTGACCATTGCCTCAGTCGAAACAACGGGAGGTTGAGTATCGAGTCCCTCTTGTACTTCAGCGCGGACTCGAGCCATCGGTTCGTCGGGACTTATCGTATCATCAACTCCCGTTAGATTCAAATCTTGTATTAAAGGACTGGTTTGATAAAATGTTTCCAGGTCAAAATTATAGATACTATCGATCCGGTCTTCAATAATCGCCGCCATTTGACCCGCCTTTAATTCCTGGCGTTCTTCCCCAGTTCGATTAAATATTTCAATGCCCGAGTTGGTCAGCGCGCCTATCAATGTGGTGTCGGTTTCGGGAATATAGCGCACAAAAAGCGCCGAACCCCGAATTCCAGCAGCGGAATTGGGCGTGCGCACATTGGTGCGTCCTTCACCGGGTGCAACCAATAATACCATCGTTCCTCGCGTCAAATCTACCGTTCGCAGTCCCGGAGAAAAGCGAAAAACGGCTTGCTCTCCCAAACGCGCGAGGGAGCGATCGTTAAAGCGCACATCTGCCATCGAATTGGCCGCTGTTGCCAGTGCGTCGCCAGGGGTTATTGTATCCGAACGGCGAGCCGCACGAGCTGATTGATTGCGCGGAATCAGGCGCACGCGATTGCGCAAAGACTCGATTGTCCCCCGCGTCAAACTTGTTTGCGCTGCTGCCGTTTTGGGGACGATGAAAGAGGGAACGCTATACAGAGTCAGAGTCAGTGCGAGAATCAGGTGGCGTAACATTCCTCGATATATTCCCAAAGTACAAGGATTTCTTTTATTTTAACTATAGCCATAAAGCCGGTTTTTTGGCGATAGTTGAGCGAATTGATGAATAAATTTTTTGAAAATAAATTAGAGGGTTTGCGTAATTCTCTTGAAAAGTGGAAACAGAGCAGTTATTTTTACGTAATTTCCAAGGAAGCAATGGGAAAAGAGGACTGGAAGAGGGGAGAAAAATTCGTTATTTTTTGTCTGCTTTTTAGTAGCTTAGCTAGCGAAACTAAGGGCGTTTTTGCCTATTCTGAAATGCCCGAAAGCGAGCCAAACTTTAGAGTTCAGGAGCCAAGAGAGCCTTGGGAAAATGGAATTTCTGGTTTGAGGGGGAAAGGCGATCGCGAAGTACTCGAGCCACGACATCGCGAAGCGCTCGAGCCACGACATCGCGCTCCAGATAGACACGAGACCGAACCGAATTCGTTCAACTTGACTGAGAGTTTACCCCCTTCCCCCACCCGCACCCATTTTCTGCCAATGACAACTTTGGGCGATCGCGACCTCGACGAACAGTTGAATGGAGCGCGCCAAAACGAACATTTACCGACTGTTGAATTGAACTCAGAATTGCTCGAACGCGATTTACAGACAGCGCAGAGGGAAGGGGTTATCGATCCGGAGTTAGGAATTTTACGATTAGAAGAAGTTGAAAAAAACACAACGCCCACTCAACCCAGTATATATCTTTTAGGAGGGGTAGGATATTTCAGAAGCGACAATATTTTTTCCGAGCTCGACCCCATTGACGAGGGTTTATTTAGGGGAAGTATAACATTGTTGGGGTTGCACAATTTTAGCCCGCAGACAACTATATTTGGTGCAATGGTCGGGTCTACCATTCGTTACCAGGAATTCTCGCAGTTGGACTACAATCAGTTAAGCTTAAATGCAGGGATTTCCCAACGACTCTTCGAGGGAACCTATGGAGAATTGGGCTGGAATAATCAGCAACTTTTTGAACGGGAAGGAGATGCTCGCTTTCTCAACGACCATTCGGCTTATATTCAACTGCGACGACAGGATGCGATCGCGCCGAGCCTCGCACTGAATACGTCCTATTTATTGAGCCTGAGTTTTGCCGAACCCGATACCCGTTCCCAAACAACCCACGAATTGGGCGCATCTTTGGTTTATTCGCCCTACACCTCGTTCCAAGTCGCCCTAGACTACGATTTTGTCCTAGCCGACTTTCGGAATGTAGACAGAAGCGATCGCTACCACCAACTCCTCGCTCGTCTCACCTACAATTTTTCTCCTCGCAGTCGCCTCGAACTGTTTGGTGGGTCTAGCTTTGGCGGTTCGTCGGAGCCCAATCTCGATTTTAATACGTTGATTTTTGGGGTGGGTTTGGGGTTTACACTATTTTAAAGACAGCGCGCGTTAACTTTTTCTCAGCTCGAGCAGGTATCAATCCTTGTTGAATCTATTTCGCCAAATTAAAGACGGGGATTTCGATGTTCGCAAGTTACTCCAAAGTTTCTTCTCGCGCGATCGCCAATCCTCCCAATCCTCCGAATCCTGGAGGCGATCGCGCGACCTCCCCCCCGAAATTAAGCAGCACGCCAGACGTGCCATCCAAGACCTCTCCCCCCCTCCCCCCTTCCTCGAAACCGTGCGAGAGGAGCTAGACGAGGCAATTCAAGACTGGCTCGACCAACCCCTCGAGGCGAGTAATTCCCTCATCGTTGCGAGCAACCCCGTCGAAGCGATCGCGCGCATTCTCCAATTCAGCGTCGAAGAGTGGCAACCCCAATCCCAGATTCCCATTCGACACCTGGGCTGGACTCAACGACCCAGCGACCCAGCAAACCTACAAGCCAAACTCCTGGCGCAACTCGGTCGCGGACTGCCTCTTGCCACGAAGCAACAGCGCGAAATCGTCGTTATTCCTAACTTAAGTTGGTGTTTTTTGCGCTGCGCTGAAGGGTTGGAAGGGATAGAGTATTTACGCAAAGCAATCGTCGCCGAACGCTCTCGATTTTGGGTAATAGGTTGCGGTACCCTCGCCTGGAATTATCTCGATCTTGTGTGCAAAATTGCCGCCTACTACCCGTTGCATTGCTCCCTCCCCCAACTCAACGGCGAACAACTGCAAGCCTGGTTAACCCCTGTTGTTGAAGAAATGGGAATTGATTTTGGTTTCCTGCAAAAACAAGCCGAAGAAAGCGAGCGAGAGAGCGCGATGCAGGAATATTTCGAGCGCTTAGCGGCGGTTTCGGGAGGATCGAGTCGCGTCGCGGTTCACCTGTTTATGCGATCGCTCGTCTTCCAACCTTCGGAGGAAGAAACCGACAAAAAAGACGAGAAAGACAAAAAAGGTGAGAAAGAGAGTGAAGACGGCACAATCTTAGCAAAAAATCCGCGTTTGCCCGACCTCCCCAACCTCTCCTCAGACGCGCACTATTTGCTTTATTCCCTGCTTCTCCACGGCGACATGACATTGCCCCATCTCGCCGACAGTTTGGGAGACGACGAAGCTACCGTACAACACCTCGTTCAAAACTTGCGATCGACTGACACAATTGAGAAACAAGGAGAATGGCTTCGGGTCACGCCCTTCCATTACCCTCGATTGAGAAACGAATTGGACGGGAATAATTTCCTCATGGCAGAGGACAATAATTGAAATGACCTGTACGGGCGGGGTTACCCCGCCCCTACCAATAACCAATGACTACTTTTTTCGCACAATCTGCCCAAAAAGCCGCAGAAGAGACTGCTAAGCAAACTCAAGAACTACTTGCACAAATCACGACTTGGAAGATTAGTCAAGCCCTTATTGTTCTCGTTTTTGCCTATTTCAGTATTATTCTCATCGAGACAATCATTAATTGGTTTTCCGAGCGGGTTCAACGAGAATGGCGTTTGGGCATTAAACAATCGCTTCCGTTTTGTCGGACAGTCGTTTTAACCGCAGCAGCAGTCATTTTAATCAATCTCTTTTTTAATGTATCGCGCAACAACGTTTTGGCGCTCACCGGAACCGTCGCCGTTGCTTTAGGTTTTGCCTTCAAAGATTATGCAAGTTCGGTCATTGCCGGGTTAATCGCCCTATTTGAAGCGCCCTACCGCGTCGGCGATCGCGTCCAAATTGGCGAACACTACGGCGAAATTGTCGGCTATGGATTGCGGGGAATTCGCTTGCAAACGCCCAATGATAATTTAGTGACAATTCCTCATAATACAATGTGGACTGAGCCGATTTCTAATGCCAATGCTGGCAACCTAGAAGCTCAAGTCGTCACTCATTTCTACTTAGCGCGCGAAGTAAATGCAACTTTAGCCAGCGAAATTTTGTATCGCATTGCCTACACCAGCAAATATACGCAACTCAAACTTCCCATCGACGTAATTATCGAGGAAAAACCTTGGGGAACGGTTTTCAAACTCCGAAGTTATCCAATGGATGCCCGAGATGAATTTATTTATCAAACTGATTTAATTAAGCGAGCTAAACGAGTATTTTCCAAGCACAATTTTGCTTATCCTACGATGCCGATGTCCGAGCTCGAATCTGGGAATTAGCGATTATTTACAACAATGCCACTGGGCTAAGGGAAGGCTTGGTAAGATTAATTTGTATGAAATATATAACTATTTACTGTTTACTGGTAACTGTTTAAAGGGCGATCGCGAAAATTATCGCTCTCGATCTTGGTATTTTCTCACAACCCCGACCAAGCGATAGGCAAGGGCTTCGGCGGGAACATCTGCATTAATCGCCACCGCTACGAAAACTTCGCTATTTAAGTCATAAGCAACGACCGATTTTACACTTGGACTGCCACCGCTGTGTCCCACCCAATCGATCGCATCGGAATCTTGACGCACTTCAAAAAGCATTATTCCTTGCCCATAGTAAGTGCTACTGTCGAACATGGGAGAGAGCGGTTGTAGGCTATTTTGTAGCAAGTTTTTCGAGTAAACATCGTCCGATAATAATGCAGCGAGAAATACCACCATATCGCGAGAGGATGCGACAATATTTCCAGCACCAAAGGGCAAGCTGGGACGAAAATCAGCTTTAGGCTTGCCATCAACGTGACCGAGTGCTAGAGTTGTCGGCATTTCTGAGAAGTTTAAAGCTTGAGTTTGGGTTAATCCCAACGGCTCAATAATTCTCCTTTTAATAACTTCAGAAAAAAGCTCGGCTTCAATCTCTTCAATAATGGTTGCGAGCATGACATAGCTTGTATTAGAATAATTCCAATATTCTCCCGGACAAAAATCAGCGCCGTGCTTTGCCGAAATTGCAATGAGTTCGTCTGGTGTTTTATAATCCGTTTGTCTGCGAAAAGCTAAGTCCTGCTGAAAACTAAAAACGCCGCTGGTATGAGTTAATAAATGCTCAATTGTAATCAACTGAGATTGAGGATAGTCGGGAAACCATGCGTCAATTGTTTGGTCGAGTTCTAACTGACCTTCGGCAACCAGTTGTAAGATTGCCGAGGATGTAAACATTTTGCCAGTACTCGCCCACCAAAATACTGAGTCTTCTTGAACCGGGGTTGATGGTTCGGTTGAGGATAAGCCGACAGAAGTAGACCAAAGTCCGCGATCGCGAATTCCTACGGCAGCGGTAATTCCGGGTGCATCTGTATTTTTCAACGCCCAATCCACGGCTTCATTTAAAAGTATTTCTAGGTTGGGTTCTAAGTTACCAGAAATGTCAAACTCTGAGGGTAAAGCTTGAAGATCGAGTCCGGGATGTAACGGTGTTCCTCGATATTCAGGCGATCGCGAACATTGACGTTGTTCGTCTTGGATGCCAGAAAAACCAGTCAATCCAATTAAAACAGTTGTTAATAAAAGTTTTTTTACCATCCAGTATTTTCCTTTAATTTATCGGACTCTGACTTCTAAAGGGTTCCCGTCCAAATTGTTCCCTTCCCAATCCCAAAAAGCGGTATTATCGCGCGCGATCGCTAATTATTTCGAGGAGTTTGAGTCCGACTCGATCGATGGAATATCGCCCAAACAGACTGGATAAGACTTCTCCGTAGTTAGAAAGGATAATAACCCCGGTTTGAGTTTCCTTAATAAATCCGCAAAACGAGCGATGTCCGCCGGTTCCGCCGGTGTGAGTGTAGGCGTAGCGATCGCATCCCAGCAGGTATTCTACAAACCATCCCAAGGCAACTCCGACTTCCTCGCGACGGACGAGGGGGTTGCCGCGCGCCCGTCGGACAAATTGAGCCGCTTTTTCCATCAGTCCGATAACGCCCGAAGTGGGTGCAAATGTGTTATGGCGCAAGGGATGGGTGTTGAGAATTGCCGTCGCGATCGCGGTTTTTTCGGGCTGAAGATTGGCTGCTACAAATGCGAGCAAATCATCTGCTGTCGAACGCAGCGCCCCCGCACCTGCCAAAGTTGGCAAATCCCAAGGTTTGATGGGTTTTCCATCTTCTAAATACCCCGCTGCAAATCGAGTTTGTTGCTCGTCGTTTAAGGCGATGCGCGTATCTAATAATCCCAAAGGATTGCAAATTTGTCCAACGATAGTTGCTTCGTAAGACTGATTCAATTGTTCGGCTAAAATATTGCCCAAAAGTCCTACGCCCAGGTTAGAATAACTAATGGTTCCCGCGTTTTTCATGTCGCGCGACGGCAAAGTCCGCAAATAGTCGTGCAACTCCTCAAAGGTATAAGCTGCATAGGGATTCTGCTCGTCCTGACCCATCGATTTGTTTAAATTCGAGGGGAGTGGAGGCAAACCGGAGGTATGAGTCGCTAAACTTTCTAAAGTTATCGCATTCGGCAAGCTTTGATAAGCTTTGCCGAGCCGATTAATTGGCGTTGTTAGCTCTAATTTCCCGCATTCTACCAACAGGGATAAGAGAGTTGTTGTAAAAACCTTGGTTACCGAGCCAATTTCAAATATAGTCTTTCCATCAACTTCGATTGACTCCGAAGTCTCATCCCTTTGCGACTGCAACGAACCCCATCCTTTAACCCAGCGCTGTTCGCCTTGAATAATGCCGATCGCCAAATTAATATTTTCTTTTTTGGCAATCCAGGGAGCGATTGTCGGTTCGAGGTGTAGTTCGAGATCGTTCGCGATCGGATTCATATTACTCCGCAATCCACCACTTGTATTGTTCGCTTTCTCAGTGTAACCAGACAATGCAATATTGCCCATAACCAGTCTATACTTGAAAATTGTATAAAGGGAGATTTAAAGAGTGGCAATGGAAACCGTTGGAGAGACAATTCACTCAGTGCTGGGGTTGGATGCCCAAAAATTAACCTTCTGGCAAATGGGAGCGCGAGCTGTCATTGTTTACGTCGCAGGGCTCGCTATGGTCAGATTGGGCGGCGATCGCCGTTTCATCGGACAATATGCCGCCTTTGATGTCATCTTAAGTATTATGCTCGGGGCAACTTTAAGTCGCGCCATTAATGGTTCGGCTGCCTTTTTTCCAACTCTCGGTGCAGCTTGGGTTCTGGTGGGACTCCACTGGCTGTTAAGCTTACTTTCGTTTCATTTTGACCAGCTTGAGGCTACTATTAAGGGTCGTTCTCGCGTCTTAATTCAAGACGGACAATTATGTCAAAGAGCAATGCGCAAAAGTCATATTAGTCGTCGAGATTTAGATACTGCCCTGCGCCTAAAAGCTAAACTTACCGACCCCAGTCAGGTGGCACTCGCCTATCTCGAAAGTAGCGGCGATATCAGCGTTATTCCCAAGGAATAAGTCAGCGCGATCGCAATTAAAAGTTTTCCCAGTTTGAGGCGTTTTGAGAAAAAGTTTTCATTTCTTCTATCAAAGTGTCCAATTTCTCCAATAGCATTTCGAGTTGCTGGTGGCGATTTAAGTCTTCGGAACTTAATTCTCCTGTTTTTTTTCGATTGGTCAAATTTCTGTATTGCTCCATACAAAATGCAATTAAATAAAGCTCATTTTGTTGAATTTGGGGCAGTTCGAGCAGAATTCTGGCAAGTTCCATTGTTTGAGGGAGATCGCGTTCTATCGCGAGATTCTTCCAAAAATCAATTGCATTCTCGACTAAGGAAATAGGAGTTTCAATATCCAAATTGCGAGGGGAAGCGCTGCCGCGATCGCGGCCCCCACTGCTGTCTTGGAAATCGTTTTTTTTTGCACGATCGAACTTGAACTTGTTATCCATCCTTCTGCTGCAATTCGGCTCGATAAGCCGCGCCAAACCCTTGCTTCCAGTATGGCAGATTGAGTTTTTAGGCTGGTTAAGACGATTAATAAACCTTCGCGATCGCTTAAACAGTTGCTTTCTAATTCCAAAGCCAATTCTTGTCTCAAAATCGGCGAACTCTTACCAACTTTATCTGTCGCATCCGCATTTCGATTAATATTAACAGATAGCGGTTCTGCGAGAAGATTGAGAGCTTCAAAAGACGCATCAAATCCGTACTCACCACCGATAACAATCGCGCGATCGATTGCTTCTGCAACTTCGAGTTCGTTGCTCAAAACGCGAACAACCAGCGAACGAATGAATCGTTCTCCTTCATCCGAATCTTCGCCAACCCAAGCGACCGAATTTCTGACTCGGCGGCCCATAAAATCCGTCCGTTCTTCTCGGGCAGGAAGTCCAGTTAAAAGCAACAAAAGTTCCCCATCGTCGCGCGCCACAACCATTGACAAACTTTGGCTTTCAATAACATCCGTCACGCGAACAATTCCCTGCGAATGTCCCGAAAGCGGTCTTTTTAAAATGGGGGGAATTTCTCGAACGGAACGATTGTGTCTAATTTTCAACCAACAGTAATCGTTGTCTTGAGATACGCCACAGCTTTGAACGTAAATTCTCATACTAATAATGGGATTTGAATGAATTAAAAATGCGGAAAAGCGGAGGTGTATTTCGTGAAACGTCCGTACTTGGGGACGTAAAATTCGGCTTCTCGATCGACGGTTAAGTTTAGAGTTTAGCTCTCCAAATGACTAATAACCAATGACTAATGACTAATAACGAATGACCAATGACTAAATCAATTCAGCCAACGTTCGCCTTTAATAACCGCAAATCCCCCATTCGTTTTACAAGTTCTTGAAAATTGTTCCATCGCCTGTATAAATTCAGCATCTCCTTGAAACAAATCGACTAGCCAACCCCAACGACGATTATCGAGGTATAATTTCAGTAAGAATCGCAGAAGATAGCGGAGAGGTTGTTCGCTGTCTTGAGGGTTATAAATGGCATCATGGCGACTTTTGCGGAAAAAGAAGTGGGGATCGCGATGAGTATCAAATTCGATGCGAGAAAAAACAACACTACCAACGGTTTGTACGGGGGTTACGACACAAGCCACTCGAGTATTGAGTTGTTCGGAATCGAAGGAATTCAACAACTTCTCATAGCCTTGCTTAACTCGTTCTAACAGTTCTTTTGCTGATTTTTCAGTTTTGAGATACTTTTCGCATTTAATAGGCGCTAAAATCACTAATCTGGGCGAATCCAGCTCTTGATAAGCTGTATCAAAGAGATTTTTAATTTGCTGCGGTCGATTGATTTTTTCGTGCAAAATTCCTTTTTTATCCTCCATCAATGCTGGGGCATCAATGGCAACTAAAACGGCAGCCGAGTTTTGCAGCAATTCCTTAACAAATGTTTTTTCTTCTGTTGAGGCTTTCGCTTCGTGATACCCGCCGGGATAGTCGCGAAAGCGAAGTTGAAGTGTCGGTTTAGCACTTTTTTTACCTAAGTAAAAGAGGAAGGAACGTAAAGAATCGGGTCCTGCCATTGCTTCAGTTCCTTGAATTCCCATTCGTCCTCTCGCCTCGAATACATCCAACAGACTCTTGAGGTTGACTAAATTGTCTTGCAGGATCGCCGAACTATCTTCATCGGGAGTAAGCTGTAAGTTCGTCGAACCAATATTGCTCTCGAATTGCTCGTACATCGCCGTCAAAAGCGTGGTTTTACCCACACCTCTCGGCCCCAGCATTGTAACTTGAAGTTCTTGCATTCAATTCCTCTTACAACGACTCCAGAAATTTTAAGTCTATACTATCCTTGGCCGAAATTGCCCGTTCTACTGAGTCTAACCAATCTTGGCGCGATCGCGTCTTTTCTCCTAATTGTTGAAATTCTCGGGGCCAAACATCGGCGCGCACTTCCTCCAAAAAGATACGCCACTCATTTTTAACATCCTTCGCCCGCAAAACCCGGTCTAAAAACTCTTCGACAATAGCAAAAGCTGCTTGACTGGGTTCGGCTAGGAAGTCGTCGAGGGCGGTTTCACACCGATAAACAGCTTCGGATTGCAACGAATTTAAACAAGTTAACACTTCTTTAGCCGAGGGAGAAGTTGAAAGCTGAAGCGATGTTTCGTCAGGCGTTAAATCGTCGAAATGCTGTCGAATGCGATGTTGAATTAAACCGCGATAAGAAAGTTCAAAGGAGGCGAGAATTTGGATGCCCAATTTAAGTGCGCTGGGTTTTTCCGAAAAGAATTCATCGGGAACCAGTTGGGCTAAAACCTCCAAAAATTCCGACCCGCGCGCGTCGCTTAAATTGCCCAAACGACCGCTATGAATTAACACATCTGCCACTTGCGATCGCACTTTATCTAATCCCCGCTTTAACCCCTCGTCGAGAGAGAGGAAATGTTGGGAAAGATGGGCGCGAATTTCGTTAAGATATTGATAATAAGCATTGGGATAACCGCCCGCGCGATCGCGTCTCGTTTCAATCTCCGCCTCAGAGGGAATTCCGGGGTCATCTCGACAGGCTTGCAGCGCTTTTTCCACTTCTTGTTTAAAATCTTCATCTTGAAGGTTGCGCTGTTCTCTCAAGTCCTCTAACAACCGTTCCAACCCCGTAGTCAAATCGTCCCACAGGCTGTCAAACAGTTGCACGAATAAGGGAAATTCGTGACTCGGTGCCGTTGCGCGCTCGAAAACTTGACTCGCTTTACTCAGTTCGATTTCGACGGCATTTTGTAACTGAAAAAGCCCCTGTTGTGCGGAGGCAGCGTATTCGCGATCGAGGGCTTGAATTTCGCCGGTTAAATAGTCCAAAACCGGGTCTAAAATGCGATCGCGCGCCTCCTGGGGATCGGCACAGTTAGCGAGGATACAGTCAATAACATACAAATGCTTCTCAACGTGCGTTTGCGCCAAATCGTCGCAATAGGGCCCATTATCGCCGATGGCCGAATCCTCTCTCGTGCGGTTGAGAACCAGAAACGACCACTGTTTGAGGGGAATTTCGCCCAGGGCAGAACTGGCGATATCGTAAAGTTGAACGTCAACATCCGCCCAATAATCGCGCGGCGGTCTTGGCAAGCGCAAAAAGAGAACAATGTCAACCTCTTCCCCCAATGTTTTAATGAGACGTTCTTCATCGCCCAGTCCCGTATCCCCCAGTCCCGGCATATCGATGAGGGCAATTTGTCCCACATCAGCATTGGGAAAGGCGCACGCAATTTTCGCCTCTCGAACAGCAAGATAGTTAAAAAAAACGCGATCGCCTTGGGGATTATCCTGGGCGACGTATTCTCGAATTTCCTCCCGCGCAATGCGCTTGGATCCGAGGTTTTGTAGGAGGGGACGATATTCGTTCAAATGGGTGCGATAGCGGCGCAGATGTTCGTACATCGCCCCAAATTCCGCCTGTCGCGCCCGTTCGGGAGGTAGCGGGGGGAGGGGTTTAGCTGCGAACTCGTCGAGGCTAAATGGGCGCAAACCTAAGTTCAGTTTGGCGTAGTAGGGGGCGAGAATGTCGCTGAGGAAGGACTGTTCGGAGTGAAAGGTGACTTCGCCGTAGGGTTCGATGTTGGGGTTATGGTAAATGGTACTGCGAACTCCCGTACAGTGTTGGCGATCGCCCGTGGGAATTTCGGCGGTTGTCAGTCCCGATAAGCTTTGCAACAGGCGACTTTTGCCCTGTCCCGCGCGCCCGATAACGCCAATATTGAGGGTGTTGCGATCGCAGCGTCGTTGCAATTTGCGCAACCGGGTCAATTCCGCTTCAATGGTTTGTTGTAGGGTTTGGCAGTCGATATCTTGGAAGCGACCGACGAGGAGTTGGTCTTCAATTTGAGTGGAGAGGCGATCGCGCTGGTGTTGGAGATGCTGTAGGCTGGAGGCAAGGGACTGCAAATTGCTAGCGACAGTTGCCAGTTTTTTTGCCAAAGGCTGGCGCTGTTGGAGAATTGCGGCAATTTTTTCGGTTCGACTGCTTGGATTCATATCAATTAAAAATTTAAAATTCTAGCTCCTTCCCTCCTCAATTCTCCCATTCTTCCATTCTGGGGACACGGCGAAGAGCAATATTATTGCAAAAGAACCTAAAGAAGCGAAAATGCCGTATTCCCACTTACCATTCTTCCATTCTGAATTCTCCTATTCTTCCATTCTGAAATTAAACCCGCTCTGCCACCCTCAGTTTAGCCGATCGCGCTCGAGGATTTTCTGCCTTTTCTTCGGGTTGCGCTGTTATCGGTTTTTTGGTAACGATTTGTAAAAGGGGACAATCGCGAAAGCGATGTTTGACGATGCGATCCTCCAAACTGTGAAAGCTAATAATCCCCATGCGTCCCCCCGCTTTTAACCACGTCGGCGCAACTTCGATGAACTTCTCCAAAGACTCCAATTCCCCATTGACGGCGATGCGCAGCGCCTGGAAGACCCGCGTCGCCGGATGAATGCGTCCGTAGCGGTACTTGCGCGGAACGGCTGCGGCAACCTCATTGGCTAATTGCATGGTAGTTTGCAAAGGTCGCTTCTCGACAATGCGCTTGGCAATGCGTCGCGAGTATCGTTCTTCGCCGTACTGATAGAATAGATCGGCAAGTTGCTTTTCGTCCCAATGATTGATAGCGATGGCAGCCGTTAATTCCTGACGACGATCCATGCGCATATCTAAAGGTGCATCGTGTTGAAAACTAAACCCGCGATCGCCGCAATCGAGTTGTGGCGAACTTACACCGAGATCGGCAAAAATACCGTCAAATTTAACTTCGCCGGGAGAATAATCAGCAAAATTCCCTTGCCAAAAAACCGCGAGATCGCCAAGTTTCAATTGAGCCGCCGCGATCGCTTCCTCATCGCGATCCACCGCTATAATTTTCACATCAGGTGCAATCGCTAAAATCAAACTACTATGTCCTCCGCCTCCCACCGTTGCATCCAAATACTGTCCTCCCGGGCGAATAGCGAGACCTTCGAGTAATTCCCGACTTAATACCGGGATGTGAGAAAAAGCTGGATTTAAATCGGAATTGGGCGCGAGTTTCATTCACTTTCAAGACTTCAAAGTCAAACAATTGATGATAACGGTCGATTTATTCTTAGAGTACATTAAATTCGATGTATACAAGCAGCCGGAACAGCCAAAATTCAAAAAATAAAACTGAAGAAACCTGTCTTCAAAAAATGGAAGAACAACTGCTCGTCCAATGGGTCGAGGAGGATCGCTTAGAACAAGCCTATCGATTCACTTATATTCCCACCTTCGACCCCCCAGAAGTTCTTCGCGTTTCCACGAAAACCGACCGCAAGCAGATGCTGCAAGCCGCTTTCAAACTGGGGAGTCCCAAGGACAACGATCCCCTGGGAAACATCGCACACCAAATAACTTGGACTCCGGCACCTTACGACTGGACAAAATTGCAAACTTCCATTTCCCAAAACTTCTGGCAGCCGCAAACTTGGAAACCCGACATACAAAGCAGGGGTTCCCAGTGGATTTTTGAAGGCTATCGAGACGGCGAGTACAAGCGTCTGGAAAGTTGGTGCGGACGCAACCCGCGCGCTTGTACCCTGGGTCGCGCCTTCCGTCATTTTATCCCCCATCGTCTCTCGCAAAAGTTTGTATACTTTCGCAGTTTAGTCGGCGATCGCCTCGGTGAAATTATTTACGAATATCTCGAAGCCGGACAACTGGTTCAAGCGCTGAAACTGGCACGAACCCATAAATCAGACTACATCAAAACCTGGCTATTTGAGAGCGATCGACTGTTTGAGCCTTGGCTGGAGTTCGAGTTACCCAATAAACTTTTAATCTTAGTCGAGGCAGTGGAAACCGCAAAAACCATCGAAAATCGCTTAAGTCAAGCTCCTATTTTACGGGATTTAGCCCTGAAATACGTTAGCGTCGCCCAATTAAATCGCGCTCTAGAAGTGGCACGAAGTATTGAAGTGCCGTACTACAAAGTCGTCACCCTCGATTATTTATGCGATCGCTATGCCGCCGCCGGCAGACAAGAAGAAGCCACACAAATTCGTCTAGAACTGTTGCTTTCCGCCCGAAATATCGAAGGCGATCCCGCCGCCCAACACCTCACGAGTCTGATTCTCAAACATACCCAACTCGAAGGATTAAATAATAAAGTGTCCCGTTGGATTAAATCGTGGCTATTGCCTTGAAATTTAGGGGAAGAATGGAAGAATAGAAGAATGGAAGAATCCAGAATTCAAGAAGCTTTGAGGAGTTATTAAAAGTATGTAATGTTCTTCTATTACCCCGCCTTGTGACCAATACCTATTCCCTATTCCCCATTCCCTATTCCCTATTCCCTATTCCCTTTCTTACAATTCCCAATAAAATATTAAGCTCAATCGCGCCACCAAACGCTCGCGCAATCCGCGACGGGCCAGATCGCGACGACTGATACCTCGACTGCGAGAAAAAGCATCTTGAAAAAGACCTTCAACCTTTTTAATTAAAGCATCTTCCACTGTCGAAAGATTGAGTTCGTCGTTTTGAAAAAAACTGCGCGGGTCGAAATTGGCACTTCCCAAACTTACCCAAGCGTCATCAATGAGAATGGCCTTAGCGTGCATCATACTCGGTTGATACTCATAAATTTCAACGCCTCCCTGGAGCAATTCGTCGTAAAGTTCGCGGGAGGCATAGCGAACGAATTGCTTATCGTTGCGGTGTCCCATCGTAATGACGCGCACGTCAAGACCTCTGCGTTTGGCAGCAACTAAAACAGCGCGCGTATTGCGATCGGGTAGAAAGTAGGGACTCGAAAGCCAAACGCGCTCTCTGGCAGCTTGGACGAGTGCTTGATAGAGGGAACGCAAACCGGAATCGCGCCAGGTTGGGTCTTCTCCCGCACTGACAAGCGCGATCGCCTCTTGAACCCTTGACTCGGGTTGAGGTCGCACCCCCGACAAATCTACCGTTCCCCCTGCATCGAGCCAATGTTGCAAAAAGAGTCCGTTGAGTCGAGCAATAACGCTGCCTTGAAACTCGACTTCGTAATCGTACCACGGTCGTTTATACCCTTCTTCCTCGGAACCATCCCAGTCGTCGGACACCCCCGCACCGCCAATAAATGCTTTTTTGCGGTCAATGAGTAACAATTTGCGATGGTTGCGTCGCAGGTAGTAAAAGGGATCGCGCCAACTAAAGGGATTAAAAATGCGCACTTCAACGCCAGCCGATCGCAATCTCCGCCAATAGTTTTCGGGAATAGATTTAGCGCCATATTTATCGGCGAGTAATCTCACCAAAACCCCTTGACTGGCTTTTTGTACGATTGCTTTCGCAAAATCTTCAGCCCGACGGCCGGGAGTCATGATATACGTCTCGAATTCAATGGAATGTTCGGCGCTACGAATGGCTTCTAGGCGTGCGTCAAAAATTTGCTCGGCTTCAACCCAAAATCCAGCGGTCTGCGCGTGCTCGACAAAGGAGTCCGATAGCGAAGCGATCGTTATCGCAAAGCTTGGCGCATCCGGGGGAGGGAGATTGTTCGCGCGGTAGGGCGTGCGTCGTCGGAAAAAGCCGCGAGCGTATAAGACTAAGACAATTAGGAAAATTATAACGGTCAATGAGAGCGCGATCGCGACAATCCAAGTATTCATTCTATGTTTCCTCTGTCGCGTTACAAAGTTGGTTGTTTTTCTTTCGCGATCGCTGTTTCCCCTCGTTCTCGCGTTGTCTTCTCGGTTCTAAGGCAATTTAAATACATCCGCATAAATTTCATGAGCTTTGGGCATCCGGCTGGGGTGGGGCGAATCGTAAACCACCATTAAACGATCGGGCTGACCCAAACAGGGAAATAATGTTAAACCTTCGGCGCGATCGGTTCCAACCGGGACGGGCAACTCAAACAAAACTTTCAGCCGATCGGAATCTTGCCAGCACAATGAATTGCCCGACTCTTCTAAAATACCCTTAAACTGAAAAATTCTCATCGCTCCTTCCAAAACCATCGTCGGACCGGCTAAAACCAGCAACTTATCGCCGTGCCAACATAACTCGCGGATTCCTAAACCATCGAGTTCGAGGAAATGTTTTTTGTAAAGCAATCCATCTTCGCCGATGGGTTTCAGCCCTAAAATTCCTGGCTTGGTTTCTTCGACTTCCAACTCTAAAATGATCGCCCAACCCCGCAGTACCGGTCCGCGCAATCCCAGGAAAATTCGGTTTCCCCGTACAACTAACCCTTCAATATCAAATCCATTTTCCTTTGACGGCAAACCGCTAGCAATAATGCCGCCAAAATGCGGGTCTTCAGCCAGCGCTTCGATGAGAATATTGCCGGTTTCCGTTTTCGCCAAACAAGCGGCGGCAAGTTCGTCCTCGGCGCGATCGGAGGACGCATAAGATTTCAACAATTCGCCGTTGACGACGGGGATGCGAGCGAGAAGATAGCGATTGCGTTCCCGTTTAATTTCTGTTAGTCGTTCGAGGTCTTTTGCTTCTTTTTTTCCTTTCGGTTTTTTCCGTTTTGTGCTGTGGGAACCGACTAACCAAAGATAGCCGTCGCAATAGTCCATCCCTTCGATATCGATTTCATCGTCATCGTCGAATAACTCGACAAAATCGCCAACGCGATAATGATGGTGGTTGCCGAAAATAGACGGTTCAACGGGCGAGAGTCGCTCGATTCCCAGGCGTTCGTCCGAAGCAACCCACAAACTGCCATCAGGCGTTCGAGTAGCGGCCGAAATATCGCCCAACAAATCGTCTGCTTTTTTATCGAAGCGAAGGAGTACGCGCGCAAGTAGGAAGGATTGAAGCATTTATTCATTATTGAAGGTGGCGACACCCTTTAGTTTAAATGCTTCGGCTGCATTAAATCAGCTCGGGCGAAGAAAGACTAGGACGAACGGCGATCGCTCGCGCCGTTTTGCTCCGACTTAATTTTAGGAATGGCGTGGGGATTGCGGACTTGAGGCGTATCTGTTAAGATCGCTAAAACTCCGGTATAGCCGGTTTCAAAAGTCGTATCGCACAGCAACTCGACGACTTGAACTTGCAAAATTTCTTCGATGACGGCTCTCAGGTGAGGTTTAATAGCGCGATCGATACTCTCTCGCACGAGTCGATTGAGTTCTAAGAGACCTTCTCGAAGCAGGAGTTGCTCGACGGGTGTTATGGATTCTTCCGCAACAATCGCCAATTTATCGGCAAACAGGTGACAGATAATGCGCTGAGGCCGATGGCCGAATTGACAGCGATACAAAGCTTGAATCCTTTGAGCGAGGTTTCGCTCGAGTTCTCCACAAGTGGGATAAATAGGTGTCATAAGTCGGCTGAGGATAATATTCCCGTAGGTCGCTGTAGAAATCCCGAAGTCGAGGTTCGCTTCTCTGTGAAAGAAAAGCGATCGCACTTCTTCAGTTGTATGGGATACCTCCCGGACTGACTCGGTGTCAGATAGACGGCTGGCAACAAGCGACCGTCAACCCAAGACCTACAATCTTGCGCCCAAAGACTCGTACTCCATTCAAGTGAATGCGTGAATTTTTGCAAATTTGATGCCTTCATTTTATCGGCTACTGTCTCCCTTTTCAGGGGGTTTTTCACCGTCGAAGTGTCGTTAAAACCCTACTTTTCTTAACGCACATCATCCTCTATAATTGTGTAATCTCACTTCTAACAGGTTGCGGGCTGCCGATTACTTTATGGGTAAGCGAATCGTAAATAACGTCCCCTTATCAACTTCAGAAGTAACATCGATGGCTCCCTCATGGGATTGAATGATTTGATGACAGAGATATAATCCCAACCCGCTGCCGGAACGCAAATGGTTGCCTTGGCGGAAACGCTCGAATAACCTCGCTTTATCCTCCGCAGAAATACCAATTCCCGTATCTTCAACTTCTAATATAAGTTTCTGACCGTCTGAATTAGCACGTAACTCTACAAATCCAGAGTCCGTAAATTTAAGAGCATTTCCAATTAAATTAGTGAGAACGCGGCGTAACTCCGGGCGATCGCCTTTAATTTCTCCTACCCCATCGCCGACTTTAGCGCGCAACTCAATTCCCTTCTCCTTCGCCAAGGGAGACAGTTCGCGCGTCACCTCTTCAATCAACTCGGACATCGAAAAATCAATAAAACTAAAAACTTTTTTGCCCACATCGTAGCAATATACCTCTAAAAGCGTATTCAGCATCGACAGCAAATTCTGATTGCTGCTAATCACTGTCGCTACCGCCTGACTCATTTCGCTCGAAACTTCTCCAAAAACGCCTTGCTCGATTAAACCTAGCATCCGGTCTGCCGCGACCAGAGGCGTGCGCAGGTCGTGGGTAAGACAGTGAACAAAATTTTCTCGCTGGTCGATACTCTGCTTGAGTCGTAGGAGGGAGCGCACTCTCGCTTGCAACTCGTCAACTTTAACCGGTTTGCGAATGAATTCGTCCGCACCGGCATCTAACCCCGCAACAACGCTAGATTGGTCGTGCGCTGTAATCATTAAAATAGGAATAAAGGGCAAGCGGGTATTACTGCGCAGGCGGCGTGCAACTTCGTAACCGTCCATTCCCGGCATCATTACGTCAAGCAAAATTAGGTTGGGATGCGATTTCTCGACTTGGGCCAATGCTGCTGCACCGCTATCGACAAGCATGACCTCGTGACCTTCTTGCTCGAGAGCTAATTGTACTAGAAAAAGGTTATCGGGGTTATCGTCAACAGCGAGGATATAGTTACTCATTGGTTATTAAATTAGGTTTTAGGTTTTAGGTTTTAGCTGTTAGGGGAGGGTACGGACGTTCAATTGAACGTCCGTACATAAGTTTTAGAACCAATGACAAGGGACAAGGATAAATAACGAACCCTACACCTCCACGCGTCGGGGAAGTTCGACTCGAAATGCTGTCCCTATGCCAACTTCGCTCTCGACCGAAATTCGACCTTGCATCATTTTGACTAAAGATTGAGTAATGGCAAGACCTAATCCTGTACCGGCGTGCTGGCGCGTCAGTGTTTGATCGACTTGGCGAAAGGCATCAAAGATTGTTCCGATATCTTCAGGACTAATGCCGATTCCGGTATCTTTAATGGTGAGGGCGATCGCGTTTTCTTCAATGTCTTCAACCTCCACGGTCACTTTGCCCGTTTCCGTAAATTTGATCGCGTTGGAAAGTAGGTTGGCGAGGATGCGACGCACGCCGCTACGATCGTTGAAAATACGAGGATTCCTCGCCCAACAGCGAATTTCGAGGTCGAGATTTTTCCGTTGGGCGAGCGATCGCAATTCTTCGATAGCCAACCGGACTAAGGTGTCGATCTCCAATTGTTCTGGCTGAAGTTGAAACCCTCCTGCTTCGATTTTGGAGAAATCTAGCACTTCGTTCAACATCTCCAATAAATTTTGACTGTTATTAAAAATGCGATCGACCATATCCTTTTGACGAGGAGCGAGCGCGCCGTAATGCTGAAGTTGCAGCATTTGGGAAAACCCCATAATTGCGTTGAGAGGCGTTCTCAATTCGTGGGACATTGTTGCTAAAAACTCTGATTTTAGTCGGGAAGCTTCCTGAAGTTGCAGGTTTTGTAAGTGAATCTGCTGTTGTTGCTTGGTGAGTTCGTCGGCGCGAGCCTTGAGAATGGCTTCGGCTTGTTTGCGTTCGGTAATATCATTGAGCGTCCCGTAGGTTCCGACCAACGTACCGTCGTCCTGTTGTTCGACATTGGCATAAATTTCCAGCCAGCGAAACCCCCCGCTTTTCGTGGGACAGCGAAACTCGCAGCGAAAGGACTCGCGCCGAAGTGCGATCAGGTCTTGGAACAGCAAGGTCATGCGCTGCTGCTCTTTGGGGGAATAGACATAATCGAGAAGGGGAGTATTTAAGCTTTCATCAACGGTAAAACCGGAAATTTCGCTCCAGGCGGGGCTGAGAAAAATCCAGCGCCCGCTTTTATCGGTTTGAAAAATCACCTCTTTGACGCTGTTGACAACAGAACGATAGAGGCGGCTGATAGCTTTCAGCTTGCTGCGGCGATCGCTCAGTTCCTGTTCGAGTTCTTGGTTGAGAGCCGTTAGAGCGGCTTCAACTTGTTTGCGTTCGGTAATGTTGCGCGCGATGGAAACGACAACTTGTAAATGATTGTAGTCGGGGGCGCTGCTCATTTTGTGCGTCGTTTCCAACCAGACGTAATGCCCATCCCGCCGACGCATCCGATAGCTATACGTATATTCTTCGGGAAATTGAGAAATTAGACCTCTCGTTTTTTGGAGGGCGACGGCATCTTCGGGATGAAGAAATTCATAGAAAGAGCGACCGATTAGGTCTTCGGGTTCGTAGCCCAATAGAGAGCGGCAGGTGGGAGAAACGTAGAGATAAACCCCATCAAGGGTTTGAGTGGCAATTAAATCTGAGGAGTTTTCAGCAAGCAATTGATAGCGTTCCAAGCTTTCAAAAAGTTGAGCTTCAGCCGCTTTGCGATCGCTGATATCCTTATGAGTTCCTGCCATGCGTAGGGGTCTGCCGTCTGGGGCGCGCGCGACCACTTGACCGCAATTTCCGAGCCACTTCCATTCGCCTGACTTGGCGCGCAGGCGGTATTCAAAATGGTAGGGGACCGAGCTATCTTCAAGGGTTGCTTCCAACAGTTCAGTCACCCAAGGGCGATCTTCGGGGTGAACCATCGCCCCCCAAGTTTCGACAGTCACCGTAAATTCATCGGGCCTATAACCTAACATCTGGAACCAATGGGGGCTGACATAGATTTTCCCAGCAGGAATATCCCAGTCCCACAGGGCGTTGCCCGAGGCATTGAGGGCGAGTTTCAAGCGCTTTTGGCTTTCGCCCAAGGCAGCTTCGGCAGCTTTGCGATCGCTAATGTCTTGATGGGAACCGACCATGCGCAGAGGCTCTCCGACTCCATTGCGTTTGGTTTCCCCTCGCGCGAGAATCCACTTGTAGGAGCCATTTTTGCAGCGCAGTCGATATTCGATGGCGTAGCGGGGAATTTCGCGTCTGAGGTGGGCTTGCAGGTAATCTAAAACATAATGGCGGTCGTCGGGATGAAGAAGCCGCTTCCAACCTTCAAGGGAATTTTCCACTTCGCTGTCGCTGTAACCCAGCATCTGTTTTAACACGGGGGAGAGAAAAACCTCTCCCGTGGCGATATTCCAGTCAAAAATGCCGTCCCCGGTCCCGATGAGGGCGAGTTGCCAGCGTTCTTCGCTGATTTTGAGAGCGGCTTCTGCTCGTTTTTTCTCGGTAATGTCCCGTCCTTCAGGAATGAGTAGAACGACTTCTCCTCGGTCGTTGAAGACGGGTTGGAGGGAAAAGTCAATGGTAACTGCGGCATTGCCTGCGCCGAGCACGTCCACTTCGTAGCGCACAAACTCGCCCCGTCCCGCGCGCGCGATCGCCTCCTTCACCCGTTCTCGCTTAGGGGAAAGTTTCCCTTTTGCCGAGTGGGTTTCTCCAACCTCTCCCCACCACGGCGCTTCCCAAAAGAGGCGATCGATGACATCTTCCCCTTGCAGTCCGGCGAAGTCGAGAGCCGTTTGATTGACTTCCAACATCGTGCCATCGGGTTGCAATAGTCCGATAAATTGGAACGTTGAATTAAAAATCGCCCGAAAACGGCGATCGCTCTCCCGGAGAGCGGCTTCGGCTTGTTTGCGTTGGGTAATATTTAGCCCCGTCCCGATCAGGCGGTAAATTTGCCCGTCGTCGCGAAAGAGTGGGTTGAGGGAAATCAACCACCAGGTGGGTTCCCCTTGAAACGGCAAGCAAACTTCGTAGGCAATGGCTTCTTTCGCCCTCAAGCAGTCCTCGTAATGCTGGCACGTAGCAGTCGCCGCTTCGGGGGGAAAAATCTGTTGGGGGGTTTTACCGGCAATTTCCCGACTGGGGAGTCCCGTTAACTTTTCGTGGGTTGGGTTAAATCCAACGAAGCGAAACTCTCCTTCCGGGGCGACATCGACGACAAAGATCGAAGAGTCTACGCCATTGTAAATGCTGCGTAAAAATTCCTCCCGCTCTCGCAGATTGGCTTCGGCTTGGCGGCTTTGTGTCACCTCCTTGGTGGCGACAACCGCTCCAAGTTTCTCGCCTTCTGGGGTAAAGATGGGCGCGCCGGACGCGAGGAAGAAACGCGGCGGATGGTTCGGGGGCGCGATCGCGATTTCGGCATCGCGTACGGTTTCCCCTTGCAATGCTCGAAATAAGGGAATTTCTTCTGTGTCCATCGGCGTTTTTCCATCGGGGCGATAGAGGTTGTAGTATTGCGCCCATTGCTCGACGGGAATTGAGGCGGGCGGCTTGCCGTGAAGCGCTAATGTTGCCCGGTTAAACAGGGTTAATTCCCCTTCGGCATTGCAAGCGATGATGCCGTCGGAGAGGTTTTCAAGCAAGGCTTTGAGAAACTGCTGTTCTTGTTGGAGTTTGGCTTCAATTTGCTGGCGCTCTTTGATTTCCTCCAGCAGTAGGGCATTGACTTCCTCCATCTGCGCCGAGGAGGGCAAAGAGATAATTTCGGGAATAAAATAGGCACTGGCATAGGCCGTTCCCAAGGACGCGATCGCTGTTATCGCTCTGGCGGTTCCCGATATCCAGTAGTCGGGATGCCACAACGTCCAGATGTCGAGGAGATGCTCGACTCCACAGGCGACGATAAAGGCGGCAAATAGCAAAAACAGCCAGTTAAACGGGATATCTGGGCGCTTGCGGGCGATGTGGACGAGGGCGATGGGGATTGAGAAGTAGGAGAGAGCGATTATCGCGTCGCTGGCGGCGTGCAGTCCCAATAAACCGGGTCTCCAAAGATAGCAAGTTCCGTGGGGCACGAACGCCGCTGCCAATAAGTTTTTAGTCGATCCGAACCCGATCATAAGTGTTTTGTTCGTTGAACTATCTGTCCTTAAAGCACTTGAAGCCGAGCGCAAGAATGGATAGTGTTTTTGGGATTTGTCAAGAGGTCGAGTAAAGTCTTTGGGTGGGCTGGTCTGCGCTCAAATCCCGATGCTTCAAGCTACGACCCCCAAAGAGTTTCTCAATCGCTGAACTTTTCGTCCTTAGCTATGCCGCTGTACGAGGGTTGCGTTCCTCGTTGAGGCAAAAAACTTCTGTCTAAAAGACGAACGAAGGATTTTGGCAACAAACTGCACTTCGCGGCGAAACCTCTAAAATATCTTAGAGAAGCGTTAAGGAGAAGTGTACCTTACAGTTTAGGAAGAGACGGAAATGAGCGTAATCTGCCGATTGATAGGTTTAGTTGTCCTTTTTTTTTCCTCTTTTGCGGGTGGATTCGCCTCTTTTTACCAACTCTATCGTTACGGCGATGTTCCCACGGCTGCAATCATGACACACTGTAGGGTAAAACCTTCTCCTATTCGGGAGTCGCCCCATAAACTTAACCTTCATGAAAACTCAGTTTATTCAATTTGACCACGACCACGGCTTCGACCTCAACAAAGTTGTCTACTGGAAGATGGAAAACGAGCGTCTTTGGATTTATTTTGTTGGCTTGGACGAACCCCTTGAATTTGGGGGCGCGATGGCCCGTATGCACTATCAACTCCTTAAGAGCCGTTCGGTCGTATACCGCCCGGAACCGGTTAATCCTGAAAGATAGCGATATCTGCCTTGAGAGAGAGTCCGTTTTCTAGCGCCAGAAAGTTACCCTCTTTCTTTCGAGAGATGCTCGCAGCTCGGTCTAGTCCGATAATGGGGGGAATTGTTTTTGTTTTGGCTCCAAAAGACTCAATTCAAAACCGCTCTCCACGCCGTCTAACGAAAACTATGACCAAAATTCGCGTCGTTCTAATTGAAGATCATGACCTAACCCGAATTGGTTTGTGCGCTGCTCTTAAGCAGGTTGAGACGGTGGACGTTGTGGGCGATGCGGCTAATGCCCGCCAGGGATTGAAGCTATTGGAGACGGTACAACCCGATGTGGCGATTGTCGATATCAGTCTGCCGGATATGGACGGTATTGAGTTGACGCAGAAGTTGAAGAAATCTCAGGCGGATACCGATGCACCGCCGACTAAAGTTATGATTTTGACTTCTCACAGTAGCGAGGATTCAGTCTTGGCTGCTTTTGCTGCGGGTGCCGATTCTTACAGCTTGAAGGATGTGAGTTTGGAGAATTTGGTGCAGGCGATTCAATTGACTCACGAAGGGAATGCTTGGATCGATCCGGCGATCGCGCGTATCGTCCTTCAACAAGCTCGCCCAGACCAACAGCCGGAAATTCGGGAAGCAGAAGTTCCTACTCCTCAAACAAATACAACGGCAATTGAAGCAATTGAACCTGAATATCAGCAGTTAATTGAAGCTTATCCCCTGACGGAGCGAGAGTTGGATGTGTTGGAGTTGATTGTCGCTGGGTGTAGCAATGCGGCGATCGCGGAAAAGCTTCATATTACCGTCGGGACGGTTAAGACTCACGTTCGCAATATCCTCAGCAAACTCTGCGCTGACGATCGCACTCAAGCTGCTGTTCGCGCTTTGCGTTCTGGATTGGTCAACTAACTTAAATTTCAATAAGACGGCAAACCTAAGACTCCCCTTTGGAAGTAGTCTCTTTTACGCTGCCAGAAATAACATTCCCCCTCGAGAAGGAGTCAAAGCGTTCTTCTGTTCGCTTTAATTAAGCTAACCCCGAATACTAAGCAAATCAAGGGTTTGGTTTTGTTGGGGAGATGCGTTATCTGGAGTTCTCTCGCCCTCAATAACAACGGCTGCTTTAAAAAAGCCTAATTTTCTCGTATTTTCTAGAAATCTCAAAAGAAGACATATGAAGTATCGATAAAACACGCGCTTTCATTTAAACAAAAGCAAGGCAGTAATATTTGTCTTTCTGTTTATCTGACACCAGTTACACAGCATTATAACAAAGCAGGCGGGAGAAAGACAACAAAAAAGGAGATCGAACGGATGCAAAAGGGAGTAGAAATAACGGGTAAATCTCTTCGAGTTAAGATAACGGGAGAAATTTTAAAATGGAAGGTTAAAGATTTAGTCTGCGACCGGGAACATCGTAAAATTATAGGATTTTGGGTTAAAGACTTACAGGAATTGAATACGCTCGAATTTTTACCGCTCAACAAAATCGAAGCGATAGGAAGCGACGCGATCGCAGTCTCCTCAAAAAACGCAGTCGTCCCTCCCGAAACCATCCCCCATCTTCAAGAAGCACTTGCCCCCTCAAACAACCTCAGAGACTATCAACTCGTCGCCCAAGACGGACGCGGTCTTGGCACAATCGTTGACTTTTACTTTGACTCTAATACGGGCATTATAGAAGGCTACGAAGTTAGGGGCGGTCTCTTTGCCGACCCCATAACCGAGCGAGCTTTTGTTCCCGCCACTCCCATAGCGGACATTGGCGATCGCATTGCCATCGTTCCCTGCGAAATAATAGCGCTCATGGAAGAACAAGACAACCTCCTCTCCACAACCTCAGTCGAAATTGCATTGTCTGCCGCCCAAAAAGCCTTTGTTGTCGGGAAAGTGGCTCGCGAAGCCGTTTACGCGACCAACGGAGAACAATTGATTGTTCCCGGCCAACTGATTACCTCTGCCCACGCCGCCGTTGCCCAAAATGGGGGCGTTCTCAAACAACTCTATTGTGCGGCAGGAGGGAACGCCACGAAACCGGCTCGGGAATCGAGCGCGGCGAAATCAAGGGCGTGTATCGCTTATCCTGCTGTCATTCGCGCTCGGGGATGGCGCGTTCGCAAGCTGGTGCGCGCTCGCGAGGGAGAAATTATTGCAGTGCCGGGGGAAGTCGTAACCGAGCGCACCATTGAAAGGGCGAGCATCCATTGCCAAGAAAAAGCCTTACTCGAAGCAGTCGGTCTCAAGAGCGACGAGTCAACAATACTGGTGTGCGTGGAAATTGCGCTGGAGCCAAGATCGCGTGCTGAAGGACCGACGCTATGGGCAACTTCGAGCGAGACTTCCCAAGAGCAAACCGAGTGGGAAACCTTTACCAGTCGGGAGCGAGAAATTCGCAATGCTCTCGGTCGTCCTGTAACGCAGGCGATTTGCGATCGCAATCAGCAGGCGATCCTTAATATTGGCGACCTCATTACGTATCAAGCTGTGGAACGCGCTCGACAAGCCCAGACCCTCGATCGGTTGCTCAATGCGGTTTATGAATAGAGGTTTGCTCAAGAGCGAATGAGGTAGCTTAACCATTGGGGTGCGCCATCGGCTCCTCTTGTCACCCGCTTGAGCCAACGCCACGTTTTTCCTTCTTTTTGGCGCTGAATATAGATATCGAATTCGTTATTTTTTTGGGTAATCTTGCGATCGCCCACACTTAAATTTAAGTTATAAGTTCCCTTTAAGCGATATGTCGGAAGCTTGCCGAGGTAGAGGGGTTTAATTTGTTTGACGCTGACTCGAGCGATTTGGGAAACTGGGCTTGTTGCTTGGAGTTGTTCGCTGAGGTGTTGTTGCGCTTGCTCGACTTGGAGAGCGATCGCCTTCTGCACGATGTCGCCGCCAGGAGCCAGTCCGATGGGCGGCATCGGGGCGCTACAGGCGGTTAGGATAGCGGTTAAACTGAGCGCCAGGGTTACTCTACCTAATTCATGTCTCCTTGGTACAATTCTCTCTACCCCTCTCTCTCTTGTAGCAGCCTTTCTTAAAAATAGTATTAATCTTCGTTTGAACGTATTCCGCATTGCTTAGACCTCCTTCAAATTTACCGAAAATCTTGGTCTAAAGCCTCCCCGTTCGCGGGGACTTTTAAGAGCTTCAGAAAACTATAGCAATCCATAAGAAAGTAGACGTTTAGTGGAATTACTAGACGACATAAATGCGATCGCCTATCCCAAAAGCTGGGAAAAGACCCGACACCAGCCGTACAGGTCAATAAACCTAGCATTAACAAACCTGTAACGGAATTTCTCCTACGATCTGTTGAATCTAAGTCGATAGTTTAAATGCCCAATAGCTTACAATTGCTGGTAAAATGCTAACTGTTCCCGCGCCAAAGCTTTATTGGTATAGCGTTGCATCGCCCGTTCGTAGCCCGAATTTCCCAAGGTTTCGCACAACTGAGGCTGTTCCATCAACTGCTGCAAGCATTGACGCAAAGCAGCGACATCTTTTTCCGGGAAAATTAACCCCGCTTTGTCAATAACATTGGGAATTTCCCCCGAGTCTGAACCGATAACCGGAACGCTGCAAGCCATTGCTTCGATGAGAACGTGACCGAACTGTTCCTTCCATCCCGCCGCCGTCAGCGTTTTAAATTTGTACGTCGTTTCCGAGGGGAGAACGAGAGCGCTCATTAAATTAATATAGCGAGGAACTTCGTGATGGGGAACGCTTTCGATCCAAATAATGCGATCGCGCAATCCCAATTCCGTCGCCTTTGCCTCCAACCTCTCTCGTAGCGGTCCGCGCCCGAGTAACAGCCATTTCCATCGCCGTTCTTTCAGTCCCGCTAACGCCTGAAGCAGCGTCAACAAGCCTTTTTCCTCCACAAAGCGTCCGACAAACCCGACAACAAATTCACTCCCTTCGATGCCCAATTTAGCCGCGAGTTCGGGCTGAGGTGCGCGCGCAAATAGCGTTTCATCGACCCCCAACTGTGGCAGGACAATCGCAGAATTATGATAGCCGCGATCGCGTAAAATATCAACTCCATCTTGATTTCCCGCAATAACACCATCAGTATGGCGTAAGTTGTAGTTTTCGAGAACCGAGACGGGAAATCTAGACTCGTAGGGGAGATTCCACCAAGTAAAGAAGACATTTTTCGCCTTCAGATTCAGCAAGCGATTCAAGCTAATGAGTTCCGCGTAGGCAAGAGATTTCGCCCCCTGTTCGGCTTGAATAATATCGGGGCGAAAAGAACGCAGGACCTTGACAATATCGGTTCCGAAGGTAAGGAGTCCTTGATTGTTTTTAGAAAAGTTCGAGAGGGGGATAACGCGAAAAGTTCCCTCAGTACGCGATCGCGTTTCTATCGTCTTATTTTGTACTCCCCCCGGTCGCCAAAGCTTCGGCACGACAATTGTCACCTCAATCTCCGGTTCCAATTGAGCTAGCGCCCTCAACTTTTCGCAGTTGAGATCGACAATATAAGTGTGACTTGCCACTAAAATTTTCATTTCGACTGCCCCGCTTCAACCGACTTACCTTTTGTTAGAATTGTAGTCTATCTTATCCCCTCAGTTGCTTCTCAAACAGTTTTACAGCAAAATCGTACAATTCAAGGTCGAATTTATGGGATTCCCGAAGGGAATTGAGAATTTCTTCCGATAATTGCTGCTGCTTGGGTCGCGCGAGATTAACCTTCGCATTAGCTACATTGGGGTTCAAATCCCAATCAAACTTTTGATTAAACAAACTCACGGTTTCATCAAAACGCTCGGTCAGTCCGACAACTGAGAAGTTATTGCTCAGATGTTTTTTAGCAGTATCCAGAAGCCACGGATTGCATTTGTCGAAAAATTTAGAATGACGACCGCTTAAAATTCGAGTTTGTTCGTTATCTCTTTTAGGACGTTGATAAAAAGCTTTCAAGTCTACAGCGCTTGCAAGTATAGAGTCTGTATGTTTGTATTTAGCTTTTCTTTCCTTAATTACATAATAATAATAAGAAATAGCGCGATCGATGGGGTCGCGCAAAATCGTAACATACGTATACTTTCCAGAATCAAACAAATGTCCAAGATTAAAATAGTGCATTCCATAGTAGGCATGAGTCCGAATGATAGAATGACTCAAGTCAGTCTTTGGATGCTGCAAAAAGTAGGCAAAGTATTTCTGAAATCCGTCGAAACTCCTTAATTCAGGCGCGCGCTCCGATGCCTTAACTTTCTTGAAAAATGACGAACCTGCTGTTTTGCGAATGTGCAAGAAATAGATTGTTTTCGACTCATCTTTAGCCATCTGCCTTTCACCTGCCGAGCTTTCATCAATTATATCTGGCGCGTATAAATTTGACCATCGTCCCAGAGCGACTTAACCCGCGTCGTTGCCGCATTTAAAAATCCCAAACTATAGAAAATCCCGCGCGTTAGAATTTTAATAGGGGAGCCACTTTTATTACAAGGAGGATTGCCCAAAACGTGGCAATCAAAAAGCTTAATATAGAGACGAAGTTGCTCGTCTGGGGTCAGATTTTTCAAGGCCATAAGGAAGTGATTGTGGTAAAACGTCAGTTGATACTGAAGCGATCGCGTACTAATATCGTGACACCCTCCACTTTGCTCCCCTAAATGGACCAAATGCGCTTCGGGATCGTACCAAATCTCGTAATCCGTTTTCCGCAAGCGCAGGCAAAAATCCGACTCCTCGCGCACCGCACTGCCCCGAAACCGTTCGTCAAACCACAACCCGTGCTGGGTAAAAATCTCCTTGCGAAAAGACATATTGCACCCCCGCGCCGAAAGGACGCGCTGCGGTTTCGTCGTGTGAACCAAATCGATGAAATACCAAGCGATCCCCGGATCCATCGCTTCTGGGGGTAAATACTCAATTTCGTAAGGCGCATCCGAAGGGCGTTCTTCTGACTTTTCCTGGCAACTGGACAGTTGGGTATTGCCGTATTGAGCATCATTCATCTTCATCCGATCGAAAACGCGCCCTGCAACAACGCCCACCTCTGGGCGGACGAAATTACGCGCGTGGGCGTGAAGATAGCCCGGTGGCAGTTCCACATCATCGTCAATAAACAGCATAATTTCGCCCTTTGCCTGTCGCACCGCGTAGTTGCGCGCCCCCGGCAAACTCGCCCAACTCACGCGAAACCACTGAAGTTTCCCATCTTCGACCCACTGTTGCAACGCCGCTTCGGTTTCCGGTTCGTGGGTGGGGGTTTGATCCACCACTAACACTTCGTAGCGGGGATAGTCTTGCTTCAGCACATCTACGAGGGTATCTCGCAGCACTTTTTCGCGTCCGTAAGTGGGAACAATGACTGAAATGAAGGGTAAATTTTGCACAGGCAGCTCCTTAATTAATGTCAACCGATAACTGTTTAAACACTTCGTGGCATCCGCTCATCTCCTCGGGTTGCGCTTCGGTGCAGAAGCTGCAAGGGTTGAGGTCAAGCCACTGGAAGGCGATCGCGAGAACGAGCCTCAACTGCTTCGATGGCTTCGGCTTCAATTTCCCCAGCCTCTTTCAATTTTTTCTGCTCTTCCTTATCGATTTCTGGCAGTTTCATCAGGATTCCAATTAAAAACCAGTAGTACACGCAGACCGGATCGGTGTCTAGGGGGTACCAATAGGGAAAAAAGCTAATGATTAAGATAAACACCCAAAAACTCGAGCCAAAACTGCGCAAACTTTTATCCTTTGCCCGCCGGTAGTTCACAAACGTAATACGAGTTAAATGCGTGGTAAAAATCAAAAACGCAAATAAACCCGGCCATCCCATTTCATAGAGAAGCTTGGGGTGATAAGTTTCCACGAGGACAGCCTTGCCAAAAATTCGGGTCGAATTGGTCGCCTTCCCCAACCCCCGACCGAATATCCCCTTTTGTTGCGCGATCGACCAGTGAAATTGCTCCTCGATAAACGCTTGGGGCGGCGAAGCCCGCAACCGACTCTGGGTACTTTCAATGCGTTCTTGAATAACTTGGGGGTTACTGGCAGCAGCAATGGTAAGGGCTAAACCCAATCCCACGCCAATGGGCAGAAATCGTTTGAGGTTCGCCACCTGACCGGTGAGGACGAGCAAAATGAGAATAATAACCGGGACTAAAAGGGTGGCAATACGCTGTCCCGAAATGACCGAACAAATAAAGACCAATCCCATTCCTCCCATACCCACAAATCGCCACAACAGCGAGGGATCGCAAAACGCCGATGCGAAAGTCAAAGCAGAGTTGGCAATGAGAAACCATCCCCAGTGCCAAGGCGAAACAAACGTTCCGGGCAAGCGAATTTGGTTTTGGGAAGGCGTGTAGGTCAAAGCGCCACCCACTAAGCATTTTGCGTCCAGGCTGGCTTTAAATAATTCGTCGCCCTCGACTCCGAGTCCTTCTGTTCCCGTGCAGGTTCCGCTTTTGAGCATTTGATACTGCATCAAGCAGAGTACGCAACAGATGATGGCAAGAACGGTATGCAAGCGGGTGACCCACAGCAGTTCTCGCTTGGTTTCAATGAGGTAATAGGCGCAAAAAATGAGGGGAACGTAGCCGACGAGGACTTTGAGTCCTAAAATGCCTTGGGCGAAGGGGATACCATCTTTGTCGGGCGACACTTGCATCAAACCGTTGACCACAAATAAAGTCATTAAGGCGCTAATGAGTAACAGCGAGAAGGTGGGTACGGCTTCTTTGGGGATGAGGATGGGTTTGTGCTGCTTTTTGCATCGGAGGGCGAGGGCAAGGACGGCGGGAATATAGAAGGCATCTTTGGCCAGTTGAAAGAGGGCGTTTCCTCCGGCAATCCAATAGACGACCGTACCGCTGAAGGGCATATAGATTAGGAAGAACCAAAGGGCCGGACGGGGGTATTGGTAGCACAGATAAAAGACAGGAAGTCCCCCTCCCACGGCGATCGCGATTTTGGGCTCTGCGGTGAAGTAGAGGGGAACCCCCAAGGCGACGGCGCACAGGACACAGATGCCGATGGTCTTTGTGAATTTTTGGATGGCGGCTTTTCTTTTGCGCTTGAGAATAGCCTGTTCCTTGCGACTGAGTGCGGGTTCCTCGGGTTTTTGTTTCCCTTTCTTCTTTTTCTTTTTGGACTTGGATTTAACCATGTGCAGACAAAGGAGGCGGTCGTGGCTTGTTGTATCGATTTTGGCACACCAAAGCGCTGGGTGCAGGTTCCAGGGAGCGAAAAATCTGAGTTCTGGGTTCTGGGTTCTGGGTTCTGGGTTCTGAGTCCTTCCATTCTTCCATAAAGCTGAAAATCTTGTAAAACGCGCGGGGAGCGAACTTCCGTTTCTCATTCTCGGGCGGCGATCGCGCGGCTCCCTCGGTTAAAATTGATGAACTCCGACTTGCGGTTGAAAGCAGCAGTGGGCGAATGATGGCGGCAACCGAACGATCGAGAATAAATAGGGTACGCTTGGCAGAAGATTTAAGGCAAGATAGTTATAAATAACGATGGGGTTCCCAAAAAAATTGATAAACGCTCGTGCCACCTCAAAAAGCTCAAAAGATTGAATTCAACCGAGATTATCCTTGTCCCTGTCGGCGGCGAGGAACGCTACAGCCCATCGCTCTAACAGAAGCCTTGGGCTGCGATCTCTGCCAGCAAATTTTTGTGGTCGAAGAAAACGGGAGCGCGATCGAGCAACTTTCAACGACCTATCCTTATAAGCGCTCGTGGCGCTGGACGGGGAGTCGATGGATTCGGGCGACCGACCGTTTAAAAGCGAGTTTGTTGCCCGTCGTCGTTGCGGGAGGAGCGTTGATGCTGCTCCTTGGACTGCCGTTGGTCTTGCGATCGCCCTCGATTGATATTATCGTCTGGGTCATGGTAGCGATTTTTTTGGCTATCTTATTTACCTTGATACTTTGGTTATCTTATCGGCGCTAATGGCAAGAGTATGAGTGAGATGACTACCAACTCGTCTGACCTAACCCTCAGCGCGGTACAACGGGCGTACCAAGCTTCTGGACAACTGGCAATGCTTAAGGGGATCGATCGCGACCAAGGCGTTGGGGCAATGGCTCGCGCCCTGGAAAGTGCCGTTGAGGATATTTTGGAAGCCAATACCCTCGACTTGGAAACGAGTCGAGAAATGGCAATGCCCGAGTTGCTTGTCGAGTGGTTGAAACTGACCCCCGAACGCCTCAATTCCGCCATTGGGATTTTAAAACGCTTGGTTGAGTTGCCGGACCCGACGCTGCGGGTGATTAATGCTCCCTATCAAATCGAGCGTTCCCAAACCTACTGTCAATTGATGCCGTTGGGTACGATTGCTTTGATTTACGAGGCGTTTCCCGAACTGAGCGCGATCGCGGCTGGATTGTGCTTGAAAACGGGGAATAGTCTGATTTTGCGCGGTGGGAGCGAAGCCAGTCACACCAACGCGGCGATTTATCAGACTTTACAATTGGCCCTCGATGACGCACAGTTACCGGGCAGTTGTTTGGAGATTCTACACGGCGAAAGCGGTTCTTCGATTAAGGACCTCGTGACCAAGGATCGCTATATTAACCTCGTCATCCCCTACGGTCGTCCCAGTTTGGTCAAGCAGGTTGTTGATTTGGCCACAGCCCCGGCGTTGAAATCGGCGATGGGGAATTGTTATTTATATTGGTCCGAAAGCGGGGATTTGGATTTGGTTCGGTGGGCGATTATCGACAGTCACGCCAGCGAACCCGATCCGGTTAATGCCATCGAAAAGGTTCTTGTCAGTCCTTGGCAAAAATCGATGGCTTTGGTTCGCTTGTTTAATAGTCTTCAAGAACGGGGGTTTGAGTTGCGCGGCGATGCAACTTTGGCGGCAGAATATCCCGACCAATTAACTCTGGCTTCGACATCGGAGTGGGGAGAGGCGTATTTGGCGAAGATTGTAGCGTTTCGCCGGGTTGAGGATATTGAGGATGCGATCGCCTGGATTAATCGCTACAGCAGCGGTCACGCTGATTGTTTGATGACTGAGTCTTATCCCGAAAGTCGCCGGTTTGCCCAAACCATTGACAGTTCTCTGGTTTATATTAATACGTCGCCTCGATTTTGTCGCAATCCCAAAAGTGGCGATTCGGTGTTTCTGGGAATGTCGAATCAGAAGGGATATCGTCGGGGGTTGGTGAGTTTGGAGACGTTGACGACGCTCAAGCAAGTCGTTCAAGGCGATCGGCGGTTTTAAATTGGTAGGGGTGGGGTTCCCCCGCCCGCGCAGCAATCAGTAATTAGTAATAGATATGGAGGGAGCGGCAGATGGATAACAGAGAAACTAACAAGGATGAAAAGTGACAAAATACTCTTCGTTTTAGCGATCGCGTTCTCGATTTTCCTTCCCGGTTGCGCGCCGAAAATCGAATCTTCCCTTCGCCACCTGTCGCCGATCGCGCTACCGCCGTCCCAACCTTACACCACTGAAGCTAAGCTGGTGGCGGCGGGCGATATTTTGATGCACTTGGCCTTGACGCGATCGGGCTACAATGCCCAAACTCAAACTTACAATTTTGACTCCTTTTTCCAAGACGTTCGACCGATTATTTCGACGGGAGATTGGGCGATCGCGAACCTGGAAACTCCCCTCGCCGGTCCCGAATTAGGATATTCTGGATTTCCCCTCTTCAATGCTCCTGCTGAAATTGTCGATGGGGCGAAAAAAGCAGGATTTAATGTCTTGACAACGGCGAACAATCATGCTTTTGATAAAGGAGAAATTGGCGTTCTCAATACCCTTAAAAATGTGCGATCGCGCGGCGTAGTGGCTGTGGGGACGGCGGCTTCTCCCCAAGAGGCTGAAAAGATTTTATTCGTCGCTCAAAATGAAATCTCGATGGCAATCCTGGCCTATTCCAAGGATACCAATGGAATCCCGCTCCCCCAAGGCAAATCTTATTTAGTTTCTCTTATCGACGAACAAAAAATTATTCGAGATATCGCTAGAGCTAAGGAGCAAGGAGCCGATGTTGTCACCATTTATTTGCACTTTGGCGACGAATATCAGCGTTATCCCAATGCCCAGCAAAAACAATTAGTTAAAAATTTAATTGAAGCGGGTGCCGATATTATTTTGGGCAGTCATCCCCACGTCGTTCAACCTTATCAGATTTTTAAAGTTCAAAATAAAGACGGACAACCGAGAACCGGAGTTGCGATTTATTCAATGGGCAACTTTATTGCTTATCAGGTGGGGAATTATAAAGACTTAGGCGCAATCTTTACTGTTAAAGTTCGCAAGCACTTTCCCGAAGAAAGAATTGAAATTACCGACGTGAAAGCCATTCCCACTTATATTCAGAATTATACCCTAAACGGGAAGTTAAACTTTCGCGTCCTGCCTATTGAAACCACAGTCAATCATCCCCAAGACTCGTTATTGCCAGCCTCCAAATATCCTATTCTCAAACAACAATTGAGCGAAATGAAGCGTCACATCGAAGAATTCGCTCCCATTTCTACTAATTGAGACAATACATTCAATCGTTCGTCTCTTGTTCTCAATCGTTGACAGCTTATCCGTCCAAAGTATCGGGATCGATCCCTAACCTTCGCAGAAGTTCGTTATCCACGGGCGTATCGTCGGAATCTAGAAGTTCCTTCGCCCAAGGGAAGTTATTTAACTTGGCTGTAATCGAGCATACGCGATCGCGGTGCAACATCTCCTTCATTGTAGAAAAGAAAAGGCGCGATCGCGCTTCTTCGCGAGTCGAGAGAAAGGTCGCGATCGGTCTCTTCATAAATTCTTCACAATTTTTTGCTATCGTGGCAAGTATATTTCCGTATGCGATGCGATCGCGCGATCGGGGAAGAAACGGAAACGCGGCTCGGTGACTGGGTGCTTCTACGATATCTCGATCTCCCCTAGATACAGCAACCCCTTTTAAATTGCCGATGATCGTCTTGCCCAACTACCACATCCTCGCACAAATCTACGAAAGCTCCAATTCTATCGTTTATCGAGCTTTGCGAGAAAGCGATAACTTGCCCGTCATCCTCAAAGTCCTCAAACAAGACTATCCCACCCCCCAAGAAATCACTCGCTACAAACAAGAATATCAAATTACCCGCACGCTCAACCTCGAAGGAGTCGTTAAAGCTTATGACTTCCTACCCTATCAAAAAACATTTGTCATCATCTTAGAAGATTTCGGCGGGTTATCCTTAAGGCAACTGAGTCTGGAGACAGGCGCAAAAGCATTTCCTCTGACTGAATTTCTAAAAATTGCCGTTCGAGTGACCGATGCCCTGGCTCAAATTCACGCCAACAATATTATTCACAAAGATATCAATCCCGCCAACATTGTTTTTAACCCCAAAACCAGACAAATCAAAATCATCGACTTTGGCATTTCGACTCAATTTAGCCAAGAAAACCCTACCCTCAAAAATCCCAACGTCCTCGAAGGCACTCTCGCCTACATCTCTCCCGAACAAACGGGACGAATGAATCGTTTACTCGACTATCGCACCGACTTTTACTCCCTGGGTGTCACCTTTTACGAACTCTTGACCGGACAGTTACCCTTTGAAACCGAGGATGCCCTAGAATTAGTTCACTGCCATATTGCTAAGACACCGGTATCGCCCCATGATATTAACTCGGAAATTCCTCAAGGGATTGCCAATATTGTGATGAAGCTGATGGCGAAAACGGCTGAGGAACGCTATCAAAGTGCTTTGGGAATTAAAGCCGATTTAGAAGAATGCTTGAATTACTTACAAACAAAAGGCGAAGTATCTCAATTCACTTTAGGAACTCAAGATCGGTCTGGTCAGTTTAAAATCTCACAAAAACTCTATGGACGAGAGGCAGAAGTTGCAACGTTGCTAACAGCTTTTGAACGAGTCGCTAACCCCCCTCAATCTTCCCTGACTAAAGGGGGGCAAGGGGGGGTCGAAATGATGTTGGTGGCGGGTTATTCCGGTATCGGTAAATCCGCATTAGTAACCGAAGTTCATAAACCGATTACCGAAAAACGGGGTTATTTTATCTCTGGTAAATTCGATCGATTTCAGCGCAACATTCCTTACTCGGCAGTCGTTAATGCTTTCTCCGGATTAATCCGTCAACTCTTAACGGAAAGTGAGGCAAAATTAACCCAATGGCGAAAAAAACTGTTAGCTGCTGTCGGTAGTAATGGACAAATCATTATTGATGTTATTCCCGAAGTCGAACTGATTATCGGCAAACAGCCAGTTGTGCCAGAGTTAGGACCAACTGAGTCGCAAAATCGCTTTAATCGTGTTTTTAGTCAGTTTATCCGAGCCTTTTGTAAAAAAGAGCATCCTTTGGTTATTTTTCTCGACGATTTGCAGTGGGCAGACTCCGCCACGCTCAAGTTAATTGAACTGATGATGACGGATAATGAAACAAAATACTTATTTCTCATTGGGGCGTATCGAGATAATGAAGTCAGCGCTACTCATCCTCTGATGATTATGCTTGAGAGATTGCAAAAACAAGAGTCGGTTATTAATTCGATTACTTTAGCCCCCTTAGCATTAGAGCATATTAGCCAACTTATTGCTGACACTTTACACAGTGACACGGATGAGGTTAAACCTCTAGCCGAATTGGTGAAACGAAAAACTGGCGGCAATCCCTTCTTTACTAATCAATTCCTCAAAACACTGCACTCTGAAAATTTAATTGCCTTTCACCTACCCCTAACTAACGGAGAAAGTGAAGAAGGGTTCTGGGAGTGGGATATTTTAAATATTGAGAGACAAGAAATTACAGATAATGTTCTGGAGTTGATGATTGGTAAAGTTAAGAAACTGCCAGAATCAACCCAGCAGGTTTTACAGTTAGCAGCTTGCGTCGGTACTGTTTTTGGCTTGAATACTCTTTCTATTATTCGCGAAAGATCGCGAGACGAGATTTTTCAAACCCTAACTTCAGCGATTCATTCGGGATCGATCTTGCCGATATCTGAGTTAGATCGGGATTTGTTAATTCAAACGTATAAGTTCCTGCACGACCAAGTACAACAAGCAGCGTATGCTTTGATTGATGAAGGACAAAAACAAGCAGTTCACTTACAAATCGGTCGCCTACTGCTGCAAAATACTGCATCAGAGGCGTTATCAGAGAAGATATTTGAAATCATCGATCATCTCAATCTTGGTGTTGAGCTTGTGAGTTCTCCCCAAGAGCGAGAGAAGATTGCTAAACTAAATTTGATAGCAGGTAAAAAAGCAAAATCAGCAACTGCCTATGCAGCAGCGATTGATTATTTGAAGGCTGGACTAAAATTACTGAGAACCGATACTTGGCAGAGTCAGTATGACCTAACTTTAAGTCTGTATTCGGAAGCTGTGGAAGCAGCGTATCTTAACGGTAACTTTGACGAGATGGAGCAATTGGCTACTGTCGTCAAAAACAATGCCCGACAAATATTAGATCGAGTAAAAATCTACGATAGTAAAATTCAAGCGGCTGTGTCGCAGGGAAACCTCAAAGAAGCAATTCAAGTTGGGCTGGAAGTGCTGAAGCAGTTAGGGATAAGTTTGCCAGAACAGCCCAGTCAGTTGGATATTCAAAAAGCATTTAAGGAAACTGCTTCACTCTATGCTAGGCGGGAAATCGAAACATTAATTCTTCTGTCCCCAATGACAGAACCCGAACCACAAGCAGCTATTCATCTCATGTCGAGTATCTGTGTGGCTGCCTATGCGGCGGCTCCCGAACTGATGGTGCTGCTGGTTATATCGCAGGTTAATCTATCTATAAAACACGGTCATGCTACCTGTGCAATCTTCGGTTATGTCGCTTATGGGGCATTGTTATGTGGGATTTTTCAAGACATTGAGTCGGGGTATAAGTTTGGCAGGTTAGCCTTAGATTTGGTGGAGCAATTCAATGCTACAAAAAACAAGGCTGAGGTATTCGAGGTATTTGGCGGTCATGTCCTATTCTGGAAAAAGCATCTCAGGGAAACAATACCCATTTTGAGTGAAGGTTATCAAAGTGGCGCGGACACTGGAGACTTTGAATATGCTAGCGGTTGTGCATTTTTTAGATGCAATCATTCATATTTTTTCGGTCACGAGCTTGCGGAACTAGAACGGGAAACTGCTGCTTATAGTAAGGCAATCAGTCAACTCAGACGGGAAAATTTCTTGAATTGGACTGCAACAGGGTGGCAAGCCGTTCTTAACTTATTGGGATGCGCTGAAAATCCTTGCAAGTTAATGGGTGATGCTTACAACGAGAATCAATCTTTGCCACGCGCTATTGAAACAAACGACCGATGCGAGCTGTGTTTTTTATATTTACACAAGCTGATCTTATCTTATTTGTTTGGCGACGATCGTCAAGCTATCAAGAACGCGGCAATAGCAGAGCAGTATTTAGATGGCGTAATAGCCATGCTCGCTGTGCCTATGTTTTATTTCTATGATTCTCTGGCCCATTTAGGCGTATTTGCTGAAGCTTCAAACTCAGATGAAAAAGCTTTACTCGATCGCATCAACTCTAACCAAGCAAAAATGCAGAACTGGGCGCACCACGCTCCCATGAATTTTTTGCACAAATACCATCTAGTTGAAGCAGAAAAAACACGAGTTTTAGGACAGGTTATTGAAGCTGAAGAGTTTTACGAACAAGCTATTGTCGGAGCTAGAGAAAACGAATATCTTCAAGAAGAAGCTCTAGCTTATGAGTTGGCAGCCAAGTTTTATCTAGAGCGGGGTCGGGAGAGGATTGCTCAAACTTATATGAAAGAGGCACACTACACCTACACGCGCTGGGGAGCGAAGGCAAAAGTTGAGGATTTGGAAGCCAAATATTCGCAGTTACTCCCTCAATCATCAACGACTAAAAGCGTTACTTCTGCGACAACGACGAGTAGGGCTACTACGGGCAGTCAGTCCTGTGAATTGTTGGATTTAGGTAGTGTTATGAAAGCCTCCCAAACCATTGCTGGCGAAATTGTGCTAGAAAAGTTACTCAATAATTTGATGAGAATTTCGATCGAAAATGCTGGAGCGCAAACTGGCTTCCTCATTTTGGAAAAAGCCGGGAAATGGTTTATTGAAGCATCGGGCAATGTGGATTGCGATCGCGTCACAGTTTTACAGTCAATTTCCCTTGACTCCTCTTTACCCGTATCGCTTGTTAACTATGTCACCCGCACTCGAGAAACAGTCGTAAAAAATGATGCCGCTAATGAAGGCAGATTTACGAATGACCCGTATATTAAAACAAATCAGACTAAATCTATTTTGTGCGCGCCACTTATGAATCAAGGTCAACTCAGCGGTATTGTCTATCTGGAAAATAATCTCGCGACGGGCGCTTTTACTCCAGACCGATTAGAAGTCATACAACTTTTATCCGGGCAAGCTGCGATTGCGATTGATAACGCCCGACTTTACAATAACCTCGAACAAAAAGTGCAAGAACGAACCGAACAGTTACAAAACAAAAATGAAGAACTTGCTGTTACTCTCGAACAACTCCAAACGACCCAAAAGCAGTTGGTTGAGTCGGAAAAAATGTCCGCTTTGGGGGGGTTAGTTGCTGGCATTGCCCACGAAGTTAATACGCCTCTGGGAATTGGCGTGGCGGCGACTTCCCATTTATCCGATAAAACGGCGAGTTTAATCCAAGCGTACCGCGTCGGCAAGATGAAGAAATCGCACCTCGAACAGTTCCTCGATACGACCGAACGCAGCACTCAATTGTTGCTCGAACACCTCAACCAAGCGGCGGGATTAATTCAAAGCTTTAAACAAGTTGCTGTTGACCAGTCGAGTGAAGCACGACGCGCGTTTAAGCTGAAAGAATATCTACAGGCGGTGATGATATCGTTGCAGCCTAAATTGCAAGGAACTCGTCATCAAATTGAAATTCGGGGCGAGGAAAGTTTAATAATAGAAAGCTATCCCGGAGCAATTTCGCAAATTATTACGAACTTCTTGACAAACTCTTTAATTCATGCGTATGATACCGGAGAGAGGGGCAAAATACAGCTCGATTTTTCTCGAATAGAGGAGAGAATTATCCTCAAGTATACAGATGATGGAAAGGGAATCGCGCCCGAACACAAGGAGCAAATTTTTAACCCGTTCTTCACGACAGCTAGGGGTCAAGGAGGAAGTGGTTTGGGGCTACATATTGTTTATAATTTAGTAACCCAAAAGCTGGGGGGAACGATTGAATGTGAAAGTCAGTTGGGGGTGGGGACAACGTTTGCGATTCAGTTCCCAGCAGGTGAGGCGGATTTCTTCTAAATCTCTCCGATGGAGGGGTACTGTAAATGGAATCGATATTTTAAACTCCATTTTTATTGTTAGGTCGATCTTATGTCGATAGAAACTCTTTTGACGAATGAGAAGCGCGAAAGCTCTCCCGCAGACGATGATGAGGTTATCTTTGCTGAAGAAGATGGCGATGAGAGCGATGAGGTGATTTTCGCTTCTGAAGATGACGATGAAGCGATCGCGCGCCCTTCCCAACTCCCCCGTGCTTCCCTCGAAATTGACTGCGATCCCGATGCTTGGGTTGTTTTGTCGGTGGACGACCAAATGGGAATTCGCGAAGCCGTTAAAATGATTTTAGCCGATTTTAAGTTTGAGGGGAAGCCCCTACAAGTCCTCGAAGCCTCTTCGGAACAAGAAGCAAGAGCGATCGCGAACGAGCGCCGGGATATCGCTTTGATGTTTGTGGATGTGGTGATGGAACGAGAAGATTCGGGTTTGCAACTGGTGCGCTATATCCGAGAAGAATTGGGGAATACGGCTGTCCGTCTTGTTTTACTCACCGGACAGCCGGGACAAGCGCCGGAAGATGAGGTGGTAGTCCGCTACGATATCGACAACTATTTAACCAAAACTGAATTTACAAATCGCAAGTTATTTTCGACGGTGGTAACGGCATTGAGAGCATTTCGGACGATCGCGCAATTGGAGCAGAGCAAGCGAGAAATGGCTCAGTTGGCGAATGCTTCGATGCGGTTTGTCCCCGCGCGTTTCCTCCAGTTGTTGAACAAGAAAAGTTTAGTGGATGTGGAGTTGGGAAATAGCGTCGAGAAGAAAATGTCGGTGTTATTCGCCGATATTCGTTCTTTTACCAGTCTCTCGGAACAGATGGGTTTGGAGGATAATTTTAAGTTTATCAATTCCTATTTGTCGCGTATGGAACCGGCGATCGCGGAAAATGGCGGTTTCATCGACAAGTATTTGGGCGATGGGATTATGGCGCTGTTCGAGCAGACAGCAGACGATGCGTTGAGGGCGGCGATCGCGATGTTGAAGGTTCTCGCCGAGTACAATCAAACGCGACAACATCCCCGTCGTCCGCCGCTTTCAGTGGGAATTGGGATTAACACGGGCGATGTGATGTTGGGAACCATTGGCGGACATTCTCGCATTGATAGTACGGCGATTGGCGATACGGTGAATCTCGCCGCGCGCTTGGAGCAGTTAACGAAGGTGTATCAATCTCCTTTGCTCATTTCCCACGATACGCTGTGGTCTTTGCACGATCCGATGGCCTATTGCGTGCGTTTCATCGGTCGCGTCCAGGTGAAGGGAAAGGCCAAGCTCGTTGGGGTGTTTGAAGTTTTCGATGCGGAGCCGATTGAGATACGGGAGGCTAAGTTACAGACGAAATCGATGTTTGAACTGGCTTTAGTTTATCACTATCAAGGACAGTTGGAGGAGGCGATGGAATTGTTGGAAGAGTGCGTGCGGCAAAATCCAGAGGATGCGATCGCTATGGCTTATTTGGCGCGCGATCGTAAGCGGGCGTTGGTTTAGTTTGTCATTTGTCATTTGTCATTTGTCATTTGTCATTAATAATTAATAATTGATAATTGATAAATTAGATCTAAGACCTCCTCTATTTCCTGCTATAAAAGTGGAAAGAAAGTTGGCGACTTGTGAGGCGCGGGGTTATGAAACGCATCGTTTTAATTGCAGGGTTCGAGTCGTTCAACGCAGACTTATATCGTCAGGCGGCACAGATGGCGAGTTCTCGCTGTTTGGAATTAGAAATTGAAACATTTAGCGATCGCGATATTGCCACCCAACCCGACACGGTTGCTACGGCGTTATCTCGGGCGGATGTATTTTTTGCCAGTCTCATTTTTGACTACGACCAAGTGTTATGGTTGCGCGATCGCGCCGCACAGATTCCCATTCGTCTCGTTTTTGAGTCGGCGTTGGAACTGATGAGTTTGACGAAATTGGGAAAGTTCGCGATCGGCGATCGCCCGAAAGGAATGCCCAAACCCGTCAAATTTATCCTCGACAAATTCAGCCAAGGACGCGAAGAAGACAAACTCGCCGGTTACATCAGCTTCCTCAAAATTGGTCCTAAACTTCTCAAATATATCCCCGCTAAAAAAGTTCAAGACTTGCGCAACTGGCTGATAATTTACGGCTACTGGAATGCGGGGGGAATGGAAAATGTCGCTGCTTTATTCTGGACATTGGGCGAAAAGTACCTGGAACTCGAAATTGGCGAAATTCCGCCTCCAGTTGAAACGCCTAATATGGGACTGTTACATCCCGATTGCGACGGCTATTTTACCTCTCCCAAACAGTATTTAAACTGGTATTTAAACTCCAAAAACTCTTCAAATTCTCCTCTTGGAAATCCCCCTCTCACCACCCTAAAAAAAGAGAAAAACGAAAAACGCTTTTCCGTTGCTTCGTCTGGCGATGAGAGGGGATCGAAACCTCCCGTTGTCGGCATTCTTCTATACCGCAAGCACGTTATTACGAAACAACCTTATATTCCCCAACTCATCCGCAAATTTGAAACCGCCGGTCTCATTCCCCTACCCATCTTTATCAACGGCGTAGAAGGTCACGTCGCCGTCCGAGATTGGATGACAACGGCTTACGAAACGGCCCAACGAAAACAGGGAAACATCGAAACAAACTCCCTTTCTGCTGAAGCCGTAGAAGTCGATTCTCTTGTTTCTACAATTGGTTTTCCCCTCGTTGGCGGTCCTGCCGGTTCGATGGAAGCCGGACGACAAGTCGAAGTTGCAAAGTGCATTTTAACCGCTAAAAATATCCCGTATCTTATTGCAGCGCCGCTATTAATTCAAGATATTCACTCCTGGACGCGCCAAGGAATTGGGGGCTTGCAAAGTGTCGTATTGTATGCTTTGCCCGAACTCGACGGCGCGATCGATACTATTCCCCTCGGCGGTTTGGTAGGAGAAAATATTTATCTCATTCCCGAACGTGCCAATCGCCTGACTAATCGCGTTCAAAGTTGGATTCGACTGCGACAAACTCCTCCCGCCGAACGCAAAGTTGCCATTATTTTATACGGCTTTCCTCCCGGTTACGGCGCAACGGGAACGGCTGCTTTATTAAATGTTCCCAAAAGCTTGCTCAATCTTCTCCGCGCCCTGAAAGCACAAGGATATACAGTTGGCGATCTTCCTAAAGATGGGGAGGAAATTATTGACTGGGTGAAAGAAGCCGATGAAAGTTTTCCCTCTTCAGATGAATACGAAGATTTTTCACGCGATCGCGAGCCAAAATCAAAAACTCCAATCCCGCAAACTGTATCTGTTGAAACTTTAGAACGCTGGCTGGGATATCTTTTAACAACGCGCATCGAGAAACAGTGGAAATCTCTCACTCAAACGGGGATTAAAACCAGCGGAGACAATTTTCTCGTCAGCGGCATTCAATTGGGCAATATTTGGATCGGCGTTCAGCCTCCCTTGGGACTTTCCGGCGATCCCATGCGTTTAATGTTTGAGAAGGATTTAACGCCCCATCCTCAATATGCAGCCTTTTATAAGTGGTTGCAACATGAATTTCAAGCCGATGCAATCCTCCACTTCGGAATGCACGGTACGGTGGAATGGCTTCCCGGATCGCCCTTGGGAAATACGGGCTATTCTTGGCCGGATATTTTGCTGGGAAACTTGCCCAATCTTTATATTTATGCTTGCAACAATCCTTCGGAATCGATTTTGGCAAAACGTCGCGGCTACGGCGTTTTAGTTTCCCACAACGTTCCTCCTTACGGTCGCGCGGGATTGTATAAAGAGTTGATGGCGTTGCGCGAGTTGATTGGGGAATATCGAGAAGACCCGGAAAAGAATTATGCGCTCAAAGAGGCAATTTGTCAGAAAATTGTGGATGCTGGGTTAGATGCAGATTGTCGTTTTGAGGAGGGAGATAAGTTAGGGATTGCGTTTAATCTTGAAAATGCGAAACTGTTTAGTAAAAAAGCAATAAATGGGTATTTTGTCAAGGTTTATGAATACCTGCAAGTCGTCGAACAGCGTTTATTTTCATCGGGATTGCATACCCTGGGCGAAAAACCCGATCGCGCCTCCCTCTCCTCCTATTTAAATGCTTATTTTGGCGAGGAAACTTTTCCTGCGGAGGCGATAGAGGAGGTTTATAGAGGTCGCGACCAAAAGGAGATTTTGCAACTTTGGGAAAATCTATTACTTCAACAGCAACGCGAACTAACAGACGAGCAACGAAATAATTTAAGCGAAGCCATTGAAATCCGCGATCGCCTGATGCAAACCCCCGACGAAATAACCAACCTCCTGCGCGGACTTAATGGAGAATATATTCCCCCCGCACCGGGAGGCGATTTATTGCGCGATGGCGTTGGCGTTTTGCCGACGGGACGCAATATTTATGCTTTAGATCCCTATCGAATGCCATCTCCCGCTGCTTGGGAACGGGGACGAGAAATTGCTAAAAAAATTATCGCCCAACATCTAGAAGAACGCGACGCATATCCCGAAACCGTCGCGGTGATGTTATGGGGATTAGATACCATTAAAACCAAAGGAGAATCCCTGGGCATTGTGTTAGAATTAGTGGGTGCAGAACCGATTAAGGAGGGAACGGGGCGTATCGTTCGCTACGAATTAAAACCGCTGTCCGATGTGGGACACCCGCGCATCGATATTTTAGGAAATCTTTCCGGTATTTTCCGAGATAGTTTCGCCAATATTATCGAGTTACTCGACGATTTGTTTCAGCGCGCGGCGGATGCACCCGAAAGTGAGGAAGATAACTTTATTCGCAAGCACGCTTTAGCATTAACAGCCCGAGGTATTGACAATACCGCCGCGCGCTTATTTTCTAACCCCGCAGGAGATTTTGGGTCTTTAGTAAACGACCGAGTGGTAGATGGAAATTGGGAGTCTGGGGAAGAATTGGCAGCAACTTGGGAGAGTCGAAATTCCTTTAGCTACGGACGCAACGATCGGGGACAAGCGAGACCTGAAGTATTGCAGGAGTTGTTAAAAACGAGCGATCGCGTCGTCCAAGAAATCGACTCGGTGGAATACGGCCTTACCGATATCCAAGAATATTATGCCAATACCGGCGCGCTCAAACAAGCCGCCCAACGACGCAGCGGCAAGAGAGTGAATGCGTCGTTTATTGAAAGCTTTTCTAAGGATACAACGCCGCGTCAACTCGAAGATTTGTTGCGCCTTGAATATCGAACCAAACTGCTCAATCCCAAATGGGCGGAGGCAATGGTAGAACAAGGAAGCGGCGGCGCTTACGAAATTTCCCAACGCATGACGGCGTTAATTGGGTGGGGAGGAACGGTTAACTTTACCGATACTTGGGTTTACGATCGCGCGGCAGAAACCTATGCTTTCGATCCCCAAATGGCGGCTAAACTGAGAGAGGCCAATCCCGAAGCCTTTCGCAATATTGTCGGACGAATGTTGGAAGCCCACGGACGAGGATTTTGGGCGGCGACGGACGAACAATTGCAACAGTTGCGAGACTTATACGAGCGCGCGGACGAAAAACTTGAAGGCGTGACTGTTTAGTTTCCGATGTGGAATTCACGCCTTCAAGGAACAAATGGAAAATGGGCAGATCGGCAGTGGAGGAGTTAAAATCCAAAACCTCAACTCTAAACCCTAAAACCTAACCTCTACTTAACTGTGCCAACGTTGCACGTGAGAGGGCAAGACGCATAGACCGGAAGTGTAGCGCGCTCTTCGCTCGCGTGCAGCCAATTGAGCCACTGCACTTCCTGGGGATGAACGCCTTTCACTGCCAAAATTGCCGCACTCGCCACGACGAGAAGAACGTTAAGACCTATTAAACTTCCCCCCACTAACAAAACCGCACTAACAGGCAAGACCGACTGCAAGCTCAGGGCCAAAAGAGAACCAATTGCGAAAATTGAAACTCCTACTGGAAAGCCCACAACCAGCAGACAAACCGTTAGCGTAAAGCTCCAAATGAGGAAACTTTTAACGGTGGATAAGAGGTAGCTTTGTGTTAAACTTTGCTTTTGAACGAGCATGATTCTTTTCTCCTATTTTCAACGTTAAGCAAGATACAAAAAATTTCGCCTAAATAGAGGGCGGCGAAGTCAGACTAACAAACATTACCGAAAGATATAGAACGACAACCTAGCATCTTAGAAGTTTTGGTCGCCATTGCTTCTAGTGATACATCAGTATAATCAACCTGATGGGTCAGATGAGTTGATTTTAATCAAAGTTAACAATTAATTGAGAATTGAGGAAAGAAGAATGAGGCAAAATTGGCGATTTTAGTCGATTCAAAGGAAAAAAGACGAAAAAACGAGAGTTTGCCTCCCGCTCAAAATAATCTGTAACATTTTACATGATTTCAACGATCGCTGCAAAAAGTTCCGACCCGAAAACTCAAAGGCAATGGCGACGCGATCGCCTCTCGCAATTTACCCTATGATTGAATGGGAACAATAGATTTAAGCCATTACCCACACATATCCAGCGCGGGAATTATCACCATGACAGAAAAGCAGTCCCAACGTCGAGCCGCTCCTCCTCCCCCTCCTCCAGGTCGTCCGCCCGCTCCCCCTCCCGGAGGTCTGGCTGGGGCTAGGGGTGCATCTGCCGACGCAACGCGCCAAATGACCAAAGCAGCCAGACCAGCCGCCCAAAGACCGCCCGCCCGAGACCAGGCAACAAGAGCCATGAAACAGCCTGCTGCGCCACCTGCGGCAGCCCTCGGACGACAAAGCGAAAAACCCCGACGTTCTGACGGCAGCCCCAGCTTAGAACAATTAGTGACCGAAGCCCACGAAAAGGGATTTTCCGACCTTCATTTAGGCGTGGGGGAAGTGCCTCGAATGCGCGATCGCGGCGAAGTGGTTATCACCAACTACCCTACCACCGACGAACAAACTTTTCTCAGTTGGATGCACGAAGTCTTAAGCGAACAAGAAATTCAACGCTTTAAAGATACGAAAGAATTCGACGGTGCAACCCAATACGAGTTCGCCCGGGTGCGGATCAATATTTTTGATACCCTCACCGGACCGTCTTTGGTGATGCGGCTCATTCCCCTGAAAATCTTAACAATGGAGCAACTGCGGTTGCCTCCCGCATTTAAAGAAATCTCCGACGCGCATAAAGGCATGGTGCTGGTGACTGGACCGACGGGTTCGGGGAAATCGACGACGCTAGCGGCGATGATCGACTACATCAATAAAGAACACGCCAAAAATATTATTACCATTGAAGACCCGGTGGAATTCGTTCATAAAAGCCGCAAATCATTGGTCAAACAGCGCGAAGTCGGTCAACACACGCTCTTGTTCGACAACGCCCTTAAAGCCTCCTTGCGGGAAGATCCAGACATCATTTTGGTGGGGGAAATGCGGGACAAAGGCACGGTGAACACAGCGCTCAAAGCCGCCCAAACCGGTCACTTGGTTATGGGAACCCTGCACACCAACAGCGCCATCAAAACTATCGAGCGGATTCTCACCCTCTATACGGCAGAAGAGCAAGTGGCGATGCGGGTGGCTCTGGCTGAGTCGGTTGTGGCGATTATTGCCCAAGGTCTCTGTCGGACGACGGACGGCAAGCGCGCCGCCTACCACGATATCTTGGTTAATACGACAACCATGAGCGAGTATATTCGTAAGGGAAATTACGAGGAAATGCACGAGCTGATGATGGATGGAGAATACGACGGGATGATTACCATGAATCAAGCCCTGTTTAATCTTTATCAAGAAGGTCGCATTACCGAGGAAACCGCTCTCGAAAAATCGCCGACACCTAACGAAATGGCTCAAATGTTGCGCGGGCGGATTTAAGCGAACTGGGAATGAAGTTGGGGAAGGGATAATCTTGATTTTGCTATAGTCGAAAATTTTATGCGCGATCGCCTTCCCCCTTTTTTCAAAGGAATTGCCCTCTTTACGCCGGGGGGCGATTTAATTTATTGTATCGACCCGGGGAAGCGCGATCGCTGGCATTTTCATCTGTGTGCCGCGCTCCAAGATCTATTAGGATTGAGCGAAACGCCCCACTTCCTCGTGCCGGGATACACTGCCACCCTCGACCGCTGGCGCAACCCCAAGACGGGGAAGGTGGAAACGTTTGCAGAGATGTATCCGCCGGTACAGCGCCACCAAGCCCTTTTGAATGCGGTCTTCGAGGCGGAAAATACTATTTGGCAAGTGGCACCGTGGCAAGAGTCGTCCTGCGAACCGGCGATCCTGGACACCTATCGCGCTCAATTTCCTCAGTTGTGGGAGGAGCGCGATTTAATTGTCAATTACGCCGAACTCGAACCGTCCAAAAGCGAGCAGGCAGCGGAAATCAGCCTTTTATCTCTACCTTCAACCCCTTCTTTGGGCTATGTCCTGCGTCTATTCGTATCGGGGGATAGTGTGGCGACCGAACAAACATTGCGGCGCGTGCATCACTTACTCGAAGAAGGACTGCACTCTCCTTATACATTGAAAATTATCGACGTTTACAAGCATCCCGAACAGGCGGAATTAAACCAAGTTTCTGCAATTCCAACGCTGATGCGGGTTTTCCCGGAGCCAGTGCGCCGAATTGTCGGCGACCTCGACGATACGCAGCGGGTTTTACAGATTCTCACTGGCGATTAGGGTTCGACGACGACTGGGGTTCCCATGTGGATTTTTTCGTATAGGGCAATGATGTCGGCGTTGCGCATCCGCACGCAGCCGTGGGAAACGGCTTGACCGATGAGTTCTTCGTTGGGCGTTCCGTGAAAACCGATATAGTTATCGCCATCGGTCCAAAAGCCAATCCAGCGATCGCCGAGGGGATTGTCGGGGCCGGGAGGGACAATTTCTTGGGTGAAGGGGTGCTGCCAAGTGGGAAATTGGACTTTTTGTAGGACGTTAAAGGTGCCGGTGGGCGTTTCCCATCCCTTTCTGCCGATGGCAACGGGGTAGGAGGCGATCGCTTCGTCTCCCTGGTAATAGTACACCCGGCGATCGCTTAGACGCAAGACGAGACGGGTTTGAAGGGCTTGGGGGAGGAAGGCTTCGGCGTTATCTAAGGGAGGAAGTTCTGGGGTTATGGGGAGGTTTTCAACTCTTGAGGTTGATTCGGCGATCGCCGCCGTTGCGCTCGCGACTAACATTAGGAAGCTGGAGGCGATCGCTATTCCGCTGTGCCATAGTTGACTTTTTTGGCTCATTAATTCCTCACTCCTCATCCGCGATCGAACTTTACTTTAACGTTGTTCAAATAATCCTCTCAACCCCGATTTTACTCGCTCATCTATTTTAAGCCGACTCGCCAGCAGCTTGCAAAACTTCTGCTTGAAGCTGCTCGTCTACCCAAAAGCCAGCTCGACTAATTAAAGCATCGAGTAGCGGTTTAACCTCCTGAATTAGATTGTTGCGTTTGGCAGCGACAAGCACTCCCAAAACGCCTGTGACTTCTAATCCTAAACGTACTGCGGCAGCTCTACCTAATCGTTCATCAATAAGGAATCGAGCTGCATTACATTCGACAGCCAAGGCGATAGCCTCAGCTTCTCCGAGATCGAGTTTGACTATTAGCTGGCTGACTCTAACTCGGTCGGTTGCTTCTCTGATTTGAATCCAATCTATAGTCGGTATAATTTCTGCGCTGGCATCGGTATTCCCTACATTGATGATTTCGTCGAATACAGCCGTTGGAATTAAGATTTCATTGTACAGTTGACGGAGTAAGTCGAGCTGTCCAATAGTTGAAAGGTAAAAAATCGGCGAGGTATTACTCACAACAATCATCGCCAGTTATTCGCCTCCAAGGTTTTCAGGTCTTGCCGAAATTCTTCAACGCCGTAATGATTGGAAATTTTGCGGCTGCCTAAAATTCGCTGAAATTCTAATTGATTCATTTCGGCAAATTTGCTGGCTGTTCCTAACGTAATTTTTTGTTGTTGAAATAGTAGAATAGCAATTTCTAGCTTGAGGTCGCTTTCAGAAATTTGTGCTGTTTGCAGAAACTCATCAGAAATCATTAAACTCATGGTGTTAACCTCATTTTAATTGATGAATTGGGTCTAAGACCTCGGCACTGGGGGACGGGAGGAAAGATGTGTAGCCTTGAAGGGTAATTATTCATTATTCATTATTCATTATTCATTATTCATTATTCATTATTCATTATTCATTATTCATTGTAAAACATCTTCCTCTAACTCGGATACGGCAATATCGAAGTGTAAAACTTCTGCGCGCGCTCCCAACTTTTCATAGAGAGCAATGGCAGGAGCATCTTGATAATCGGCTTGTACGAAAATGATGCCGATCCCTCGCTCCGAGGCAACTTTACGAACTTTTTGAATCAGAGCTGTGGCAATTCCCTGTCGTCGATGAGATGCGGCGACTGCTAAATCGTAGATATAGATTTCGCTGCGCTCTTGTTCAAACTTTTTGAGTTCGTAGGCGGCTAATCCTCCAACAACTTTCTCCTGTTGGATGGCTGCGATCGCAATAAAATCATGACTTGCTAATAAACTTTCCAAGTACAGCCGACTCGGACGGTTGTCGCAATAGGTGGCAATCTCTTCAAAAGCTTCGCCGAACAGGGTCATCATTTCCTCGAATTGCAGCACGTCAGTGGGTTTAAGTTGTAAAATTTCAACGGTCGGGTTCTTCGACATCGCGAATATCAATAATTTTAAGCGCGGGGAATGTGTTAAAAATGAATACCTTTGCTGTCGAGTACAATTAAAGTTCAAACTGAATTTTTGCCGAGTCTCTACAAACTCGTCCCCAACCCTTGAAGGACGCGCAAAGCCTTGAGAGAACCGCGAATGAGACGCGCAGAGGCTCGGGGTTGTCCGAGCAGTTTGAGGGCAAGGGGGAGGGGTTTGAGGCGACCTTCAGCCGTGGCGATCGCGGCCGATAAATCGGGAAGATCGAAATGACTGTCGTCGCTGACAACGCGCAACATGGCAACGGAGGTGCCGATCGCATTAAATTGTTGGAGGACGGTAAATCCTTCCATATCAACGACATCGGCTTGATACAATTGTTCCAAAGCTCGTTTGCGATCGGCGGAAACGACGAGGGAGTCGCTGGTTAACCCTCGAACCCGAGTTACCTGTTTTCCCAAGCGTTCTGCCAGCATCGCCGTTAATTGGCGATCGCAAGGTTGTTGACGCGCGCTGTCTGCGTCGCCGTAGAGACAGCAGTCGTAGAGGACGACATCGCCAACGCCGAGATGGGGTTGTAAGCTACCGCACAAGCCTAAGAGTAAAATGCGGGAGGGTTTTTGGGTCGCGATCGCGTTTTGTAAATATTGCTTCGTTGCACGCAAACCGACGGGAATCGCCCAAATGGGAAGCGTGGGAAAAATAGGTTGAAGTCCCCGACGCACGGCTCGATATTCAGCGCCTCGAGGAACTAGAATTGTGTCGAATTGATTTAAACTAGAACCAACGTGCATGGTACCAGAAGGAAAGGGGACTTGAGATGACCAATGCTGTGGGAGATTTGACGTTACAAATTAGCTAAGCTAACAGTAAAGCGATCGCGATAACCGTGCTCACCTTGATTTTAGCATTCTCAGTCTATAGAAATTTCCATGAAACATCAAACCGACCCCAACAATATTCAAGAACCTTTGGTCAGCGCGCCGCCCGAAGTGCGAGAAATTATTGAGCGAGTTTTGAAGTTAGAGAAAGATAAACTTTATCTCAAAATTCCCCGCAATATTAATGATGATATCCTCAAAATTGTCAAAGAAGCCGTTCAGTAATATAAGTAAGGTTTGCTGAATAAGTGTTGTGATGAGCAGGGGAAGCAGGGGAAGCAGGGGAAGCAGGGGGGAATTGTATTTAATGTTTAATTTTTAAATGGTGCACCTGCGCTTCGCTAACACACCCTACTTTATTCTGTGCAGCTTCATGTCAATCTAGTATTAGACAACTATGATGCCTCGAGGGGCAATCGTTAGTCAATTGTTATTAGACTTTTTGGATTTACGCTGAATCTCATCTATCTCTTCCTTTAGAGAGAGGATACCTAGTGCGATCGCCCTCCACAATATATCGAGCCAGAGTAACATCTTTTGAGGACGCAGATGTCAGTCGATTTTCTCCAAACCGAATTTCTCAACAATCGAGCGAACGATTACCTCATGGCCTTGGGAATGCCCATTGTCAGCGCGATCGCGATAAAAGGATTGCAGGTATTTTTGTTGAAACCCTTGAAACACTGGGTTCAAACAACGCCTAATAATATTGACAATGCTATGGTTCGGATTATCGAAAGTCGTCTCATTCCCGCTCTTTATTTAGGAACCATCTATATTGCGCTTCGCAATTTGAACCTACATCCGATTCTCGAACAGACTATTGATGCAACGACTGCTGTTATCGCAACCCTTTTAGGAATTCGTCTGATTGTTTCTCTCATTGAATACCTCTTACGAGTTTATTGTTTTTCGCCGCAGCGAGAAGAACTTCACTTAGACCAGAGCTTGAAGACACTACTTCCTGCAATTCGCGCCATTGTTTGGGGTATTGGAATTATTTTCCTACTCGATAACTTAGGATTTAATGTTTCTGCGGTTGTTGCGAGTTTGGGAATTGGGGGTGTTGCGATCGCCTTAGCGTCCCAAGGGGTTTTACAAGATTTATTTAGTTACTTTGCAATTTTACTAGACCGTCCCTTTGAGTTAGGCGATTTCATTATTGTTGGCGACTATTTAGGAACGGTGGAGCAAGTAGGAATCAAAACAACTCGACTTCAAAGTTTGAGTGGGGAAGAAATTATTATGGCAAATACCGATCTGACAAGCTCGCGCATTCGTAACTTTAAACGCATGGCAAAACGTCGCGTTGAGTTTAAAATTGGTGTAGCTTATGAAACTTCTCTCGAACGGTTAAAGGAAATTCCTTTACTCCTTAGAAATATATTGGAAGAAACCGAATGCGTCGTTTTCGATCGCGCCCACTTCAGCCACTACGACGAATTTAGCCTCATTTTTGAAATTGTCTATTTCGTTACGAGCAACGATTATAACCAATACATGGACGTGCAACAAACCGTGAATTTTAGAATTAAGCAAGAGTTTGAAAAGCGCGCGATCGCATTTGCCTATCCCCTCCCAGTGAATCTTGTCCCAAGTCTTTCCTCCAAAGTCGAGCCCGTAGAGTCTTGTGCGAGCGTTTAGCACCCAATCTCATTGATGTTCGCTGAATATCTTGTATTTGCACTCCCTAATAGACTCATCGAATTAACTTTAGAGAAAGATTAATTTGAGCCAGCTTCCTTAAGATTTTAAAATCTAAACACTCTCAAAATCGACCGCAATTTCACCCCTTTTTATTTTTCATAAGAAAGATATTAAAGTCACAAAATTGCATAGATTTACTGTTGGCGATTTAATTTCATGTGTTAGCTTGAAATTAACTCCCTAAGAAAGATCGAATCCCCATGACTTTGCACAAAAATAAAGCATTTGGGCTTATTAGTCAGTTCGGCCTACTCCTCCTACCGCTCATTGTGCTTACTCCAAACGCCAGAGCGCAAATCAGCAGTGACGGAACCCTCTCAACAACCGTTACAACCCCCAACAATCAAAACTTTATCATTAATAACGGCGATCGCGCGGGAACCAACCTCTTCCATAGTTTCAGCCAATTTTCGCTCCCCACAAACGGTTCTGCCTTCTTCAATAATGCCACCGACATTACCAATATCTTCAGCCGCATTACAGGAGGTAATATTTCCAATATCGACGGGCTAATAAAAGCTAACGGCAACGCCAACTTATTTCTGCTCAATCCCAGCGGAATCCTCTTCGGACCCAACGCCCGCCTCGATATTGGCGGCTCCTTTATCGGCACGACCGCCAACAGCGTCCAGTTCGCCGATGGCATCGCCTTCAGTGCAACCAACCCCAACGCCTCGCCCATCCTCAGCATGAGCGTTCCGATAGGCTTGCAATTCGCCTTGAACCCCTCCCCCATTCAAGTCCAAGGCACCGGTCACAACCTAACGCTAGACACCACCACAACCGGCTTTCCCCCCTTCACGCGAGAACCCAATCCCGCTGCACTAACCGTACAACCGGGCAAAACCCTAGCCCTAGTCGGCGGCAACGTTTCCCTCGATGGCGGTCAACTGGTCGCCGAAGGAGGACGCATCGAAGTCGGCAGCGTCGGTTTCGGCAGAGTCGGCTTGACTCCCACCGCTTCTGGCTTTGCCCTCAACTACGGTGGCGCACCCGTCTTCCGGGATATTCAACTCTCGCAAAAAGCCCTCATTGATGCCAGCGGTTCCGACAGCACCGGCGGCATCCACATTGCAGGACGACAGGTTCGAGTGCTAGACGGTTCTATCGGACTCATTCAAAACATCGGAACCTCTGAGGGTGGCAAAATCGCCGTCAATGCTACCGATTTAGTGGAGTTTACCGGAACCTCTGCCGACGGACAATTTCGGGCAAACTTGACAACCGAAACGACCACAGACCGACCCAGCGGCGATATCGAAGTCAGTGCCAGAGACCTCATCTTCCGCGAAGGCGGGCAACTGGTCACCCGCACCTTTACCGCCGGAAATGCAGGGAAAATGTCGATTAATACCTCCCAGTCGGTTCAGGTTCTCGGAATCTCCCCCATCAATTTTCGCTTTCCGAGCAACATTTTCGCCACAACCAGCGGACGCGCCACGGGGAGTGCAGGGGATGTGGATATTGCAACCAAGCGATTAGTGGTGGCAGACGGGGCAGTCATATCCAACGCTTCGTTTAGTAATGGGACAGGTGGCACATTGAGAATCAATGCAGAGTCAGTGGAAATAAGCGGCGTTGACTCGGTGTTTCAAACGCCCTCAGACTTGAGGGTGGGAAGTTTTCGCGGAGGCGATGGAGGAAGGCTGTTGCTCAATACTCAACGGCTGATCGTCCGCGATGGGGGTCGCATCAATGGTTGGACCATCGACCGCGGCAATGCCGGCACGATCGACATCAATGCGTCTCAATTTATCGCTCTCGATGGAGGTACGATTACTGCCTCGGGAACCGTTCCCGATCCCCGCGTCATCGTGGTTGGCGGCGTAGACCCGGAATTAACCGGACAAGCGGGACGCATCGGTATCAATACTCCCATTCTGAGCGTTCGCAACGGCGGCGAAGTCCTCGCGCAAAATGTCGGAACCGGCGATGGGGGAGATATTCGAGTCAATGCGGGAGCCGTTTTGCTCGATAATGAAGGAATTATCGCAGCGACGGCCCAAGAGGGAGATGCGGGAACGATTCAAGTTAACGCGCAAACCGGTATCGTTTTGAGCCGCGATAGTTTGATTTCTGTCGAAGCAAGCGATTCGGCCAATGCAGGGAGTATTGCCTTATCTGCACCGGTTGTTGCGGGTTTTGGCAATAGCGATGTGGTGGCGACGGCTGTTCGGGGACGAGGCGGCAATGTTGCGATCGCAACCCAAGCCCTTCTCGGACTCCGAGTTCGCAACCAACGCACGCCCGGTAACGATATTGTGGTAGAGTCGCAATTGGGACCGGACGGGACGGTGCAAATCGGCAATTTCAGCAGTTTTAATCTGCAAGCAGTCAAATTTCTGACAGAAATGAACGATTCGACTCCGGTAAATTTGGGAACGACAACGGCTTCTCATTCTGCCGAACCGGATACGCCTGTCGAAGCGGGAGGCTGGCGCGTGAATGCCAATGGCAATGTGGAGTTGTTGGCAACGCCGTAATTCCTAAACAGCTTGTTTTCAGCAATATGTAGGGGCGGGGTTACCCCGCCCTGATGGGGGGATGGGGGGAAACCGGAAATGTCTTTATAATGGGCGATGGGCGCGGATTTTATATCAAGGATTTCGGTTTAAAATCAAATCCATCGCCGTTTCAACAATGTTTTGACGCTCTACCATTGCCTCAATCTCTTCCGCCTCATAACGTCCTTCAAACGCCTCGATTGCGGCTTCTCTGAGGGCGGACTCGTAAGCATCGTGTAAGGTTTCTAATAACTCTTCTTCAGTGAGGTAAGTTTCTTTTGCTTTACGACGTTGGTTGCTGCGCTGAATTTGTTTGACTGAATTCAAAATAGACGTTTCCCAAGATTTTGTGGTGCGCTTTTCTGCCGATTTTTTGATTAAAGGGTTTTAGCTTTTATTTGAAGCGATTTAGCGTAACAGATGCGGAATATCCCAAATTTCTCATTTCCTGTTCGTTCTGGCGATCGCATTGGGAACTCTATTATCCAACAAAGTCCAACTTACTGCCCAAGGCCCATGATTCAGCTCAACTCGAATTGCTTGCGGCTTACGACCCATACAGCGACAGCAATATTCGGTTTATTTTACGCGATCGCCTCCCTACCCGCCGCAGCGCAAATCAATAGTGATGGAACCCTCTCCACCACCGTCACCACTCCCGACAGCCTCAACTTTGCCATCGACAACGGCAACCGTGCGGGAAACAACCTCTTTCATAGCTTCGACCAATTTTCCATTCCCACCAACGGCTCGGCCAGCTTCAACAACGCCGCCGATATCGCCAACATCTTCAGCCGTGTTACCGGAGGAAGCCCTTCCAACATCGACGGACTTCTCCAAGCTAATGACAACGCCAACGTCTTTTTACTTAATCCCAACGGCATTCTCTTCGGCCCTAATGCTCGCTTAAATATCGGCGGTTCGTTCGTCGGCACAACGGCGGCGAGCGTCCAATTTGCCGATGGGGTAGAGTTTAGCGCAGCCAACGTAGGAACCCCCCTCCTGAGCGTAAGCGCGCCCATTGGCTTGCAACTCAATCCCAACCCCGCTCCCATACAAGTGCAAGGAACGGGTCACAAACTAACCCTCGATACCAGCCGGACGGCATTTCCCCCCTTCACTCGCCCTGGGGATCCCGGAGCGCTGAGCGTCAAACCAGGTCGAACCTTAGCCTTAGTTGGTGGAAATATTGCCCTCGAAGGCGGTCAACTGGTGGCTGACGGGGGACGAATTGAGCTGGGAAGCGTCGGAGGAGGACAAGTCGGTTTGAATGCGCTCCCTTCGGGGACTGCGACGCAGCACGCGTCTGGATTTGCCCTTTCCTACGGTGGCGTATCCAACTTCCAAGACATTCTCCTCAATGGCAAAGCTATAGTCGATGCCAGCGGTTCCGACAGTAACGGCGGCATTCACATCGCCGGACGGCAGGTCAGATTTCTCGGTGCCTCCGCCGCACTGATTCAAAACTCCCCCACCTCCCAAGGAGGCAAAATCGCGATCGCCGCCTCGGAGTTAGTCGAATTTACCGGAACCTCTGCCGACGGTCAATTTCGCAGCAACGCCACCACCGAAACCACCAACGCTCGACCCAGCGGCGATATCGAAGTCACAACCCGGAACCTCATCTTTCGCGAAGGCGGACAACTGGTCACCCGTACCTTTAATGCCGGGAACGCCGGTAAAATGTCCCTTAATGCCTCCGAATCCATACAATTTCTAGGGATATCCTCAATCAATTTCCGCTTTCCGAGCAATATTTTTGCCACAACCGGCGGCAATGCTACAGGCAACGCAGGGGATATAGACATCGCAACCCAGCAATTGCTCGTCGCCGACGGAGCCGTTCTTTCCAACGCCTCCTTTAGTAATGGTGCGGCTGGCACGTTTAGGATCGATGCAGAGTCAGTCGAAATTAGCGGGGTTGACCCGGTGTTTCAAACGCCCTCAGACTTGAGGGTGGGAAGCTTTCGGGGAGGCGATGGAGGAAGTTTGATCCTCAATACTCAGCGGCTGACCGTGCGCGATGGAGGTCGCATCAACGCTTCGGCGGTCGGTCGAGGTAGCGCGGGAACTTTGGCGATTAATGCGTCTCAATTTATCGATGTCGATGGCGGTACGATTACTGCTTCGGGAACGACCCCCGATCCCCGCGTTATCTTGGTTAGTGGTTTAGATCCTAATAATCTAACGGGTCGCGCTGGGGGAATTAGTATCAATACCGATCGCCTGATCGTTCGCAATGAGGGCGAGGTGACGGTGCAGAACAACGGGCCGACAAACGCCGGGAATCTACAAATTGATGCGGGTTCGGTATTACTCGACGGGGAAGGATTGCTGTCGGCTGAGACTAAATTGGGCGAAGGGGGCAATATTGAGCTGCAAGTGCGGGATGCCTTGGTGATGCGGCGCGGTAGCACGATCTCGACTACCGCAGGCGGCGGCGGCAACGGAGGCAATATTCGCATTAACGCAGTCGCTTTGATTGCTCTCGAAAATAGCGATATCATCGCCAATGCGTTCCAAGGCAGCGGGGGGAATATTCAAATTAGCACTCGCAATATTTTGGGGACAGCGTTTCGCCCTCAACTCACGCCCGAAAGCGATATTACGGCAAGTTCTCGGTTTGGGGTTAATGGAATCGTCGAAATTAATAATCTGGATGTTGACCCCGCCTCTGAGAGGGTACAGTTGCCCGAAGAAGTGAGCGACCCCAGCCAACAAGTTGCTAGCGGTTGCGCGGTCGCCCAGGAAAATCGCTTTATTGTTACCGGACGCGGCGGAATCCCCCAAAACCCGATGCAGGAAGTGAGAAGCTCTCGCGTTTGGTCCGACGTGCGCGATTTATCCCAATTTCAGTCTTCGCAGCGGATTACAGCAGCGCCGAGAGCCGAGAATTCCGTCAATTTGACTGAAGCGACGGGATGGGTAACGAACGAAGCCGGACAGGTGGAATTGGTGACAGCAGTTTCGGGCGAAGAGGCGATCGCTTCCTCTATTAATTGTGGAGGATTTTGAGCGCGGATTCTTTTGAACCCATACCCTATAGCGTTTTCATCATTAATCTTCTTCTACTGTTTATATTTCATTGGGAAACGCTATAGATGCGAAGAGGAAGGACAGCACTCGATACTTAAGAGTGATTCAGTAACAAAACTTATTAGAGTTGCTCTTATATAGCTACGTAAATAAACGCAAATAGCAATTACTTTTAAATAAGAAGCTGATTTTATCGAGTTTGTAGCTATTTTTAGGCTCAAATTTATCTTAATTGAGAGACATAAAAGCCGTAAATAACACATATATCAAGACTGCAGCGCGCCCATTTTAAGCAAATATGCTTGCTTCTTTTCGGAGTTTTAAGGGTGTTGATTAAATGAGTGGGAGGAGCGCGATCGCGATTTTTGAACGATAAAGGCACAATAAACGACCCTAACGGGCGAAAATACTCGTTGGCAATTCAACAAAGCACGGATTGGTGATTTCCCGGTTTCCGCGCCTCTCTCCCAGGGCATAAAATTGATAACAACTCAACAACCGAGTGTATCAACCTGGAGGTTCGATCGTGACGAGACAACTTTTTTCCTGGATTTCCCTTCTGGCTCTCGGACTTAGTGCAATCCCTGCGAGGGCGCAAGTCGCGGCTGATGGAACCCTCAATACCCAGGTTACGCCCACTGGTGCTGCCTTCAACATTACCGGCGGGACAACAACATCGGGCAATAATCTCTTCCACAGCTTCAGTCAATTTTCCATTCCCACCGGGGGCTCTGTCCTTTTCGACAATGCAGCCAACATCGCCAATATCTTCAGCCGCGTCACCGGAAATAGCATTTCCAATATCGACGGACTGCTTCAAACCAGCGGCAGCGCCAACCTCTTTTTACTCAATCCCAACGGCATTATTTTCGGACCCAATGCCCGATTGAATATCGACGGCTCTTTCACGGCAACCACAGCCGATAGTATTTTATTTAACAGTGGTTTTGCCTTCAGTGCCAGCAACCCCCAAACGCCGCCTCTGCTGGGGGTGAACGTGCCAGTGGGCTTGCAATTTGCTGGAAATCCCGGCGCGATCGCGGTCCAAGGAACCGGACACAACCTGACCCGCAACAACTCCTTTGTTCGCCCCATCGAGCGCAGCGGTTCGGTATCGGGTTTGCGGGTCGATCCCGGTCGCACCCTCGCTCTCATCGGCGGAGACCTCAACTTTGAAGGAGGTGTCGTTACAGCCGATTCGGGTCGCATTGAATTAGGCAGCGTCAATTCCGGTGTCGTGGGTCTTAATTCCACTCCCCAAGGCTTGACCTTCAACTACAACAACGTACAAAACTTCCGAGATATCAACCTTGCCCAACGCTCCCTTGCAGACACCAGCGGAACCCTGGGCGGCGGGTCGATTCAACTCCAAGCGCGTCGGGTAATCCTCAACGATGGCTCAACCCTTCTCCAACAAAATTTCAGTTCCCAACCCGCAGGCCCGATTAGTATCTTTGCCACAGAATCGGTCGATTCCAACAGGCCCCTGCGCGTCCCCGGAATTGCCAACGCCATTATTAACGAAACGCTAGGGACGGGAGAGGGAGGAAATATCGAGATTTTCACGCCTCGGTTGACCCTTGATGAAGGTGATGCCATCATTATGACCCGAACGCTCAGTAGCGCCCGAGGAGGCGACATTTTCATCAATGCTCCTGACCTCGTACAAGTCGTGGGCGAACTCACTCCCGCCGGAGGAGGCACAAGCTCCATCGTTTCCGCAGCGCGGGGGAGTGGAGATGGGGGCAATATCACTCTGTCAACCAATCGCCTGCGGGTTAACGGGGGCAATATTTCAACGCCAACATTGGGAGCGGGCAATTCGGGCAATTTAACGGTTAACGCGGCGCGATCGGTTGACGTGAGGGGAGGTCTTTTGGCTGTCAGCACGTTTAGTACAGGAGATGCCGGTCAACTGACCGTCAACACGCGCAACTTAAGACTGACAGACGGCGGTCGCATCAGTTCCTCCACTATTTCAAGCGGGACGGCAGGAAACATTTTTATCAATGCTTCGGGTCGGGTTAGCGTTTCCGGTCGCGATTCGGTCAGCAGCGAATTGAGTCGAATCAAATCCACTGCCGATATTCCCAGTCCTGCAATCCAACAGGCTCTAGGTTTGCCTCCGAGCGTAGATGGCGTGTCGGGAGACGTAACGATTAATACGCCCATACTGAGGGTTGCTAATGGCGCTGAAGTATCCGTCAGCAATGAAGGCAGCGCTCCGGCAGGGAGTTTGAATGTGAATGCCAATTTTGTTGTCCTCAACCGCGAAGGAAAGCTCCTTGCAGCTACAGCGTCGGGAGAGGGGGGAAATATTAACCTACAAGTGCGCGATGTCCTCTCGCTGCGCAACCAAAGTTTAATTTCGGCGACTGCGGGGGGAACCGGCAATGGAGGTAATATTAATATCGCAACCCGCTTTATCGTCGCCGCTAACAACAGCGATATTGTTGCCAACGCTTTTGAGGGCAATGGGGGCAATATTACCATTAGCGCTCGCGGGATTTTTGGTACGGAGTTTCGTCCCCAACTGACTCCCGAAAGCGATATTACCGCCAGTTCCGAGTTTGGGGTCGATGGCATCGTGCGCATCAATAATCTTAACTTCAGTCCGCGTTCGGAGGCGGCGCAGTTACCCGAAGATGTGAGCGATCCCAGCCAAGACATTAGCAGCGGCTGCGCGGCAGTTGCCCGGGACAATCGCTTTACGGTTATCGGACGCGGCGGCTTGCCTCCCAATCCCAACGAGGGGTTGAGAAGCGATCGCGTTTGGTCAGACGTGCGCGATTTATCGACGTTTCGCTCTTCCCAGCAGGTGAAAAATGAGTCGATTTCGACCCATTCAGCTAAAAGTCCCGTCGATCGCGATTTATCGACACTTGGCTCTTTTCAGCAGGTGAAAAATGAGTCGATTTCGACCCATTCAGCTAAAAGTCCCGTCAATTTCACCGAAGCGACGGGATGGGTGGTTAACGAAGCCGGACAGGTGGAGTTAGTCACAGCAGTTTCGAGTGGAGACGCGATCGCGTCTTCTGTCAATTGTTTGGGAGGTCATTAATCCGTCAGGACTTGCGCAGCTACACCACATATAGCGAAAGGTGCGTTACGCTGCGCTAACACACCCTACAGGTAGAGGCTTTCGTAAGTCCTATCCGTCAAAAATTAAACTGAGAGAGGACGAGCGATCGCGACCAAAATCCCCAAAAGTGTATTGGCAGGGGGAAGGCGATATTCTTCCAAGTCCAAACAAACCGTTGTCTGTTGGAGTTGCAAGAAACGCCAGCGATCGCCCGTCGTAATCGCCCCGTAAATCGTCGCGATCGCTCTATTTTGTTGTTGATTAAACAATTGCGCCGCCACCATTACCCCAATACACTGACCCATTGCCCCATTTAAGCGATCGCGCTTGGCTTCGACGATCGCGGCTACGGGCGCAGAAATCATCACTTGTTCGGGTTGTTGACAGATAATAAAATCGCAATAGCCATTCAGATTTCGCTCCGCATCTACATCAAAATCTCGCCCCGAAAATAAAGCAATTTGGTCTGCCAGGATCGCTTTAACTTCAACTAAAATCGGAGCAATCAACAACTCAGAACGCGCTTTTTCTGTATCATTGGCTAGGGCGAGAGGCAGTCCCCGTTGGAGAGAGAGTTTGAGATATTCGCTCGGTTCGATCGCTGTGAGTTGAGGTAAAAACTTGCGATCGACTAAAGTTAAGCCGAAGGTATCGAGGACTTGAGGCAAACTGAGTTGGCTATAGGGCATATAGCGTTTCCAAATGAAATATAAACAGATAAGGATATTCCCTACTTTTAGTAACTCCTCGCTCCTCCCTTGAATTCTTCTATTCTTCTATTCTTCCATTCTGAATCCCGAAGTCAAGATTTTACAAATCAAATAAAAACGCTATAGATGTTGGTCGTTAGTCATTGGTCAGTAGGCAGTGGGCAGTGGTCAGTGGGCAGTGGTCATTAATTCTAAAACCTAGAACCTAGAACCTAAAACCTAAAACCTAAGTAGAAATGGTATTACAATCGCCTGTTAGCAGAGCTAAGATTTAGGGAACTTTAAAAGCAGACCCAGGGGCAGTATTTTGGATTCGGTTGAACCATCCCGCACGTTGGGAGTTAAGGTTCGCGCCGCGCCAATGCGTTAAACCTAACTTCATTTGTACCTGTCCTATGCTAATGCAACGCTTCGTCAAATATCTCCTCCTCGGACTGCTTGCTTTGTTCCTTTCGGCAACTTTTACGCCGTTACAAGCAGCAACGAATCCCCCCGAAATCGCCGCAGAACAGGCAGCCGATTCGTCGCCCCTCGAATCCGGTCGTACCCTCTACGCAGCCGGACAGTATGCGGGGGCTGCCGACGCATGGCAAGCCGCCGCCCGAGCCTATGCCGACCAAGGCGATCGCGCCAATCAAGCTCTCAGCCTCAGTTATTTATCGTTAGCCTATCAAAATCTCAATCAATGGGATGAGGCAAAAGAGGCGATCGCAGACTCTCTGACGCTCCTCGAAGCGGGCGCAGAACCCATTCTCCAAGCCCAGATCCTCAACACCCAAGCCAGTCTTCTGCTACATACCGGACAGGCCCAAAGCGCCTTGGAGACGTGGGAAAGCGCTCGAGCCTTTTACGAGCAAGCTAACGACGACATGGGAGCGTTAGGCGCTCGAGTGAATCAAGCCCAAGCCCTGCAAAGCTTGGGTTTTTACAACCGTTCTCAACGCCTGCTCGACGAAATTAACCAACAACTGACCGACACGCCCGACTCGCCGCTCAAAGTCAGCGCCTTGCAAAGTTTGGGAATTGCCTTAAACGCGATCGGCAATTTTTCTGCCAGTCAGGACGTACTCAAATACGGTCTCAAAGTCGCTCAAGGCTCGGACTCGACCGCTGAGTTGAGCCCGCTGCTCTTGAGTTTGGGCAATACCGCAGCCGCCCTGGAAAAACCGGGCGATGCCCTCTACTACTTCCAACAAGCCGAACAAACTGCGATAAACTCCCTCGAGCGGGTTGAGGCCCAACTCGGTCAACTCAACGTTTATCTCCAACAGGGACAATGGCAACAAGGAGAAACTCTCGCCCCGCAAATTCAGCGTCAACTTGCCGAACTGCCTCCCAGTCGGATGTCCATTTATGCGACGGTGAACCTTGTATCTTCGCTCAACAAGTACCCCCGACAGCAGCAACCCATCTCCGTTTCAGAGGTCAATGAATTCCTCGCCCGTTCCGTCCAAGGGGCGAAGGCGCTTCAAGATTCCCAGGCCCAAGCCTATGCTCTCCATCAATGGAGCAAACTTTATGGGCGCAATAACCAGTCCCACGAGGCGATGAAACTAGCGCGAGAGTCTCTCGCGATCGCGCGCGGGATTAATGCCGACGATATTGTCTCTCAGTCAGCATGGCAACTCGGACAACTCCTCAAAAACCAAGGACAACCCAAGGAAGCGATCGCAGCCTACACCGAAGCAGTGAATTCCCTCCAAGCGTTGCGCCAAGATTTAGTCGCTGTCGATCGCAGCGTTCAGTTTTCTTTCCGCGAAAGCGTCGAACCGGTCTATCGAGAATTGATTGCGCTGTTGTTGGACACAGACCCCAACCAGGAAAATTTAAAAAAAGTGCGCAATTTAATGGAAGCGTTGCAATTAGCCGAACTCGATAACTTTTTCCGCCAAGCGTGCATCAACGCCCAAGTCGAACAAATCGATCGCATCGATCCCAGCGCTACGGTTATTTATCCCATTATCTTACCCGATCGCCTCGCGGTTATTTTTTCCACCCCCGGACAGCCGTTGCGATACTCCATCACTCCTGTCTCGAAGACAGAACTCGACGAAACTCTAGAAACTTTCCTCGCCTCCCTTAATCCAGTATCCGATAATATCGAACGGTTGGATATTTCACAAAAGGTATACGATTGGCTGATCCGTCCCGGCGAAAACCAGCAGGCATTTGTCAATACCGAAACTCTGGTTTTTGTTCTCGACGGACAACTGCGTAATATACCGATGGCGGCGCTACACGACGGTCAACAATACCTCATTGAAAAGTATCGCGTCGCTCTTTCGCCCGGTTTACAATTGATGCAAGCGCGATCGCTCGAACGCGACAAACTCAATGCTGTTGTTGGCGGCATTAGCGAGTCTCGCTTCGGGTTGAGTCCGCTTCCCGCCGTTCAGTCTGAGGTGAAAACGATTTCTCAATTAATGTCTGCCTCGACACTACTCAATCAAGAATTCACCAAACAAACCCTAGAAAAGCAAATTCAAAACAGGTCGAGCAATATCGTTCACCTCGCCACTCACGGACAATTCAGTTCTCGTCAAGAAGACACCTTTTTATTAACCTGGGAAGGACGCATCAATATTCAAGAACTCGCGGAAATGTTACAAAGTCGAGATAACGCTTCCGAGAGTGCCATTGAGTTGCTGGTCTTGAGCGCTTGCGATACCGCAGCCGGGGACGACCGCGCAGTTCTGGGGTTAGCCGGACTCGCCGTTCGTTCGGGCGCGCGCTCGACTTTAGCCACGCTTTGGCCGGTAAAAGATAATGCGGCGGCGGTTTTAATGAAGCGTTTTTACCAAGAACTTCAACAACCCGGAACCACGAAGGCAGAAGCTCTGCGAAATGCTCAACTTTCGCTTCTACAAAGTGAAAGTTATCGGGATCCTTTTTTCTGGTCTCCTTTTGTATTGGTAGGCAACTGGTTATAAAGATGTTCTCCCCTTCCTGAAGGGAAGGGGAGAACGTCAAGGATCCAATAAGATAAGAGGAAGTTTCACTCCCCTTAAAAATCATGCCTGCGGTTAGCCTTATTTCAGCCTCTACTTACGAAATCGAGCACTTGCGAGTTGCTCTCCAACACCTCCTCGAACCATTGGGGGGAATGGCTGCTTTTGTTAAAAGTGGCGATCGCGTCCTCCTCAAACCCAACCTCCTAACCGCTGGAAAACCGGGAAGGGAATGTATCACCCGTCCCGAACTGGTGTACTGCGTCGCACAACTGGTCAAAGAAGTCGGCGGAATTCCTTTTTTTGGCGATAGTCCTGCCTTTGGAACTGCTAAAGGAGTCGCTCAAAGTAACGGGTATCTCCCCCTCATCCGCGACTTAGACCTCCCCATTGTCGAATTTAGCGGCGATCGCTACCCCACCGAAAACCCTAACTTCGGCCATTTGCGCTTGTCTAGGGAAGCAATGGAAGCCGATGTTATCATTAACCTTCCCAAAGTGAAATCCCACGTTCAACTCACCTTGACTTTGGGCGTAAAAAACCTCTTTGGCTGCGTCCCCGGCAAAATGAAAGCATGGTGGCACCTCGAAGCGGGGAAGGATGTCAACCGCTTTGGCGAAATGTTAGTCGAGACAGCACGAACCCTCAAGCCCGATTTAACCATTATCGATGCAATTGTCGGACATGAAGGTCAAGGACCCAGCGGCGGCGAACCTCGCTCTTTGGGGATTCTCGGTGCATCTATGGACGTTTTCGCCCTCGATCGCGCGTTTGCCGAAATTTTGCAAGTCGATCCTGTCCTCGTGCCAACTATTGCCGCATCGCAGCGTCTGGGACTATGCCCGGAGCTCTCAGACATCGAGTTTCCCCACTCCTGTCCTGGGGAGTTGCAAATTTCCGACTGGCAATTGCCCGCAGCGCTAGTTCCCATCGACTTCGGACTGCCGCGCGTTTTGCGTTCCACCTTCAAGCATTTTTACATTCGATTTATTAAAGAACCGATGGCGGCTTATGCTCGTCGTGATTAAGATGCAGCCGCGCGACGTTTGTAGTCGGGACTTCAGTCCCCACCATTAGTTCGTAGTCGGGACTTCAGTCCCCACCATTAGTTCGTAGTCGAGCCTTTAGCCCTCACCATTAGTTCGTAGTCGGGACTTCAGTCCCCACCGAGAATGCTTGAAATCGGCAACAGACAACCCTTTTCGTAAAATCGGTAACAAACCCTTTTCACCGCTCATCGTAGACTAAAATCACCCTCCGATTGCTTATCCAGACCGCCCTCATCTGTTGCGGCGGTTTTTTATTGTAATTTTAAAGATTAGTTGCGGCAAGCACAATCGTGCGGTCAGTGACTCGCTAAAATAAAGAGTGGATCGAGAACGTTCAGGTTTCTTTGCCTAACGCGATCGCTCAAATTAAACTGATTTTTAAACCCTTTTATGGAATCGAGTGGCTCTCCTGTGCCTGCGCCTGACCCTCCGAATTGTGGGTGGGCAAGGATTATCGGAACGGCGATCGCGATTTTAACGCTAGCTGTCCCGACCTTAGCGATCGCGCGCTATTCTTCTAGCGGCAGTCCCGATACTCTGCTCCCCAATTCTTACTCTTCAAGGGTTTTAGAATGACACGCTCCACGGAATAAACTCGATAGATCGAGATCGACCCAGATAATTTATCCCGAAGGGGGTACGAAGGTAGCGGGAAAATGAGGAGAATTCCTTTTTTGCCTCGACGATATCGATCGGGGAGTCCCTCTTCCGTATAAAATCGAGCTGGGATAAGGACTACCAACTTTCCAACGACAATTTAATTTCGGTGCAGGCGCGCTCCGAAGCGCGCTCTAGGATTTTAATGTCAATCAGTATCCATCGTTTTGGAGGATTTCTCTTGGATTTATCGCGCATTCCAGCTCAACCCAAGCCCGGTTTACTCAATGTTTTAATTGAAATTCCCGCCGGCAGTAAAAATAAGTACGAATTCGACAAAGATTTGAATGCTTTCGCTCTCGACCGGGTGTTATACTCCTCGGTTCAGTATCCCTACGACTACGGTTTCATCCCCAATACCTTAGCCGACGATGGCGATCCCCTCGACGGCATGGTGTTAATCGACCAGCCTACTTTTCCCGGCTGCGTCATTGCCGCTCGGCCTATTGGGATGCTAGAAATGATTGATGGCGGCGATCGCGATGAAAAGCTTCTATGCGTTCCAGCCAAAGATCCGCGGTACGCCCAAGTCAACTCGCTCGAAAATATTGCCTCCCATCGCCTAGACGAAATTGCTGAATTCTTCCGAAGCTACAAAAATTTGGAAAAAAAAGAAACAGAAATTCTCGGTTGGAAGCAAGGCAATGACGTGGGCGCATTAATCGAACAATGCGTCAAAGCGGCGAGTTAGCGTGCGGGAAGCGCCTCTTTACGGGGGCGCTCCTCCCCCTTGCCAACAAAACTCTCACTTAGTGTGACGCGGCTCACAAAACCAAAGCGTTGGTTACAATACAATAATATGACCTGGATTATACCTTCTCGACCAGGCCAAGGGTGCTAGTAGATCTGTCAAAGGGGAATGCCAAAACGCTGCCACTCGCTCTGAGGTAGCGCTAAAATATTCCTAACTCTGTGTTTATAGGGGCTTGGGAATGCGAAACCGAAGCGACTGACCCATTGGCTAGTTATATTCACTGTAAGTGGGCAGTTAAGCTAAAAATATAGTCATACCCCCATAGACTGCTCGCTGCGATCGCGCGCAGCTAGCTTCCAATTTTAGAAACAATGCTACTAGCGACTAAGCCAGCGTCTCTCAAATCAGAAATGACTCAAATCGATGTCCAGGAGGAAAACCTTGCTGTGAACTTTGACGTTCAATTTTGGGGGGTTAGAAGTCAAATTGCGGCTCCTGGGAAAGATACTATTCGCTACGGCGGCAATACCTCCTGCGTAGAAATGCGTATTGGAGGACAGCGCTTAATCTTTGACGGCGGCACGGGGCTGCGCCAGTTAGGGAACAGTTTGCTCGGACAGATGCCGTTGGAAGTGCATATGTTCTTTACGCATTGCCACTGGGATCGAATTCAAGGCTTCCCTTTTTTCGTTCCCGCTTTTATCGGTATCAATCACCTCCACATTTACGGGGCATCAGCTTCCAACGGTGCAACCTTCAAACAACGCCTGCACGAACAAATGCTGGGACCCAATTTTCCCGTTCCCATGCAAGTGATGAAGTCGAAAATGGAATTTTACGACATGGCGACGGAAAAAACCTACTCCTTGGGGGAAGTGAAAGTTGAAGCCAAATTTCTCGACCCCGGCCATCGTTCCTTGGGCTATCGCGTTAATTATCAAGGTAAATCGGTCGTTTACGCAACTGGATGCCAATATGTAACCGCTTGCCCAAACGAAACCCTGCTTGCCCTGACTCGAGGAGCCGACTTACTAATTGTAGACGCGCCTGCCCCTGGAGGCAACTGTAGCAATGGCGCGCGTGCCAAGGGAATCGATGGCGCTTGGCGGCAATTGAGTCTAACTGTTACCAAAGAAGCCCTCGTTAAGCGGGTCGTTCTTTCGCTGTACAATCCCGACGATGACGACGATCTCCTCGACGAAGTTGAGAAAAAACTCAACTCTGCTTTGCCCAGCGTCCGATTGGCGCGCGAAGGAATGGTTGTTTCCGTGGTTTAATGAATTTATCTTTACTTTTGGCTGAAAACTCTCACTTTTGGTGGCGATACGAAGAAAAGGACACAGGTCTTGAGACCTCCTATGATTGCCGTGAGTTGTCCGGGCGCGACCGTAGATTTTTCTCAATCTAAATCCTCTTCTTTTAAGGAGAGGTAATTATTCATTATTCCGAAGTGAATGGGACTCCAGTTGAGGCGAGTAAGGTTCCCGAAGCGTGGGAAGGATGCGATCGCACCAAAACAACGTTCCCGAAGCGACACAAATGGGAATCGTCACCAAATTGACCAAAGGAATACTGCTGAGAATCCAACAGACCAAGCTAAAGCTAGCGCTAGCGGGGAAAGTTTGAACGGCTAAACTCAACTTTTTGCGGAAACTGAAACGACGGCGTTCGGAAGGACCGTCGAGAAAATCCAAAAGCGCGATCGCGGCCGTCAGCGAAATTCCTCCTAAGCTAGCGATCGCCGTACCCAAACCGGGGATAAAATTGAATAAAAGCAGAGGGAGCGCGATCGCGCTTCCAAGCCCAATTTTTTTTAACTCAAATAAAATCGCACGTCCAATATCGGTTAAGAAATGAACTTCAACAATCTCAACGCGACCCGTGCGAAACTTTTCCATTTGTTCCGAAAGTTGACCATACCACGGCGCGCCCAGGATTGTGCCAAATTGCAGAAAAACAAAACCAGTTATCAGAAATAAAATAATGACCAACAGAAGGCGCAACAGCCATCCCAGCGCGAGAATGAGGTAGTCGAGAAAGCTTAACCACGGGGGAAGATTGACTGTCAGGAGATCGAAGCGATGAGCCAAAATTTCAATCAAATGGGTTAAGCCACTCCAAGTCGGAAATAATAGACCAATATAGAGAACGACTCCGATAACAAAATTGAGCGCGATAGGGATAATTAAGAATTTCAACAAACGGGGCGATTTTTGAAAAGCGCCTAAAGCACGCAGAGGATAACTCGCACCAGTCAACAGTCCGCAAATCATGAAAGTTGATGAATTTGTACCTTTCTATTGTGCAATCTTCGCGCCTCGGTTCGGTTGGAAGCAAAGGAGATGGGCAGATGGGCAGATGGGCAATGGGCAGATGGGCAGATGGGCAGATGGGCAGATGGGGGATAGCGCAAAATCAAAGTAGGGGCACGGCATTGACAAGATTGAAGTAGAGAACAATAACCTGACAAAGTGCCGTGCCCCCTTTAGGAAGATTCGGCAGAGGTATTGGGGAGACAGGGAGAACGGTAGAATGACAAATGACCAAGGACAAATGACAAATGACCAACCAATGTTAAAATCCTGAACAAGTTGGTACAGCAACACTGCCGAATGCCGATTATACCCGTATCGTTGATTCAGTTAGAGTCAGGAGGAACAGATGGATTTGCTCAGCTTAATTATCGGGGCCCTCATTGGCGCTGCGATCGCGTATGGGTTCTCGCGCAATCAAGCGACGCAAAACGAAGAAGAACGCGCGTTCGAGTTGAAAAAAGTCCGCGAGGAGTTAGAACGCTCCCATGACTCGCGCCTACAGGCGGCAATTCAAGCAGCGCGCGAGGACTACGAAACTCACCTCTCGCAAAGGGAAACTGAATTAAAGCAAGCTCATCAAGCGGACTTGGAAACTCAACTGACAGCGTTACGAGCCGAACATCAACAAGAATTAGAGACTCAACTGACAGCGTTACGAGCCGAACATCAACAAGAATTAGAGACTCAACTGACAGCGTTACAAACCGAACATCAGCAGGAATTAGAAACTCAACAGGCAGCGTTGCGAACCGAACATCAACAAGAATTAGAAACTCAACAGGCAGCGTTACAAACCGAACATCAGCAGGAATTAGAAACTCAACAGGCAGCGTTGCGAACCGAACCCTCCCCAACCTCAATCGAGGATTTCAATAATAACGTTCCCCAGTTTGACGATTTTGACGCTTTGCTCGAGCCGGTTGAGGAAGACGAGACACTAGAAAGAGGTGTCCAACCCGAAAATATCCCCTCAGTAGAATTAGCGAGCGCTGCGCAAAATCCTGCAATACCTGAAGCAGAACTGGAACTCATCGCAGAAACAGACCTTAAACCGGTTCTCGAAGCCGAAATCGTCCAAGAAAAAATAATCTCGGCTGTCCCTCAATCCAGCTTTGAAGAAACCATCGCCGCGATCGCGAATCCCATCCACCTTAGAGCTTACCTTCGGCATCCCAGCCATCGCGCGCGCGCCTCTCTAGCAGGTGCTTTAGGTAAAATCGTGCGCGGACAGCCCATGCGCGCTGGAATCAGTCAAGCCGTCGAAACATTGGCAATTTTAGCACGCGATCGCTCTCCAGAGGTGCGGCAAGCAGCAATCGAGGCGATCGCGAATGTTAAATCCGACAGCGTTATTCCCTTACTGCAACGGGCCCTACGCGACAGCGATCGCAACGTTGTTAAAGCCGCCAGTGCCGCGATTTCTCGCTTCAAGTTCTATCCGAAAAAAAGAATGTCTCAACTTCCCTTCAATGCAGCTTACAGACGAGCAAACTCGAATTAGTGCTAAAGTAAAGCGCCCCCTCGAAGATTGAAGGGGGCGCAAGTCGTGTGAGGAATGAGAAGCGCGATCGCGCGTTATTCTTCCATATCTTGAAAAGAGCGATCGAGAGCCATGCGGTGTTTAGCGTTGTTGAGGAAATAACCGCTCATCATTGCCGAAGCCAAAAGTCGTCCCAAATGTTCGCGGCTGGTGGTGACAGAAATCTCAAACTGTTCTGCTGGCAAGCCGCCCAACATCCCAACAATGTTGCGTTCCATCACTTGGAGAACTTCCGGATCGGGCTTGGACAATTGGGCGAGAGTTTCTGGGGACAGCGATTGAATATAGGTTTCAAGGGGATTTCCGCTTTCAGAAGCGTCGTTTAAAATGTCGTGGAGGCGGTTGGATGAGTTTTTCATAGAGGTGAGGAATATAATTTTGGTCTTTGGGTGCTACTGTTTATAATGTAACGGTTTTTTTCAAATCCTAATGGGGTGAAACCGAACCAGCCGGAACGGGTTTTTCGCCACTCGCAGCCGTTTTCCGCTCTCAGTCTGGGTCGCGCGCTTTAACTCTGAACCCTGAACCCATAACTCTGAACCCATTGCACTCATACCGTGGAAATTCTGACTCTTCTCTTTTCGGGCTTATTGGCAGGACTCGCGCCAACGGGTTTGATTATCGATACTGTCGCCGAAAGCCAAATCCGTTCTAACTTAGAAAGCGTCGATATCGTCGAGGTTCGCGTTGATAATACGCCTAACTATCAAGCGATCGCGGGAAAAATCGATCGCCTGCGCATTGCCACCCGAGGCGTACAACTCACTCCTAACATCAGAGTTGATACCCTCGAAATTGAAACCGATCCCCTCGACGTGGACTTACAAACCCTGCGAGGCGGCGGCAGACAATCGCTAACGGCTTTGCGCCAACCGTTCCAAGCCGGAGTCCGTTTAGTCCTGAGCGAAGCCGATCTCAACGCCGCTTTACAATCTCCCCAAGTCAAAGCACGAATTCAGAAAGCTTTGGAGGGGGTAGCACGCAATTTGTCAAGGGGTGGAGGAAATTATCGCTTAACCAGCGCGCAAATTGACTTATTGGAGAACAATCGCCTGCGATTTGAAGCCAATTTGCGCCTGGTGGGACTGACACCAGAAGAGTTAGAGCGATTGCCAGCAGCGAGTTCCCAAGTGGATGTCAGAGGCTTGCAGCAGCGCTTGCAACAGTTCGAGACAAGGTTCCCAGAAGTAGAAGCGACAGAAGATGTCGAATTGCGATCGCGCCTTTCCCAAATTGACCTTTCCCAACTGCAAGTTCAACTCGCCCAGCTCCAACAACTCAACCTCGAAGATATACAAGCATTTGCGATCGAAGTGCAACAACTCCAATTGCCTGCCGACGCGCAAATTTTTCCCCAACCCATTGCCCAAATTGACCTCCCAGGACTGCGCGCGCGTCTCGGTTTGCTGCAACAGGCGATCGCGCAACTGCAAAGGGGAGAAAATCTCAAAGCCAACTTGCAACAGGTGCAACAATTAAGCGGCGAACTGCAACAACCCCTCGCCAATGTCGATTTGTTCCTCGCTAGCGTCGAGCAAATCAATATCGAAAATGCACGTCCATTCGCCCTCGAAGCGGAACCCTTGGAGATTGCGGTTGAGTCGGGAATTGAAGTAGAAGGCGCGAGTCAGTTGCGTTTGGTCGAACCTGCTGCCGCCATTGATAGCCAACCCTTACCCCCTTTCGTCCTGCAAACGCTAACGGGCGGTTTGAGTTCGGCGTTGGATTTGCGCCGATTAGAAACCTCTGGATTTACCGTTCGACTTCTACAATTGGAGATAGACGAAAATAAAATCGACACCGCCGCTTTTGTTCGCATTGAACCCTCGCCTTAGAGAAGGGAATGCCCTATCTGTAGGGTGCGTTAGCGCGGCGTAACGCACCTTTGTCGCTTACGCAAAACCTCTATCTGTAGGGTGTGTTAGCGCAGCGTAACGCACCCTTTGTCCCTAGCTTTCAAGAGAATTAGTAAAGAGCGTCAGGAGTGGGAAGTGAGGACATTTCATAAACTTCGCACAGAAATTAAGCCGTGTTGAGAGACGATTAGCCGAAGCAAAAAAATAACAGCCAAAGCCCAGTAACCCTTCAAAACTCACACTTAGAGGCGTAGCGATCGCCCAACTTTACAAAATCTTGTCATTTGTGGGGTTTCACACACCCAGCAAAATAGGGCATAAATAGGTAAAACAGATAGCATTCGGATCGGATTCTCAAAAATCCGCCCTTCGCCCTTCCCCTGTTATAGCCCATGACTTCGACCCCACAAACCATCCCCTTTGTCGATCTCTCGATTCAACACCAGTCAATCCAGACCCAACTCGATCGCGCCGTTCAAGCCGTCATCGAGAAGGGCAACTTTATTTTAGGTCAAGAACTCGCCGACTTCGAGCAAGCCTTCGCCGCTGCTTGTGGCGTTCGCTACGGCGTGGGAGTTGCATCGGGAACCGACGCGATCGCGATCGGACTTCAAGCTTGCGGCATCGGCGAAGGCGACGAAGTTCTCGTTCCCGCCAACACCTTCATCGCCACCCTCATCGGCGTTATCAGAAGCAAAGCTACCCCCATCTTAGTCGATTGCGACCCCAACACCGCCCTCATCGACCTCGAAGCCGCCGCCCGAGCCATTACGCCGCGAACCAAAGCCATTGTCCCCGTCCACCTCTACGGACAAATGGTATCGCCGGAAAAACTCCTCGACTTTGCGCGCCGCCACAATCTCCTAATTTTTGAAGATTCCGCCCAAGCCCACCTCGCCCAACGCGAAGGGTATCGCGCTGGTGCAGTAGGTACAGCCAGTGCCTTCAGCTTCTATCCCAGCAAAAACCTCGGCGCATTCGGCGACGGCGGAATGCTCATTACCAACGACGAAACCGTTGCCCAAAAAGCGCGTTCCTATCGCAACTACGGCGCATCGCAAAAGTACGTTCACGTCAACCCCGGCACCAATAGTCGTCTCGACACCCTCCAAGCAGCCGTTCTCGGTGTCAAACTGCCTCACCTCGAAGCGTGGAACCACTCGCGCTTTAGCGCCGCCCAACATTACGATAGCGCCCTTGCCCCGTTGTACGACAAGGGTATCGTCCCCATCGAAAATCAATGCGGCAGCGGCCACATTTACCATCTCTACGTCCTGCGCGTCGGCGAAACTTGTCCCCTCAGTCGCGAAATTCTCCAAGAAAAACTCGCAGCGTCGAGCATTCAAACCGGCATACATTACCCCATTCCCTGTCATCTCCAACCCGCCTACGACTTTCTCGGCTACAAAAAGGGAGACTTTCCCCACGCCGAAGCCCTCTGTCGGGAAATTTTCTCCTTGCCTATGTATCCAGGTTTGAGCGAAACTCAAGTACAAGTTGTTGCTGATGCTTTAGCCGCTGCGATTCTTTGAGGTTAATATTAGAAGAAGTAAACAGTAAGCAGTAATCAGTAAATAGAACAATTAACAAAAACTAATTCATTGAAAATACGCAAAATTCCATGAAAATAGAATGTTGAAACTAGAAATCCTTCTTAAAAAGAAGGGTTAACCGATAAGCAAGCGAGCTTGGAGCTGCGAAAGAGTAATTATAAATACGGACGACGCATAGGTTGTGCGTTAGAGATGTGAAATTTTGCCTTAAGAAGAGGAAGCGGATAAGTTGAGATTTTGGATATCCAAATGACCAATGACCAACGACCAACGACCAATAAATTGACCGTGCCGCTCCACCCCCAACCCCAACCCCTTGTCCCCTTATATAAGGGGGTTGGGGGTGGGCAAGGGGGTCGGCACACGACCTAAAATCCGTTGATGAATGACCAATAACCAATCATGCAAATTCAACAAAAACTGCCACCTATCGTCCAACAAAACGTCCTGAATCTCGCTTTAGGGATTCTACTGACTGCCCTATACGGCCCGTTGTTGCTGCACTGGGTTGATGGATGGGTTAACAAAAGCATCAGTATCGAACACGAATATTTTAGTCACGGATTAATTGGTTTGCCCTTTGCGGCTTACCTAGCTTGGGAGAATCGTAAAAAATGGAAACGCTTAGAAGAGCGCGCCCATCCCCTGGGTGCGTTTTGTCTCGTTCTCGGGGCAATTTTTTATATCACGGGCGTAACAGAGTGGGTTAATCTATCCTTTCCCCTCATTTTAGCCGGACTGTGTTTGTGGCTCAAAGGCATAAAAGGGTTAAAATTGCAAGGGTTTCCCCTCTTATTTGTGCTGTTCGCCACCCCCAATGCTATCCCCTACATTCTGACACCTTATACCCTTCCCCTCCAAAAATTTATTGCAACTACAGCGGGATTTATTTTGCTCCAATTCCGCATTCCGGTCGAAGTCCAGGAAATTCATCTAACCGTCAACGGAAAATTCGTGGAAGTTGCGCCCTATTGCGCGGGACTGAAAATGCTGTTTACAAGCCTCTACGTCGCCTTTATGCTTTTGGTGTGGACAGATGCCATTCGCTCGCGCGCCAAAACCATTTTGCTCTTCATCGGAGCGGCAGGTCTCAGCGTCACAGCCAATGTTATTCGCAATACCCTGCTGACCTACTTCCACGGAACGGGCATGGACGGCGCATTTGATTGGCTGCACGAATCGTGGGGCGGCGATGTCTATTCCGCTTGTCTGTTGGGAATCATCGTTATTTTGCTCAACCTGATCGAACGCTTCGACACATCTAGCGATACGCCCTTAGTCGAGGAAGCGATCGCCTCACCCCCCGAAACGACTGCGGTAGAATCCAACCTAGAAAACAAGCGGGAGGACAATCGTTGACATCCTCACCGCCGTAAACGGACGGTGATTCCCAAACCTCGCGATTTAGGTTTGGTGCTTCACTCACCGCTGCATACCACAGTTAAAACCATGTACTGTCTTATACAGAGTCCACAGACTTTCAACCCATTGCAGAGTCCCGATTCCGCAAGCCCTGCGGTACGGTGTCTTGAAAGACTTAAATACTTGGTGCTTGAATATTTTACCTGTACAAGCTTTTCCGTACAGAACTCCCTATATCCAGTTTTCAAGGTGCGGTTACTGAGTGCTTAGTTTTCGCAAGTCAGTACCCATATATTTTAGCAAAAATTAAAGCCGTCCTCAAAAGGCTTGCCCTGAGCCTGCCGAAGGGACGGGGTTTCAGACCCAGGAGATTTCGATGACCCCGAAAACTATAGACCAACTCCATCCCCCCAAAACCCGATCGCGATCGCGCGTTGCTCGTATTGCTGTCCTTGTCCTCCTCGTGCTGTTACTAGCAATAGCTGCCGTCCCCAACTACATCCAAGGAAAATGGTCTTGGGCAAAACCGGTTTCCGTCCAAAATCTCAAATCCCTCAGAAATCTCAGCGAAACGGGGTTGTCCCTCGACCAATGGAAAATAACCGAACAGGTACAAGCGACAATTGGCGGACATAAATGGTCAGCCCAACACATCGTACCGGAAAACCCAGCCGACCCCGATGATTCTGCAATCTTGCTGTTGCGTCCCCAAAATAGTCACAAAATTCAACCCGAAGTCGATTGGGTCGATGTTCGAGGGATCAATCGCTGGAAAACCGACTCCTACAACTCGTTAAAATTCGCGATTGACGCACCGGACGGTAACATTCCCGTCCAAACCCGCTTCTTTCGGGCATGGAACGAAAATAAAACCTATGCTGTCGCTCAATGGTACGCTTGGCCGGACGGAGGGCATCCCAAACCCTCTCGTTGGTTCGTTGCCGACCAACGGGCCCAACTGCGCGGCGATCGCCAACCTTGGATCGCTGTTAACTTGCAAATTCCCATCGAACCCTTGGGAGATATTAATTCTGTCAAATCCGAGATGGAATTATTAGCCAAACAGGTACACTCAACCTTAATCGCCGACCTTTTCCAAGAGCGCCCATGAGTCAGTTTTCCCCCTACCCAACCCGATCTTTGAAACTCGCGTTATTGGCAGGAATATTAATGGGGACGGTAGCAGAGGCAGCCGTTGCCTCCGCCACCGCCGTGGAGGAAAACCCAGACGCGATCGCGCCGTTGAATTCTTCCCCTTCCCCATCCTTCGCCCCGCAAAACGCGCCCCTCCAACAAGGCAAACATTCCCAAAAAACGCTTCTAGGAGATAACACCGTAGAGGAACTAAACCTGGGAAAATTGCAGGAAGAAACCCTTCTTGGGGAAGAGGGGACAGACATCCAAAAGCGTGTAGAGGCAGAAAACCCCTCCCTCTCCGAAACTTCCTTACTCTCTCACCCCGAGTGGGAAGGACTTTCAACCTCGGCGAAAACAACGCCAAAAGAAAGCCAACCCGCCCTCACCAGCCAAATTCCCCTCCCCGTCATTCCCCCGCCGACCCCCCTCAATCCCCCCTTAGATCGCAATAATCCCCCTCCCACCTTCGACCCAATTATCCCTCAAACCTTCGGTCCCAATACCCCCATTCCGCCCACAAGTCCCTCGCCTCCGACCTTCGAGTTTGACAACCTCCCGCCAGCATCCGACGCTGACGACCGATTTAGCCGCTACCGTTTGGGCATTGGCGATAACATTTCCGTGCGCGTCGAAAACTTCCCCGAATTTGACGTACAAGGAACCATTAATCTCGAAGGCAATCTCGTCGTGCCGATTTTGGGCAACGTTCCGTTAATCGGTCTCACCTTAGAGGAGGTAAGCGCTAAAATTAGCACCGCCCTCGGCCAACAATTCTTATTTGAGCAACCCGAAGTTACCACCGTTTTAGTCAACCCGCGTCCGGCAACGATTACCGTTTTAGGAGAAGTCGTGCGACCCGGATTTTATAACCTCGTTCCGGGGGCAGAAGTAGACGAAGCCATTGTCGCCGCCCAGGGCAGTACCAACTTAGCAGACTTGCGACAGGTCATCGTGCGGCGATCGCTCGCTGGCGGTTCCGTTCTCGAACGCGAGGTCAATATTTTTGAATCGTTGCAAAATGGGACGCGCTTGCCCTTATTGCGCTTGCAAGACGGCGATTCGGTTTTCGTTCCCCGCCTCCAAGTCGGTCAAGACGAAGATTACGATCGCCGTTTAGTCGCCGAGTCCACCATCGCCCAACCGCAAATTATCGTACGCGTGTTAAGCTATCCCAACGAAGCGATCGGCTCAATTGCCCTCGCCAACGGCAGCACCTTTGTCGATGCCATTTCCCAAATCGGTCTCAGCTTCCAAGAAGCCGACCTCGACTCCATCGGTTTGTTGCGTTTCGACCCCGAACAAGGTCAAATTGTCAGCCAGTCCCTCAACGCGCTGGCCGCCATTGAAGGGGATTTCTCGCAAAACGTTCCCCTCCAAGACGAAGATATTCTCGTCGTTCGACGCAGCACCTTCGGCAAAATTGACTATATTTTGCGCACAGTCTCCCGACCGATTAATAGCGTTGTCAATCTCTTCGAATTTATTCGCAACACGCTCATCGATACCATTCCCAACCTAATTCGGTAATCAAGGTGTTAGGTTTTCCGACTCTAATTCAGATTTCTACGCGACTCCAGACTTCTACGCGACTCCAGACTTCTGCTATAAATAGTAAAGTAGAGCCACCTCAATCTTGCCGCTGGATGCCATGACCGTCCCCATTGTTAAGCGTTTTCTCGTTAGTTTCGACGAACACAAGCTGCTCGGACTGTGTAGCTTTGCGGCTATTGTTGCGGCTGCCGGTGCCTTCTCGATGCTTCCGCCGCCTCCCCCCACTCCGCCCAAATACACGGCGATTGGCAAGCTGCGGTTTTCCGCGCCTCCTCCCACATTTACCCAAACTGGAGCCAGTCTACAACAACAAGGCCAACAAGTCGCCATATCGGAAGAGACGTTACTCTCGCCCGATATTATTGAACCGGTGGCTCAAGAACTAGATGCCAAACCCGATAAGCTAGCCAATAAAGTTAAAATTGTCTTTCCTCAAAAAGAAGAGGGCGGTAAAAAAAAGAAAGGGGGCGGTGACGACCAGAAAGAACCCTTCGAGATTCAAGTTCAGTACCAACAGGCAGCCGAAAGCGATGCAAGTCCCGATAAGTTAGAAGCCGGACAGAGTGCGATCGCGGCGGTGAGTCTGCTCATGGACGAAATGGTCGAGAAAAGCCGCTCCATCAACACGGCGCTGCTGAGAGCGAAAATTGACTCGCTCCAAACTCGCCTCGCCGAAGCTCAAAGAGACCAGCAAATCGCTGAAAAGGCCTATTACAATTTCATCAGTGAAGAAGGAGCCTCCCTCGTCGCAGCAGAAGACGGTTCCTTGTTTGCAGGCATTAGCGGTATGCAGCAACAACAACGGCAAATCAAACTCACCTTAGAAGGCGTAGATGCTCAAATTGCCAGCATTAGCTCTCAGTTGGGAATGAACCCCGACCAAGCTTATACTTCCTCTATGCTCAGCGCCGATCCCATCATTGGCAATTTGCGGGGACAGTTGTTGAACATTGAAATGCAGCTCGAGCCGCTTCGGGAAAAATTGCGTCCCGAGCATCCGACAATGAAGCAGATAATGGAGCAAAAGCGTTCTGTTGAAAGACTCTTACAAGACCGGTATGCGGAGTTAATTGACACCGGGGTTCTTGCTCCCCTCCCCGGCCAAATTCGCAAAGAGAGCAGTTTAGACCCAGCTCGCCAACAGTTAGCCAATACCTTAGTCACCTTAAATACCCAAAGAGATACCTTGTTGAGTCAATTGGAATCAGTTCAACGACAAGAACGAGAATTGCGCCAACAGTACGAAAATTTTCCCACTAAACAGCTCGAAAAAGCGCGCTTGCAACAGCAGTTGCAGGTTAAGCAAACCCTTTATAATAATATGCTCTCGTCGCTGCTGGACGCGCAGTCGGCTGAGGCTGAAACCACGGGAAGTTTGACCGTTTCTCAAACACCTCTAGTTGAAGAAACCCCAGGGGAAGTGAATACAGGACTCAATCCACTTTTAGCCATCGGTGCTGGCACGGCGGCTGGACTGGTAGCGGCGGGAGGGATTATTTTCCTCTTATCGATGCTGGATCCTCGCGTTCATACTGCCAAAGAAATTCAAGGGATTTTATCGGAGCGAGAAGTGGCGTTACTTGGAGTCCTGCCTTGGGTTTTCAATCGCAATGAAGAAGGAGAAGAAGTTCCGATTCTCCAGTCCTACAATCAAGGCGATTTACATTACTACGAGTTGTTCCGCAGTAACTTGCGGCGCGGGGCGGCAAAATCGGCAAAAACTATTTTGTTAACCAGCGAAAGTGCCGAAGAAGGGAAAACCGTTACCGCTTATAATTTAGCGATCGCCTCTGCCAATGCAGGCAAGCGCACGCTTCTGGTTGAAGCCGACTTACATTCCCCCTCAGCCGCGCCCTATGTGCGCGTGGAACCCGAACTCGACAGCCGACTCGAACCCCTGAGCTACTACAGCTCTCGCAGCGAGTACCTCCAATTGGTTCCCGATGTCGCTAATTTATATATCGTACCGGGAGCTGGCCCGCAGTCCAAAGCAGCGGCGGTTCTCGAGTCGAGCGAATTCAAGCGCTTGCTTGAAGATGCAAAGGGACGCTTTGATTGCGTCATTATCGATGCGCCAGCGCTTTCGGCTTGTAACGATGCGTTGCTCCTCGAACCCCTCGTCGATGGCATCGTCATTGTCGCGCGTCCGGGGGTGACTCAAAAAAGTTCCCTTGCCTCTCGACTCGATACCTTCGTGGAGACAGAACTTCCCCTACTCGGAGTCGCCATTAACGCAGTGGAAACCAACGAACTCCCAGCCATTCCTCTCGACAATCTCGAACCAGAATTGGCTCCTCAGCCGCTTCCTCGACTGCAAAAGGCGGACAAACTTCAATCTTTTGAAGAAAGTGAAAGCGAAGAGGCTGAAGAGTTGCTCGAAACCGCAAATCGGAAGTAGGTTTTAGAATGAATAATGAATAATGAATAACGAATAATGAATATAGCGCTTTTCATTTGGATGAGGTACAAGGGAAAGATATCCCCCTAAATCCCCCCGTCCCCCTGTCTCGAGGTCTTAGATCCAATTAATAATTATTAATTGATAACTGGTCACTGACTCACGATGCCCGACCATTGAACTTTTTTCTCGGAGGTGCGGCGATAGGAGAAAAAGTATTCGGACTGTTGGTAGGTGCAATGGGGCGCGATCGCAATTTGTTCGGCGGCAATGCCCAATCCCTCCAATTGTAAAACGTTGACGCGCCGCACGTCTAAGCGAACTCGATCGGGTTGAGGATCGTTGAGGATGGGAGGATCGTTCGATTGGGATAATTGCTCGATAATTTGTTCGGACGAGAGGTTGCGATCGCGCGCCACCAAACTTTGACCGACTTCAGCCGCAACCGCCTTAGATACTTGGTAAACCGGCCCGGAAATCGCCGGACCGAGGGCAATGCGCAAATTTTCCGCCTTGCTGCCCAGTTGGAAGAAACGCGCGATCGCTTTAGGAACGATCCCCTTCGCCGTTCCCCGCCACCCCGCATGAACCGCAGCTACTCGTCCCGTCTCGATATCGGCGATCAGTGCGGGCGTACAGTCCGCGCTAGCCACCCAAACCGACTGTTTTGAAGTTTCAGTCAAAATTCCGTCTGCTGGCGGCCAGGGAGCTTCGGGGGGCAGATGGGGGCGTTCGATTTCGATTTCCCTGGGAGTCACGATGCGATCGCCATGAACCTGCTTCGCTCGATAAACCTCCGCCGCCGGATGCAACGCTTCCACCAACTGCTCGGGCGCGCGCGGTGCAAACTGCCGTGTAAAAAATCCGTGTTGCCAATCCTCCAACAACTGACAGGTTAAATACGGTTGTCCTTCCCAACTTTGCCACTGCCACATAAGACTAATGAATAATGAATAATGAATAATGAATAATTAGGGCTTGCTGCACAAAGCTGAAACCCTATTAATCAATGCGATCGCGGTGTCTTAGGGTTGCTTAAATCTTCGCTCTTCGGCGGGAAAAAATCATTTCTGTTCGGCGCACTGCGATCGCCCCAAATGTACCATATCTTCCCCCGCTCCCCCGCTCCCCCGCTCCCCCGCTCCCCTGCTCATCACAACACTTACTCAGCAAACCCTAATTAAACAGCTTGGCCCGCTCGAGCCATTCCGAATCCGAGATCGAGACGCGATCGCAGAACCTTCTCAGATTTCTCGGCACTTGCGTCCCAATTTCTGATAAAATCCTACCAAGACCTTAACATTTAGTCACATTTTCATAAATGGAATTACTGGTGGTCGGTGCCACGGGCACCCTGGGAAGACAAATTGCCCGTCGCGCGCTCGATGAAGGTCATCAAGTCCGCTGTTTAGTGCGCAGTTTTAAAAAAGCAGCATTTTTAAAAGAATGGGGCGCTCAACTGGTTCAAGGGAACATTTGCAAACCCGAAACTCTCCCTCCTGCCTTAGAAAATATTGATGCAGTCATTGATGCAGCGACGGCAAGAGCAACTGACTCCCTCAGCATCCGCAAAGTGGACTGGGAGGGAAAAGTTAATTTGATTCAGGCAGCCAAAGCCGCCAATATCAAACGTTACATTTTCTTTTCCATCCTCAACGCCGAAAAGTTTCCCACAGTTCCGTTGATGGAAATCAAGCACTGTACGGAACTCTTTTTAGCCGAATCGGGTTTGAACTACACCATTTTAAGACCGGCAGGTTTCATGCAGGGATTAATTGGTCAATACGCCATCCCGATTTTAGATAATCAAGTGGTGTGGGTTGCCGGAGAAAACACGCCAATTGCCTATATGGACAGCATTGATATCGCCAAGTTTGCCACGCGCGCTCTTGCCGTTCCCGAAACCGAAAACCGAACCTTCCCCGTTGTCGGCACTCGCGCGTGGACCGCAGAAGAAATCGTAGGCTTGTGCGAGCGACTTTCAGGTCAAGATGCGAGAATTTCACGCATTCCCCTGGGTCTATTAGAAGCCATGCGCGGTTTGGCTCGATGGTTTCAGTGGACGTGGAATATTGCCGATCGCCTCGCTTTTGCCCGAGTGCTAGCCAGCGGTCAGCCACTCGATGGGCCGATGGAAGAAGTTTATCAAACTTTTGGGCTAGATCCCCAAGAAACCAGCACCTTAGAAGCTTACCTGCAAGACTACTTCGGTCGAATGCTCAAAAAACTCAGAGAAATCGGCTATCAACAAGATAAATACAAGCGCAAAAAGTCGAAAAAGACTCCTTTTAAATCTAAATCTTAATATTGTCTCCTCGTGAAATGCGATCGCGCGATCGCATTTCGCGCTAAAATATCAGATTTCGAGACGGGATGAGCGACTGTGCCGAAAATAGGCATTATTTACAACGATATTAAACCGATCGCAAGCCGCGTCGCCCGCGAGCTGGAACAACAGCTTGTCAGTCGGGGGTGCGAGGTGTGCATGGCAACGAGTTTTGGCGGTATTTTAGGATACGCTCGCCCAGAAAACCCGGTATGTCAAACGCAAATTGAGCAACTGGTTCCGGCTGGATTTGACGAAACCGTAGCCTTTGGCATCGTTTTGGGAGGCGATGGCACGGTCTTAGCCGCGTGTCGCCAGGTTGCGCCGTGTAGCATTCCCTTGCTCGCTGTCAATACCGGACATATGGGTTTCCTCACTGAATCTTACGTCAATCAACTGCCCAAAGCCATCGAACAGTTACTCGCAGGAGACTACGAAGTGGAGGATCGTTCGATGCTTGCCGTGCGCGTCGTTCGCCAAGACGTTCATCTGTGGGAAGCCTTATGTCTCAATGAAATGGTGGTTCATCGCGAACCCCTAACCAGTATGTGTCACTTTGAAATTCAAATCGGCCGACACGCGGCTGTTGATATCGCCGCCGATGGCGTGATTGTTTCCACGCCCACAGGTTCGACAGCCTATTCCTTGAGTGCGGGCGGGCCAGTCGTCGCCCCCGGAGTGCCCGTGCTACAGTTGATCCCAATTTGCCCTCACTCCCTCGCCTCGCGCGCTCTCGTATTCGGCGATAGCGAACCCGTCAAAATTTTTCCAGCTACACCGAACCAGATGGTGATGGTCGTGGACGGCAATGGGGGATGCTACATTTTACCCGACGATCGCATTGAAATCGAGCGATCGCCCTATTCAGCCCGTTTCATTCGCCTCCAAATGCCCGAATTTTTCCGGATTTTGCGAGAAAAATTGGGCTGGGGACTGCCTCATATCGCCAAACCCACTTCAGTAGAATTACCTTGACAGTAAGCAGTTACCAGTAAACAGTTACCAGTAAGCAGTTATCAGTAAACAGTTATCAAGGACAAAGAGCTAATGATATAAAATCCGGTTGAATGACCTAAATTAAGTCGGTCAGACCCCGCGTCGGCTCTCATACGCACCTGGTAGCTGACCGAAGGCTGACGGGGGGACACGGAGATGTTTTTTATGATGGGCGATGGGTGCGGATCTTATATGACCAATGACGAAGAACCAATGACGAAGAACCAATGACAAATGACCAATGACAAATGACGAAGAACCAATGACAAATGACCAATGACCAACCTCACCCTCGATCCCCATCCCTGCGTGTTGCTGGTAAAAACCGACGAAATTTTCGGGCAGCGGGCTAGTCTTGATTTGCAAGAAGCCGGTTATAGCACCGAGTTTATTGCCGATGTGTCTAAAGGACTGCATCGGATTAACGAACTGCAACCCGCAATGGTTGTCGTCGATCGCACTTTAGCAGGCGACTTAGGCTTGCAACTGTGCCGCCAAATCCGCGACGCAGGTTATCCCATGCCCGTGCTAATTTTAACCGCAACCGATACCGTTGACGATCGCATCGCTTGTTTGGAGTCAGGGGCGGACGATTATCTACTCAAACCCCACTGCCGCCAAGCATTTATCGAACGGGTTCGTTTTTATCTACAACCGGCTGAAACCCAAAGCGAGCAGTTACGCTTTGGCGATTTGGTGCTAGACTTATCCACACGCCGCGCCTTTCGGAACGGACGGGCCATCGACTTGACGATGAAAGAATACGAATTGCTCAAGTATTTAATGGCTCACCCGCGAGAAGTTCTGACGCGGGAGCAAATTTTAGAAAACGTTTGGGGCTATGACTTTATGGGCGAGTCAAATGTGATAGAAGTCTACGTTCGCTACCTGCGCCTGAAAATTGAAAATAAGGGCGAAAAGCGCTTAATTCAAACCGTACGCGGAGTTGGCTACGTTTTGCGGGAACCTTAAAAAGGGTTTCGACCTCTAATCGAAGGAGGAAATTATCAGGAACCCATAGAAATTATGCCAAAGGGTCAAATGCGGTATCAATTGAGTTTAGCGATCGCGATCGCAGTTTTTCTCCTGGGATGCGGAACGCCGGTAACCCGCCAAACCCCCATTGATTCTGCTGCGGCATCTTCCCGAGCATTAACGCCCAAACAAGGACAAGTGTTACCCATCAGCGCGACAATCATTTTAGGAGGCGAAACCATTGAGTTAGAAGTGACTCAAACCCCCCAACAACAAGCCTTGGGTTTGATGTTCCGCGATCCTCTACCGGACAATCGAGGGATGTTATTCACCTTTGAACCGGCGCGAGAAGTGGGTTTTTGGATGAAAAATGTGAGCGTTCCGTTAGATATGATTTTTCTTCGAGACGGGGTAATTCGCGCGATCGCTAACGCTCCCCCTTGTACCAGCGATCCCTGTCCGACTTACGGTCCGAGGGAACCCATCGACCAAGTGATAGAATTGCGAGGCGGGCGGGCGGCTGAGTTGGGTTTAAAACAAGGCGATCGCGCCATTGTCACATTTTTGGAATAAGTCCGGGTTTCTTGACAAAAACCACCTTGTTACCAATTTTGTAACTGCCCGGAATCTCCCCCATCCAGATTGTAGGATTAAACCATCCAGTTTTCAGTGAAAATTCTCCTTTTGGTGCGGATTTTTCGTAACTTTTGAGCGATAAAGGTGTTAAAATATGCAGAACTCTCGCAAGATCGAATGAGGAAACACTCTGAATCATCATTCGCTTGGTAGAATCCCCCCTAAAATGGTTTGAGTAAGATTGTAGTATTGATTTCTAGCTTGGCTTTTCAACCTGCTAAAAAAGGGTTTCTTAGCTCGCTAGGGTAAGCTCTCTACAACAAACCGACTCTTATAGAGGCGCGGACCGTGGCAATTGCTTAACCGAGCGAGTGGAATTCATCAAAATGCTGCCAGGTGAATTTCTCGGAAAAATTGCTCGGCAATAGACTCGAAATTTAAGATAGAAGAGCGTCCCAGGAGGATCGGTAACTCGTTCAAACCTGTTGCCGCTTTAAGATAATAAAATTGAGCCAAGTTTAGTTCGCCTTTCCGAGCAGTTCTTTCCTATCATTAAGCCCAAATAACCGAAGGACAGTTGAGTAGAGATTATCTCTAGTTCAACTCCTTTAACTTCAACATAGACCTATAACAATTAGAAATTCTGGGTGTAAAAACCATGATGAAACCCGTAACGTATCGCAGATTTATTCACTTCCTCAAAGAAGAACTGGCTCTTTCTAGTGACTCGATTAAAACCGCAGAACGCCACTATGAAAGAGATCCGGGACACTTGCCTATGATTTTGTGGCAGTATGGTTTAGTAACCCTCGAGCAACTTGACCGCATCTTTGATTGGCTAGAAAGCGCTCAAACGTTTAGCGGATAGCGTTCGCTGTACCGTGCGATTTTAAGCCCTATTCGTTAAATTTGCGCCATGCTTAAAGTAGAGAAACGAAGCGAAGTATCTATCAATGATACTTCGCTTTATTGTCGCGAGAGCATAGAAACAATGGCGATCGCGGTTAAGACCAGTTTCTTAAAGTAGCGTCTTAATTTGATACACAGCTTCCCATGCTGATTCCAGGGTAAACGCATCTAAATTGAGTTGACAAAAATGGTTGTTTGTGTAGGGAGACACGCCTGAGAACGCAACTTCCCTCCGGGGCTAATTTACGAAAACCAGACCCTTGAGAAACTTCTAACTATTTCCTAAAGTGGCGCATCTAGATTTTGACGCGATCGCGCGATCGCATTATTTGGAGCGAAAGCGTTCCCCATCATGAGGTTTCTCGCTATATTAATTTAATGAGCACTATACTAATAAAGCTTTGGCGCGGAAATAGTTAGCATTTTACCAGCAGTTGTAATTCAGAATGAGAGAATGGGAGAATGAAAGAATACGGAATTTATCAATTCGTTTTAAGCTAAACGCATCTAATATTGGTTATCCTCGATTCCCCCGTCCCCCAGTCTCCCCGTCAGACCCAAATCACGGCGGTTTTATGCCGAACAGCTTACATCCTTTCCAATACAGAAATTCCCAGCAGCGACAGCCCTAATTTGAGCGTTCTCGCTGTCAAATCGCACAGAATGAGACGAGAGGTTCGGACGGGTTCTTCTGACTTTAGAACCGGGCAATTTTCAAAAAATTGGTTGTACTTTTGACTGAGTTCAAATAAGTATTGGCAGAGGCGGTTGGGAAGTAATTCTTTTTCAACTTCTGCGATCGCTTCGCTCAGTTGCAAAATATGCTTAGCTAAAATTAACTCCTCTTCTGTTTTTAACAGGATTTCGGCGTTGTTGTTCAACTTTTCAAAATCAATCTTGCCTTTCCGACTAATGCCTTGAACGCGGACGTAAGCGTAGAGTAAATAAGGAGCTGTATTGCCTTGCAAGGCCAGCATTTTATTGTAACTAAAAATGTAGTTACTGTTACGATTTTGGCTCAAATCGGCATATTTAACAGCACTGATTCCAATAACTGTCGCCACGTGACGTTTAAATTCTTCTGTTTCAGTGCGTTTTTCTTCTTTAAGGCGAGTATCGAGGTCGGCGTAGGCGCGCGCGATCGCTTCGTCTAGCAAATCCCGCAAGCGAATAATTTCCCCCGAACGAGTCTTTATTTTCTTACCATCTTCTCCTAAAACGAGACCGAAAGCAACGTGAACGACTTCAACATCATCGGGAATCCATCCTGCCTTTTTCGCCACTTGAAAAACCTGGGCGAAATGATTAGCTTGTCCCGAATCGGTAACATAAATAATGCGCTTCGCCTCCTCGCTTTGAATGCGATGGCGCAAGGCGGCAAGATCGGTGGTGGCGTAGTTATAACCGCCGTCAGTTTTTTGCACAATTAGCGGTAAAGGTTCGCCGGATTTATTGGTAAATCCATCTAAGAAAACGCATTTTGCTCCTTGGTTTTTTTCAATTAAGCCTGTTTTTTCCAACGCTTCGACAACGTTGGGAAGTAGGGGATTGTAAAACGATTCTCCCCGTTCTTCCAGGTCAATGTCCAACCGCTCGTAAATAACTTTAAATTCGCGGCGAGATTGATCGCACAACAGTTGCCACGCACGACGAGTTTCTTCTGTGCCGGCTTGTAATTTGACGACTTCTTGGCGCGCCGTTTCTTTGAATTGTTCGTCTTCGTCGAAACGCGCTTTTGCCTTCTTGTAAAAAGAGACCAAATCGCCCAAATCCAACGCATCTGCTGTTGTTAATGCGTCGGGATAAGCTTCGCGAAGATAGGCAATCAACATTCCAAATTGGGTTCCCCAGTCACCGACGTGGTTGAGTCGAAGAACGTCTTGACCGCGAAATTCGAGAATGCGCGCGATCGCGTCGCCGATAATGGTCGAGCGCAAGTGACCGACGTGCATTTCTTTAGCAATATTGGGGCTAGAAAAATCGACAATTTCTCGCTGCGGTTCTTTAACTTCCTCCACTCCCAAACGCTCGTCGGTTTGGATGGCACTGAGTTGTTCTTCAAGATAACTAGGCTTGAGGGTTAAATTAATAAAACCGGGACCGGCAATTTCGGGCGGTTTGCACAGGGAACTTACGTCTAAATGGTCGATGATTTTTTTTGCAATTTCTCGAGGTTTTTGCTTTAACTCTTTAGCTAAAGGGAGGGCAATATTGCATTGATAGTCTCCAAACTTGGGATTGCTCGCCGGAACAATAATTGAGTCGCGATCGCTAACTTCCGAACCGATTGCTGCCTTCAAAGCTTGGCTAAAGTGCTGTTGGAGTTGGTCTTGGATAGAATTATTCATAATGAATAATGAATAATGAATAATTATTCATTGATAAAAGACACCGCGATCGCGGAAACTTCAATAGGTGCGCTTTTCTACTATACTACAGTTTAATACAGCTTGAAAACCACAGAAGCCAACCCGCCGAGAATGGCACCTCCTAACACAATCCAAGGGGGGTTGAGATTGAAGAAAAATAGCGCGATCGCGGCAAAAATCGCAATTCCCCAAGCTACGGGTTGCAACGGTTGTAGTAAGGTTCCTCGAGCCAATTGTAGCGCCACCACCGCCATCAAAGCAACAGCGCTGACATTGATGGCATCGAGAAACGCAGAAGCCCATTTCCATTGTCTCAGCTTAGGGATTAAAGGGTTGAGGGCAGCGACAAATAGGAACGATGGGAAGAAAATGGCGAGGGTAGCGACAATTGCGCCGGGAACACCTGCGATAATGTAGCCGATAAATGTAGAAGTCGAGAGGACGGGACCGGGCGTAAACTGACCGATCGCGATCGCGTCGAGTAATTCCTGCTGCGTCATCCAACCGTACTTCTCGACAACTTCCCCTTGCAAAAAGGCAATTAAAACGTAGCCGCTGCCAAATAAAACCGACCCGATTTTCAGAAAAAATAGACCCAATTGCCACAACGAAGGCGTGACTTTTGTCCCATTTTGTGCTGCGACAACGGCGGAAGTTTCCCACAGCGCGCTCAAATTTAATCCAGCTACAACCATTTCCACCGTACCATCGGGAGGAGCCTTCCGATCCGCCGCAACCCGCAGCCAAATTGCGCCCGCAATTCCCCCCAACAATAACGATAAAACTTCGTTAACCCCCAACAACAATAATGGTACAACGCCCAGGGAAATCGCGAATAATTGCCGACTTTTAATGGCTTTTTTGCCCAAACGCCATAATGCCCCTAAAATAATGACTAATACAGCGGGTTTAATACCATACAACAGCGGTGTTACGGTGGGTAACGTGCCAAAGCGAACGTAAATCCAGGCAAAGACGGCTGTAATTAGAACCGCAGGAAAAATAAAACAAACGCCAGCAACAATTAATCCCGGCACACCGGCGTAAGAATAGCCGACATGAATTGCCATTTCCGTGGAATTTGGACCCGGAATGAGATTAGTCGCCCCCAAAAGGTCGAGAAAATGCGATCGCGTCAGCCACCGACGGCGTTCGACAACTTCCTCGTCCATCATGGCAATATGGGCTGCCGGACCGCCAAATCCCACAATTCCCAGCTTGAGGAAGAGTCGAGCGAGTTGTTTGATTTGTGGTTGGTTATGGGTCATTGGTTATGGGTCATTGGGAATGGGGAATCGGGAATGGGAATTGGGTTAAATTAATCTTAGATAACAAAAGACGAAAGACGAAAGACGAAAGACAAAAGATGGTAAGCCTTCAATCCCAAGGGAACGACTTCCAAGCCACAACCACTCCAAACCCCCTCGGCGGAACCGATCCCGAACGCTTCGATGTCAAAGAAGCTTGGTACCCCGTCGCCTATGTCCAAGACCTAGACCCAGCAAAATTGACTCCCTTTACCCTCTTAGGTCAAGATTTAGTCATTTGGTACGATCCCCCCGCCCAAACGTGGCGCGCCTTCGAGGATCGATGTCCCCATCGCCTCGCCCCCCTTTCCCAAGGTCGCGTTAACGAAGACGGACACCTAGAATGTCCTTATCACGGTTGGGCCTTTTCCGGCGAGGGCAATTGCCAAGTCATTCCCCAACAAAAGGAAGGGGGACAGGCGCAACAATCCAAACGCGCTTGTATCGCTGCCTTTACTACCCATATCCAACAGGGATTATTATTTGTCTATCCCGGCAATTCCGCCAATGCCCCCCTCGTAGAAGTTCCGATCGTTGAACCTCTCGAAGAATCCCCCCAAGATTGGGTTTGCCTCGATACCTTCCGCGACTTGCCCTACGACGCGCTGACCTTGCTCGAAAACGTCCTAGACTCCAGCCACATTCCCTTTACCCATCACAAATCCGTAGGCGATCGCGCCAATGTCTCTCCTGTGGAGTTAGAGGTGGTTGAGTCGGGAAAAGGCGGTTTCAAAGGAATTTGGGAAGAAGGGCCGCGACGCGGGACGCTAGGGCGGCAAGAGACAACGTTTATTGCGCCGGGACTGATGTGGCACGACCTCACCTCGAAGCAGTTTGGAAGGACGATGACGGTGGTTTATGCGACTCCGATCCGTAAGGGAGAATGTCGGTTATTTGCTCGTTTTCCGTTTAAGTTTTCGTCAAAATTACCGGCATTTTTTATTAAATTATCGCCGCGCTGGTATTCTCATATCAATCAAAATGCGATTCTCGAAGACGACCAAATTTTCTTACATCTTCAAGAACGCTATCTTGAGGATGCGGGAGGAGGAGCGAATTTAAATAAGGCGTTTTATTTGCCGACAAAGGCGGATTTATTCGTGTTTGAGTTTCGGTCTTGGGTGAATCAGTACCAAGCAGACCCATTTCTAGGAACCCCGCTACCGCCGCCTTTGAGTACGGAACAATTGCTCGACCGCTACTCTTCTCATACATCCAAGTGTGCAAGTTGTCAAGGGGCGCTAACTCGGATTCAACAATTGAGGTTGGCGTGTGTTGTTGCGATCGCGATCGCGTGGGTCGGATTGCCGCTAGGCGCTTTCTTTCTGTCACGCCATGATTGGTGGGTTCTCGTTGGATTGAGCATTGCGATCGCGCTTTTGGGCGGAATCTGGTTCGCTTTGGGTCGCTTGGAACGCAAATTTTACCGAGGTCGAGAAATTCCACCGAGGAATGAGTAGGGGGTCGTTATTAATGAATAATGAATAATGAATAATGAATAATGAATAATGAATAGTGAATAATTGATAAATTAGGTCTAATGTGGAATAGATAGCGAAACCACGGTTTTCCGTCAAAACCTAATCTCTTCAGCATAGCTGCCTGTCTTAGTTCGCGTTCCCTTGCGCCTTTCGCCGACGCGGGTTCCGACCTCTTTCGTCCGACGCGGGGTCTCGGCGCTTCAGCATAGCTGCCTTATATCGTAACGGTTAGACTTAATTCAACATCAGACGTGAATTAAATCTAAGACTTCTTCGTAAAGGAAAAAAAGGACACGGGCAATTAGATCTCGCGAGGCTTACAAGGTGCGGATGTACCGAAAACCCTACCCGCACACAGCCCCTTCTAATTGCCGTATCAATCGTTGTTCATTATTAATTATTCATTATTCACTATTCATTATTCAAGGGATTTTTTCCACCGCCGGTTCCGCAATTCCCGCAGACAAAGGAACTTCCTCCACTTCGGGCAACTTCTCCAAAGCCAAACGAGAAGACTGACTCGCTCCCGAAAGGCGCTTGAGCAATTGCGGTCGGGGATCGTGAAGTAAATAGCTAATTTCATCGCCCGCTTGCCATTCTTCCCCCGCTTTAATTGCCCGTAAAGAATTCTTGCGACGCACCAACAGCGGTAAAAGTTCTCCAGTACGAATCAACGCCTTCAAATGCGCGATCTGGAACGCCAAACCCTCCTGCTTGAGAACGGTTCGTCCCAACTTAACCTGACCGTTATTTAAATACTGATTCCAGGTTTTGACCGGTAACTGGGCGACGAACGCCGAACTCACTTTCGTCTTATTCGTCTTCTTATTCGCCGTGACGCTTTCATCGGGATTGTGGGGAAAAATTGCTCCCACGCGGGGCGGATTAAACTCTTCAACCGCACGTTGGGCAAGAACCAAATTCACCTCCCCGTTGCTAGTCAGCGCCAAAAAGGTTCCGATCGCATGAACCCCTGCCTCTTCCAACACCTCCGGATCCAAGCCGCTACTTTGAAACACGCGCAAATTCTCATCCCTCGCCTTTTGACACGCCTCCGCATCGGTATCGATCATCACCACCGACTCTCCCTCCTCCTGAAAAAGGCGACCGAGCAAGCGTCCCAGGGGATTGCAGCCAATAATTACCGCTCCCGTTGCCTCAGAAGATGTAATTTTCAGCCAACTGGCGATCCAACGCGCCGACAAACCCTGGATGAAAACCGTCATCATAATCGTCAGAAAGACCAACGCTTTAATGGCCTCTCCCCCATTAATCCCCCGTTGGGCGAGGAGAATGGCAAATAGCGAAGCAATGGAAGCCGAAACAATTCCTTTAGGAGCAACCCAGGCTAAAAAGAGCTTTTGTCTCCAGTTCAGATCGCTGTTCCAGGTACACAGCGCAACGCTGAGGGGACGAACCACCAGCATCAAGCACAGAACCGTCCACAAACTTCCCCAACCCAGGGCAAAGATACTCGCCACAGACAAATCGGCTGCCAGTAGGATAAATAACACCGAAACGCCCAAAACCGTCAACTGTCCCTTGAACCGTCGCAACATTCGTTCTTCAGGCACAGAAGAGGCTCTCAGCACCAAACCGGCCACTACCGTTGCCATCAATCCCGACTCGCCGCGAAGGGTTTGGGCGAGACCGAATAATCCCCAAACGCCAGCTAAAACCACGAGACCCTTGAGTTCTTCAGACACAAAGCCCGCCTTTTTCAGGAATAGACTGAGCAACCAACCGCCTGCTGCCCCAATGACAGCGCCAATTCCCAAACGCAAGCTCAAACCGCTCACCACTTCCAACGGCACCGCATCGCTGTTCAAAATCGTATCCAAGACGACCACAGCGAGAATTGCGCCGACGGGGTCGATGAGAACGCCTTCCCCTTCCAACAACGTGGCGACTTGGCGGTCAACTTGCACCTGTTTGAGCAGGGGAGAAATGACCGTGGGACCTGTGACAACGACGAGGGAAGCGTAGAGAAAGGCAATAGACCAGGGAAATTCGCTCAGCCAGTGCGCCGCCATGCCGCCGCCGACAAGGGTGAGGAGGGTTCCGCCGGTGACGAGATTGCGCAAAGTCCCCGAAACTCGACCTAAGTCGCGCAGTTCTAAGTTTAAGCCGCCCTCGAACAAAATAATCGCGACGGCAAGGGCGACTAGGACTTCAAGTCCTACGCCCAAGTCGTGCGGGTGTAGTAGATGCAAGCCATCCGAACCCAATATGAGACCAAACAGCAGCAGAAAGACGATGCTGGGGACTTTGAGGAATTCGGCGACAACTTGGGCGCTGATGCCTGCAAGGGTCGCAATAACGATTTGCAGGGTCAGTTCAAACGATCCTTCCATGATGGGGGAGTGCGAAAGATATAATTTTATGCGATTTTAATTGGAGTCGAAACGAGGTACCAAGGAGCAGGTAGGCAGGTGGCAGATGAGGGTTGGTCATTGCCAATTGCCAATTACCGAGTACGGGAGCCTAGAGAGTGGGGCAGTGGGTTGGCGAGTTTCAACTAGAGATTGTGGTTTTTGCTTCGAGTTCGACATTAGGGATTTGGGTGTATTTTGGGATTTTATAGATGATTTTTGAAGGTGGGTTTTTGAGTTTGGCCCTAAATCGATGGAGATGGATGGTTTGATAGATTTGAAGGAACGGGGTCGAAAGTTTAGGATTGATTGACTGGGGTATTTTAACATCTGGATTTCCAGCTATGTCTCAATACCTTCAATTCCCAATCTTGCTATGAAGATAGCAGAATTTATTTAAAGATTGTTTGAAGATGGTGCGGCGGCGCGGGATCGAGAATGGGGTGAAGGTAAGGTGATGTCGAGCTTGCAGGTCGAAATATGAATCGTCAAATTTTGGGGCGGGATCCGTCGAATTCTCAGTTGAGTCGGAGTCGAGATGGATGGGAATGGGTTTGGAAGTTGGGATTGTTTTTGGCGGCGTTGCTGCTGTTTGGTTTGAATTTGGGCAGCATTCCGTTGAGGGAGGGCGAAACCGAGGCGATCGCGCGTTTGGCTTCTGTGGCGTGGGATGCGGCGCGGGAGGGGGACGGGCAGTTACAGTGGCTTGCGAGGGAGGGGGCAACCCTTAAGGGCTATTCGCCTTTAATTCACGGAGGGGTGGCGGTTTTGTATGGGGGGTTTGGGAAGAATGCGTGGACGACGAGGACTCTTGGGGCGCTGTTGGCTGCGGTTTCGGTTCCTTTGCTCTACAGTTTGGCGCGAGAGGTGTTCCCTAACCGCGCGCCTGCGGGATTTGCGGCTTCGATTTATTTGCTATTTTGGCCGGTGGTGCGTCAGGGACGTTTGGCGATGTTGGATGGACCGCTG
>JAXHVQ010000060.1:0-33758 GCA_034189065.1 Cyanobacteriota bacterium
TCCAGCTTTGACAAAAAATCGAAAAAATCTCTTGCCCACCACCGGCGAGCGAGTTAGTGGCAGGCATTGCCAAGGGTGAGAAAATTTGTTGAATTTAGCTTTTGAGCGGCAATTCCCACCCTACACAATACTGAATTTGAACTGATTCACCGAGAAATTGTAGGGTGGGCAAGGTTATTAATCTAGCTTTGACAAAAAATTGGAAAAATCTCTTGCCCACCACCGGCGAGCGAGTTAGTGGCAGGCATTGCCAAGGGTGAGAAAATTTGTTGAATCTAGCTTTTGAGCGGCAATTCCCACCCTACACAATACTAAATTTGAACCGATTCACCGAGAAATTGTAGGGTGGGCAAGGTTATTAATCCAGCTTGAAGGAGAAATCGGAAAAATCTCTTGCCCACCACCGGCGAGCGAGTTAATGGTGGGCATTGCCAAGGGTGAGAAAATTTGTTGAATCTAGCTTTTGAGCGGCAATTCCCACCCGACACAATACTAAATTTGAACCGATTCACCGAGAAATTGGTTTGCTCATTATTGTTACTGTACCTCATTAAATGGCCCAGAATTTAAATCCACCGCGCTCTCTCCGGGACGTTCAATTGAACGTCCCTACGTTGAAACGGTTTACAACCCGTTCAGAAATGCTATATAGCGTTTCCAAATGGAACGTAAACAGCAATTCGGGAACGGCAACGCCTGAATAACTCCTCACTCGTCCCTCAAAGGAGTGAATTCTTCCCGTATGGGTTAGCTACCCGGTGCGCATGGGAGCCGATGCACCGGTTGAGAGTGCTTCTTGATTTTTCCATTCTTCCATTCTTCTATTCTTCTATTCTTCCAAAGCTAGAATTTTACAACCCAAATAGAAATGCTATATATTGCTATACCCAACAGTTTTAAACTCCAGGCGATCGACATAGGGCTCGTAAAGAGTATAAGTCGCCTTACCCCACGTTCTCCCCACATTCCCCACACCCACAATTCTTCTTTTTGATACAGTCATCGTTTGCGGAGATTGCTGGCGCTCTAGGCTCATTACCGAACTCTCAACCGAACCCTCCTGTAATTGATATTCAAACGCCAAACCCGAACGACCGCAAAAAAGACTATTCGCTTGTACTCTTTGCAACCTGTCTAACATTTGCCAGGGTTCAGTTTCAGGAGTCAATTCATCGCTCGCGCCTACGCTACTCCCGTGAATTAATAAACAATCCAGCTCAAAAAAACCAAAGTGACAACCCCGCAACCATTGTACCGTTTCGCGAGACACTGAATCCCAGAGATGTTTAACCGTTTCTTTGCCAAAGCGCTCGATTAATTCCATAGGTTCTGCTGTCGAACCAAAGCCATGTAAAGCAAAGCATTGTTCTTCCCACCAACCCAAACAAACCTGCGGTTTTAATTCGCCAGGTAAAGGATTTTGAATGCGCCGAACAACTTCTTCGCTATCAGCATTGGCGGCGACAACATCCCCTAGAACAAACAAATCTTCTACCGGAATCCGCTGACGTTTAATATCTGCCAGTACCGCTTCATAAGCGACCAAATTTCCTTCAATTCCGCTTAAAATTGCCCACATCGCTCTAACACTCTACGGCATCTAACGTTCGCAAACATGAGTCGGATCGTCTGCTTTTTCAGCAAATTCCAATCCTCTGGCTAAACGCCAAGCAAAAATGGGCGGTAAACCGACATCGATAATTGCTTGACAAGTTTTTTGATAATCATACTCCACTTCTCGCAAGCTTACAACTTCTGTTTCTGTATCGTAGATCGCGTAGGTCGCATTGGGACGACCGTGACGGGGTTCGCCCACCGAACCCACATTAATAATTCGCTTCACCGGCGCACTAAAATTCAGGGCTTCTTGTTGGTTTCCATCGGGTTGATGAACCTTAACCTGTAATTTTCCAGAATCCAAAGTCCGGGCGTAGGGAATATGGGTATGTCCGCAAAATAATACCTCGGCATCGCTAGATAACACTCTTTCTAAAGCAGTAAAAGCATCCATTTCAGGAAGCATATATTCGTGATTGCTATTGGGACTGCCGTGGACAAAACAAAGGTTGTCTTCTTTATGAACGTGAGGCAATTGTGCTAAATATTCCCTCACTTCGGGGTGTACTTGTTTATTTGTCCATTCGTGGGCAATTTTGCCTCGCTTTTCTGCCAACAAAGAAGGATAACTGCATTCGCAGGCGTTTAATCCTTCGACAATATCTTCATCCCAACAGCCTTGGACGGTGGGAATATCTAGAGAACGAATTTGTTCGACGACTGCATTAGGATAGGGGCCGTAACCGACTAAATCTCCCAAGCAGTAAATCTTTTCGGCTTTTTGGCGGTCAATATCGAGTAAAACCGCATCTAAAGCTGTATAATTACCGTGAATGCAGGACATAACTGCTATTTTCATACAACCTCCACTTCGGGTTTAATTCCTAACGAGTTTTGAATTTGCTGTTGATAGTAAGGAATCGCAGATTCGGGAACAAAGCAATCTGTAATGGTTTGGGTAATTTCAGCTTTATTTAAGGTGTTGCCAACAACTTCAAACCCGCTAAACCGTTCCGGTCTTCCTTGATACCAGCGAGGAAAATTGAGTGAATGAAACTCTAATTGAGGTTGAGCGGGTACAAAGTTGCCATAGTAAAGTTTTCCGTCTTCTAAGTCAAAAATTCCTTTGGCACGAAGAACTTCGCCATAAGCTCCTTGAGTGAGTTCTAGCCAAAAGGTGGCTAAACTATCAAAGTCTAAAATTTGTCCCGTTAAAACGCCGCGATGGATTTGTAAGGACGTTTTTGGATGACCGTTTGAAGCGGACGGCAACGTATTTTCTACGCGACGGCTGTCGGCTTCTGCTTCAACTTTTCCCCCTTCGCGATCGCGCGCGACCAAAACTTCATTCGCCCACGTCCTTAATTCCGCATTATCGGCATCGGCAGGGATTAGGGCAACTCGACGAGCATTAAGGGTTTGGAGTAAAGGCTCGATTCCCGCCAAATCTATATACCAAGGAACCTCAATGTAGCCGATAGCGCCATCGGTTTCAACTAAAAGTTTTCCTTCTTCCCCGGTTTGATAGATCGTAAGATGAGGAGACTTGCCTTTCAAATAAGTTCCATCAATGGGGACAGAATCCGTTTGCGGACTAAAATAGCCAACGGGGTTATTATTTTGGGCCATTTGTTGGCAAATCCAATGGGTTTTGCCCGCCCCTAAAGCACCAGCTACAGCAATAATCATATTCCCAAACCGATCGCGATCGCGGATATTTCCCCCACCGTCAACCGTCCCAATCTCCGATATTTTTGAACCATCATTCAGCTCCTTTAAGCGTGTAATCGCGCTGCCACATCTTTAGCAAAATAGGTCAAAATCAAATCTGCTCCTGCTCGTTTCATCGCCGTCAGGGTTTCGAGAACCACCCGCTCCTCATCAATCCAACCCTGCTGAGCTGCTGCTTTAACCATTGCGTACTCTCCACTGACGTTATAGGCGGCAACGGGTAAGTTGGTGCGCTCTTTAATGCGATAAATGATATCGAGATAAGCCAAGGCGGGTTTAACCATAACAATATCTGCACCTTCAGCAATATCTAACTCCACTTCTTTAAGAGCTTCTCTAGCATTAGCAGCGTCCATTTGATAGGTTTTTTTATCGCCAAACTTAGGGGCAGAATCGAGGGCATCGCGAAAGGGACCGTAATAGGCGGAGGCGTATTTCGCCGAATAAGCGAGAATGCCGACGTTAATCCATCCTTCCGCGTCTAGAGCTTTGCGAATTGCACCGATGCGACCGTCCATCATATCGGAAGGGGCAACAAAATCAGCTCCTGCTTCGGCGTGAGTTAATGCCTGTTTCGCCAACACTGCAACGGTTTCGTCGTTGAGAATAATACCGTCTTTGACAATGCCGTCGTGTCCCTCGCTGCTGTAGGGGTCGAGGGCGACATCGGTGATGACGAGAACATCTCCAATGCCTTGCTTGATGGCACGAACCGCGCGGGGAATCAGTCCGTCGGGATTATAGCTTTCTGTTCCAGCATTGTCTTTTTGGGAGGGGGGAATGAGAGGAAAAAGCGCGATCGCGCCAATTCCCAATTCTTTTGCCGCCTTCACCTCTTGGAGCAACAAATCTAACGAAAAGCGAAAACAACCGGGCATGGATGGGACTTCTTCCCGTTGTCCTTCTCCTTCCATGACGAATAAGGGATAAATTAAATCGTCCGCCGTCAAATTCGTTTCTCGAACCATTCGGCGCAAGGCTTCGGTGCGACGCAACCGACGGGGGCGATGTAAGGGGGAAACCGTTGCTGGGAGCGCTTCTTCGTTGAGGAATGCGTTCTCCGATTCGGCTTCTGGGGATTGGGTAAGCATCTGTCCAATCTTCCGATAATGATTATCATTCTTGATTGTACAGTATCTTCTGCTCGATCGCGACCTTCGCGGTGAAAATCCCTCCTTCAACGCTGCGAGAAAATACCCTGCGTCTTGCAGCACAACTCCTCATTTTTGTCAACATAGCATTTCCGCTTGAGGTCTGAAACTCTCCGAAACGTAAAGAATTCAGAACTCAGAATTTGAGAGACGAGCGAGGAATTATTAAAAGTAGACGCTTTTTTACCCCCGTTTGTGTCTCGGAGCGGAAATGCTATACTTTACTATCATGATTGAAGGGGAGAGCAAATCTCGTACAATTTAAACTAACCCCGCGCCCAATGGGTCAAACTTTTAAATAAAAACTTTCAACTTAAATTATCTCATGGACTCCCTCAAAATTTCCAAAATCGGCGACTCTCTAGGCATTGTCCTACCCGAAGAACTCCTCAAACAACTGAATCTTAGCGAAGGCGATCGCTTATTTGTCACTCGAACTGGTGAGGGTATTCAATTAAGCGATCGCGACCCAGAATTTGAAAAAGCAATGAAAATTTACAAAAAGGGGAGTGAAAAGTACAAAAATGCCTTGCGGGAGCTGGCTAATAAGTGAGCGAACCTCTGTGGATAACTGAAGAAATTGCTAAAGCGATTCATAACGATCAAATTGCTCAGCACGGCGGAAGCTTAGGGGTGAGGGATGAAAATCTTCTCTCAGCCAGTTTAGCCAGACCTCGCCACCTATTTGTCTACGGCGAACCGACTTTATTTGAGTTAGCAGCAGCTTATGGATATGGTTTGGCAAAAAATCACCCTTTCATTGACGGGAATAAAAGAACGGCATTTATGGTAATGTACGTTTTTCTAGGATTGAATGGATATTTGGTTGACGCTCCTGAAATAGAAGTCGTCGCGACAATGGAACGATTAGCAACAGATCGAGAAAATCAAGAATCGCTCGCTCGGTGGTTAGAGCGCAACTGCGAAAGTTTGTAGTCAGCGCTAACTACAAAACAATCGTTTTAACTAATGACAAATGACAAATGACTAATGACTAATGACTAATGACTAATGACTAATGACTAATGACTAATGACTAATGACTAAGGACAAATGACTAATGACAAATGACTAATGACTAATGACTAATGACTAATGACTAATGACTAATGACGCATAAATCCGAGCGATCGCCGCTGATGAGGCTTAGAGTTCAGCAATTTTTAACCCAAAAGCAGCTTGCAGAGGCGCTTGGCGTAACAGAAACGACGGTTAGAAATTGGGAAGCTGGACGTTCGGTTCCCAAGTTAACTCCCGTTCAATACAAGAAATTACTCGAAATCTTACAAATTACCGCCGAAGAATTACCCGATCGCTTCGGATCTCCACCAACGCAACAATGAATAGTCCCCTCGCGTATTGACGATGTTCTGCCCCCTAGTTCCCTGTTTCCACAACCCGGAGAATGGAATCCAAATCCAAAGAGGGGGAGGAACTTTGACAATCCAACCACAGGAGATACTCGACATTTCCCGCCGGTCCGACGAGGGGAGAAACCGTTAGACCGCGATCGCGCCACCCCAACGATCGAGCTGATTGTAACACCTGCCAAATAGCTCCAGCGCGGTCTTGGGAGTCGCGTACTACACCTTTTTTGCCAACGCGATCGCGGCCCACCTCAAATTGCGGTTTAACCAGCAGCACCGCTTCCCGAGGCGCGTTGAGTAACTCCCACAACGCCGGTAAAATTTTCCTCAACGAAATAAACGAAACATCCACCACACCTAAATCGGCTCTGGGATTATCCCCGTACAACGCATCGGGTTTCAAATAGCGCAAATTGGTCCGTTCCTTCAAAACAACGCGCTCGTCTTGGCGCAAACTCCAAGCCACCTGTCCGTATCCCACATCCACGCCGTACACCTGGCAAGCGCCAGCTTGCAACAAACAGTCGGTAAAGCCCCCCGTAGAAATGCCACCATCGAGGGCAATGCGCCCCGCTACGGCAAGATTGAAAGTGTCGAGAGCTTTTTTGAGCTTTTCTCCGCCGCGCGAGACGTAGGGCGGCTTTTCCTTCACTTCCACCCGAGCGTCACAGTTCACTTCCATTCCTGGTTTGTCCGCGACGCGATCGTTGACTTTCACCTCTCCCGCTCGAATCAGCCGTTGGGCCAAAGAGCGAGAAGAACAGAGGTTTAACCGAACCAAAAGACTATCGAGGCGTTCTTTGCTCAAAGATTTTCGCTAACAAATGCGTTTGCTTTTCCTCACTTTATCCCAAAGGCTGCCAGTCAGGTAATGCCCTCGCCAAAAAAAGTCGCGCCTTGTTCCCTAAGAAGCCACACCCCCCGAAATAAGCCAGGTTGGGGGGAGTGAATGTCTGAGAACTATGCTATGATTTTAGCGTCAGCACAAACCATAAAATGACAACCGACCCCAGCCAATTAGAAAGAGTATACGACCCGCATCAGAGGCGATCGCACGCGCCATTAGAATGGGTCGTATGTCACGTAATTCTAATGACTCGTGTTGGGGCGTGATGGTCAACTACCGTGGGGCGCGCGGAATGTAAAGTCTCAATTGAGAGATTCCCAAAAGCGATGGAAAACGTGGAAACACAAAACTTGCATTGGGAACTCCACAAAGAGAAAGTCATCGCTAAAAAACGACAAAGAGCGAATACCGGGCTAGCTGGGAATAATTTCAATGACTGCATTTAATTCAATGGAAGGGAATCGAGAGAGCGCTATTATGCTTACTTGTCCCAATTGTGAATTTGAAAACCCAACGACCAATCGGTTTTGCCAGCAGTGCGGCACGCTCTTGGAAACGTGGCGTGCGGCAATTGTTGAGACGACACCTCAACTCCTAGCAAAGGAGCCAACTCCCCTCAGTCCCCCATCGTTGGCAACCGAAAATGCGATCGCGCCACAGAGCGGCGTTGAAACAGGCGAAATTGCTCCTCCTCCAACGCCTTTGGCTCCTGCGGAGGAAGCAACTTTAACCGAAATCTCTCCCGCTACCGAAGAAGCAGCAGTTGGAGAAAGTGGGGAAGCGAAAACATCCCTAGATGCCTTAGATGACGAGCAGCGCTACCGCGTCTGCGCCTCAGACCGCGAAACCTGGATGGATTGGCAGCAGGAACCGTTGGGTTGGGTGTCCGTAGGCGCGTGGGATACTCGACCTTCCCAACCGACTTTTTTGGAAGCTCGCCTCGAACAAAGTTTGCCCGAAGAAGAGGACTCCTCAGACGATGCTTCGAGCTTGTGGGAGCAACTTGACATTCCCGCGATCGCGCGCCCCTATCTCCTCCTCCAAGACTCCCACGCACCGGCAATTCCACCCCTACGCGATACCTGGCAATACGGCAGTCGCAGCGTTGTTTTGATCGAAGACCGCGCCCAGTGGGAACTCCTGATCGAACGTTGGGGCGATGAAGATAATTCTCTCCCTCAACTCTTACACTGGCTTGACGAAACCGTAAAACTGTGGCGCGTCCTGGAAAGTGTAGGATGCTGTCAAAGTTTGCTCGAAGAAACCAACTTGCGCCTTGACGAAGACCAAACATTATGCTTTCAACACCTCTATCCCGACTCCGGCGATCGCCAGCCAACGCTTCAAGATTTGGGGAAAATGTGGCAAAAGTTATTTGGGAAATCGGGACGCACCCTTTACGATCCCCTTCCTCAGTTTTTGGAGAAGGTGCGGCAAGGGCAATTGACCAATATTGAGGAAATTCGCGCCAACCTACAGGCGATCGCGGGCGGTCAACCCGAGAATCCCGTCGAAGAAGTCGAAGAAGTCGAAGAAGAAACCATCGAACCCGCGGTTGAGTTTGACTTCGACAACGCGCCGACCACTCCGCGCAATGGAGACAAATCCGCTCGCGGCAGCTTAGATGACATTCCAACAGTCGTGTTGCCCATGCAGTTACTCGGCATTGCTGAAGTCGGCTGTACCGATATTGGCCGCCAGCGAGACCATAACGAAGATTGCTTCGGTATTAGCACTCTCATTCATCGGGAAGAAAATGCCTTTGGCCGACAAATCCACGTACGCGGCTTGTATATTGTTTGCGACGGCATGGGCGGTCACGCTGCCGGAGAGGTAGCTAGTGCATTGGCTGTAGAAACATTGCAGCAATACTTTAAGACTTGTTGGCCGGAAGGCGACGACCTCCCCGATGAAGAGACAATTTTGCAGGGAATTGTCGCCGCCAACCAGAAAATTTACGAAGAAAACCAGAAAAATGAGCGATCGGGCAGCGGGCGGATGGGTACCACCCTCGTCCTGGCTTTGGTGCGCGATACCAAAATCGCGATCGCCCACGTTGGCGACAGTCGCATCTATCGCATTACCCGCAAGCACGGCATCGAACAATTAACGAAGGATCACGAAGTGGGTCAGCGCGAAATTCAAAGAGGGGTAGACCCCAGCATTGCCTACGCCCGAGCCGATGCCTACCAACTGACTCAAGCCCTCGGTCCCCGCAGCGAAAATTTTATCAAGCCCGACGTTAACTTCTTTGAAATCAATGAAGATACCCTGCTGCTACTGTGTTCCGACGGTCTTTCTGACAACGATTTACTCGAAACCCAATTCCAAAGCTATTTGACTCCCTTGATTAGTTCGAGAGCAAATTTGGAACAAGGGCTTCAAGAGTTAATCGATTTTGCCAACCACTATAACGGTCACGACAATATTACGGGTTTGGTCGTGCGCCTGAAAGTCCGTCCCAATACTGAATACCAGCGGCTTTAATGGCTGCTACCGAACAACGAGGGGGTCAGCACGGCCCCTTTGCTGTTTTAAATTTTGAATTGACGCTTAATATTAACGTCTAATATTAATTAAGTCAAAGTCTTATTCCTTCGGGGTATAGGGTATGGGGCAATAAATTTCTCGTAGAAAACGGAAAGTTAAGGACTTCGGCCCCTATCTCACATGATGCGTTAATACGAAATAGAAGCCAAAACATAGCTTTTCGCTGAGTCTCTAAAGCATTTCGCCCTCTGCCCTCGTTCAGACTGAGTTTCGGCCAACGGTTACTGAGCTTGTCGAAGTACGCTCAACTGCCGCGTTAGCTGAAGTCTGCCTTCTGCCTTTGCCCTCTGCCTTCTGCCTTTATTGCTATGATTACGATCGCGCTTCTCGACCCGCAAACCCAGACTCCCATCCAGAAGTGGAACTTTGACAACCCTTCCATCATTCGCGTCGGCCGTGCCAGCGATAACGAGATCGTTCTCGCGAGTTGCTTAGAAGTGTCGCGACATCATCTCGAGCTGCGCCAAATTCCCGCAACGGAGGGAGGATTAGAATGGCAGTTATTCGCAAGTGGGACCAATGGCACGTTTCTCAATGGCCAGCTCGTGTCTCGGGCGCGACTTCCCGACGAGGCACTCCTTCAACTGGCGAGGGACGGTCCGCTGCTGCAAGTAAAATTGGTCGAAGCTGTCGCACCTTCACCGGCACGCTGCGATCACGCTGGTACGCCGCCCGATAGTCTTTTCTGCGTTCGTTGCGGTCAGCCTTTGGTCGAAAAGGAACGTTTTGTACGCTCCTATCAAGTGCTGCGCGCCCTCGGACGCGGCGGTATGGGGACGACCTATCTCGCTTGGGATAAAACCGGGGAGCTGTGCGGACAGTCTCAAACTTTTGTTCTTAAGGAAATGAATGCGGATATGGCTTTGGTGGAAAAGGCGAGGGAACTTTTCGAGCGAGAGGCAAGGGTTCTCAAAGGATTAGACCACCCCGGCATTCCCCAATACTATGATTTTTTCCTCGAAAAAGGTAAAAAGTATCTGGCAATGGAGTTAATCCACGGTCAGAATCTCGAACAACGCATCTATGAGAAAGGGCCTATTGCACCCCAACAGGCTATTGAATGGATGATTCAAACTTGCGACATTTTGGGCTATCTGCATTCGCTGGCTCCCCCCCTCGTTCATCGAGACGTTAAACCTGCAAATTTAATGGTTCGCTCCATCGATAATCAAATCGTTCTCCTTGACTTTGGTGCGGTCAAAGAAATCGGTACGCCAATGGGAACCTGCATTGGGGCCGAAGGCTACAGCGCGCCGGAACAGGATCGAGGTCAGCCTTGTCCTCAGTCGGATCTTTACGCAATTGGGCCAACGTTAACGTATCTTCTATCGGGAGAGTCTCCCCTCAAATATTACCAATACCAGGGGAGGGACTATCGCCTTGATGTTGCAAGCATCCCCACAATTGCGCCGCAACTGCGACAGGTTATCGAGAAAGCAAGCGAACCACAATTACGCGATCGCTACCACACCGCACGGGAGTTGGCAGAAGATTTAGCCCAGTGCTGCTCCTAAATTCTGTAATTTTGTCGGGAGGAGGAAGTGCATAGCGGCTAAACTCCCATCTTTCTCTATTCTTCATCCCAGGCTTCAACGACAAGAACGTCTTGGATGGGGTCTTGCATATCGAACCCGAATTCGAGGAGTTCCCCTTTCCAATGTTGCCAGTCGTCTCCGTAGAGAAGAGCGACTTTCCAAATACTATCGTTGGGTCTTAGGGCTTTGGAGTCCACTAAAGACTGTAATTGACGCTGAAACTTCACCATTGGGTGAGCGAGTTGCTGAATCATACTCTCAAATACTTGAAATCAATTGTACAAATTCTCTGAAATTGTGGCTTCCCGGCTCTGATGCTTTAACCCATGCGTAGAAGTCAAGACACCGGGACAGTGCCGTTAAGTTATTTGTAGCGCACGAGCTGCCTTCAGCGCAAGTCCTTTTTGACTCGCGTTCGGTAATTACTACTTTTGGGAGACCGAGTTTGTTGGGGCAATAGGGGGCGCGATCGCGTTCGGGGAGACGCTTTCAGAGGTTCGCTCCGTGTATTCCGGCATTATAATTTTTTAAAGTAAAGGAGCGCGATCGCTACTTCAACTTATCGATGACAACTTTCCAACTCAGTCGCGAGAGGCTGATATTGAGCGCCGGAAAAGGGACGAAAGTTATCTTGACAATTGACGCTTAGTTTACACAGCAGGCGACGTTGGAGCGGTGTTGGACGCGGGTTGACGCGCTCGACTCGCACTTCGAGATGGGAATTGTGTCGCCGCACTTCCATGATTTCTGCATTTAGGTATCGAGGACAATAGCCGACGAGATGATGGTCTTCAGTGTTTAAGGTTAAAGCTTGAGGATCGTAAGGATTTTGAAATTCATGGGCGAGCCAGAATTGGTATCCAGCCTCCAATTGCCCGATCTTTTCGATGGCACTCTCCGGCAAATGTCGCAGTCCGTGGGCTGAAAAATAAAGATTATACCTTCCTTGCTCGTCAACTTCCGGAAGAGGGAAAACGGCTAATGTATCGGTTTGTCGTTCTCCGCCACTGCGAGATAGAATTTCGATGGGGTCATATTCGCGATCGCTTAGATTCAACCGTTCGATAAAGCTTAAATAATCGGGCCGCGATCGCGACATTAGACGATTGGCGAATACGGGAAATAAGTGAGTTGAGGTGTAGGTTTTATAGCTTGGAAACGAAGCTAACGGATTAAAATTACGCTTAGAGCGAGCTTCTTCAACTCCTTTGGTATAAACAAATTGATACCTTTCGCCGTCAAAGGTTAGCCGACCGATAACGAACCAATCGCGACTAAACGGGTCTTGCCAAGATAAAAAAAGAGTTTGTTGTTTTTTCACGACCGTGTATTTTCCAAGGTTAATAGCCGATGTTGGTTAATTTTTAGAATGTTTCTAGCAAAGTGACTTGCTTGGATAGAAATGCGCGATGGGTCAATGCGATTGAAAATTTCCAGGATGTTTCCTTCTGAGATTTTTTCAAGCTGCCCCAGCCAAATATGAGCGGCTCTAGGATAGCAATCGACAGCTCGAACAAACGCATCAAAAGTTTTAAGGGGCTTTTTATCGTTAACACTGCCGTAAAATGCAGAGTAGCATTTATTGACATAAGCTTGAATTGAACGTTTCTGCCTTTGTTCGTCTGAAAGCTCTCGTCCTAAACTCGAAGCATGGTCATAAGTCGGGGCTAAGTATTCTGTTTCTTCTGGGGGCGAGTCTATTTTTCTTTTGACAATTCCCCAGTTTTCGTGGTGGCGATCGCCATTACCAATCCACGCATCTAGCAGTAAATAGCCCACAAATACATCCACAGCTTTTTGTATCCCAGAGGGCGGTATCCAATTTAGGGGTAAGTTGATAGATTCGCGCGCAATTGTACTCAAAACTAAATCAATAGTATGTTGGGATGCTCCGTAGGTTGCGAATGTTGGGTAATTTTGCACAAGTGAAGTCAGAAGCTCATTCCCATGCACGAGCGTTTCTCCTGACGATAAAAAGTCGAACGAAATGACACCACGATCGCCTTTCCAAGTTGAAGCAAGCTCATAAATTGCATGAGGAAGTCCGATGAGTTCGCACAACTGGGATGCAACTTTTTCTGCCCAATCTTCTCCAAAGTTATCTCGATTTTGCTTATACAGGCAATTGCCGAGTTCTGGGTGATGGAACCAAAACTTATATTTACTTCCTAGCGTTTCATCCCACGATGCTTCGTCGGCGGCTTGCGAAATTTGAATAACTGGAAAATCAGCAGTCATCCCCTCGATTAACTCTCTGTTGCTTTCGCCCTTTGCAGAACCACTCGCAGAATTTCGGGAGAAACGCGATCGCTTACAATAGCTTCCCCGATGCGCGTCGGCAGTACGAAACGGACTTTTCCCGCCTTCACCTTCTTATCGGTTCCCAATGTCTCGATAATCGCTTCTATATCCAAATGGGCGGGAATTTTAACGGGCAAACCGGCTTTTTCAATCAACGCTTTTTGACGCTGCACGTCCTTTTCCGTCCACATCTCCAATTTAAGGGCAATTTCCCCCGCAACCGCCATGCCGATCGCGACGGCTTCTCCGTGGTTGACGAGGCGATATCCTGTTAAACTTTCAACGGCGTGTCCTACTGTATGGCCGTAGTTTAATATTGCCCGCAGTCCTGCCTCCTTCTCGTCTTGACTCACTACGTCGGCTTTGGCTTGACAGGAGCGCGTAAGTATGCAATCGAGAAGCTCTTGGCTAACGTAGCGAAAACTATCGAGGCGTTTCGCTCCTTCAAGCCGCTCGAATAACTCCTTATCCCAAATAATGCCATATTTAATAACTTCAGCCATGCCCGCGCGAAACTCTCGAGGCGGAAGCGTCTTCAACACCAGCGGATCGATCGCCACCCCGCGAGGCTGATAAAATGCCCCGATTAAATTCTTTCCTTGGGGATGATTGACACCCGTTTTCCCGCCAATAGAGGCATCCACCATCGCCAGTAGGGAGGTGGGAACTTGGACGAAATGAACCCCTCGCAGCCAAGTTGCCGCCGCAAACCCCGTCATATCGCCAATAACCCCTCCTCCCAAGGCAATGAAGGTAGAAGAACGTTCCAGGCGGTATTCGAGGGCGGTATCGTAGAGTTTTTGGATGGAGTTGAGGGTTTTGTAGCGCTCGCCGGGAGGGATGAGGTGAGAGGCAACGTCAAAACCCGCTTCTTTGAGGGAGTTGAGGACGCGATCGCCGTACAATTTGAAAATCGCTGGATTGGAGACAAGGAGAGCTTTTCTGCCTAAATTCAGGGGGTTGAGGAAATCGCCAAGTTGAGATAGGGAGTCGGGCGCGATCGCAACATCGTAGGCATTTTCGGGGAGGGCAACGCGAATGGTTGAGGGCATATAACAATTAAAAATTAAAAATTAAAAATTGCGAAAGTCCAAACGGGCTAAGGCTTTTGGAACTCGAATGGGCGGTTTGAGTTTTCTGCGAATGGTATTCGTTGAGGATATCACCAAGTCTGCCCGTGCGATCGCACCGGGCGACGAACCCCAGCAATTAGACCTGCACAGCGATCGCGCTCCTTGATACAATACCTACAATCCCTGTATTTAATAAACACTTTAGGAGAAACGTCCATGTTGGCTGTTGTAGCTTATTTCGGAATTTTAGGTGCATTTACCGCGATCGCCTTGGTTTTATATTTCAGCTTCCGCGCCCTCAAACTGATTTAGTTGCGCCGATTGTATCGCAGCCCGGACATTGATTTCGGGCTGAATGCACTTTATGTTGCTTAAAATGGGTTGAGGCGATTGCCTTCCCCATCTCTATTGAAAAAGCTTGGATTGCTCAAAAGCGCCAGGAACTCGATCGCGTCCGAGAACAACTCGAAACCGTGTTGAGTCAACTTGCTTGATATAGCGTTTCTAAATAGAACGTAAACAGCAGTTCGAGACCGCCAACTTTAAGTGACTTCTCGCTCGTCCCTTAAATTCTTCCGTTCTCCCATTCTTTTATTCTTCTATTCTCCCATTCTGCCGAAGCTAAAGTTTTACAACTCAAATCGAAACGCTATAGTAAGGCATATAAAACTTATCTCAGACAGAGGAGAGCGTCAAAATGACTTCTAAAGTTAGCATTCAAATTGAGAAAACGACTTCGGGTTACTCTGCTTATAGTCCAGAAATCGAGAATAGTCAAGTTCAGGGAGATTCCTTAGAAAAAGTAGTTGATTCTTTAAAAGATATTCTTGACAATTACCTAAAACGCCAAGAGCCAACAATTTCCACTAAACTCAACAAACCGATTTGGGAAGTTGCTCGAGAAATTACCCGAGACATGACAGAAGAGGAAATCAGAAACTTACCATCAGATGGGGCAGAGCAACACGACCACTATATTTACGGCATCCCCAAACGGCAGCCATGAAAACAATTTTTGTAGATACTTTTTACTGGGTTGCTTTAATTAATCCAGGAGATACCTGGTATAACAGAGTTATCAGTATTAGTCAGTCTTTGGGACAGTTCAAAATTGTAACTACGGAAGAAGTTCTCACAGAAGTGCTGACCTTTTATTCTGGATCGGGAGCGCGAATGCGTCAACGAACCATCACTCTTATAGACAATATTTTGCAGGACGATACAATTCAGGTTATCGAACAAAACCATGATTCATTTCTAGCTGGATTCTCCCTTTATCGCAGTCGGTTAGATATTCGACATCAAAGATGAGTTGCACTTCAACTTCGTCATCTTTGAAACGAGTCGAGCGAGCTTCGAGAATGCTTTTCACCAACTCACGGTAGTTAGTTCTGCTAGCACAATCTTCCCAGTCGGTATCGCTGAATACAGACAAAAACGAAACGACTTAGACTCTTCAAGGTTTATTGTAACTGACATAGGGCAATGTCGCGCGATCGCGCCTCCCCAACTTTCCCCCTCCAAACCACTCTTGACACTCGAGGGATTTTTCCGCTATCTTGAATCTAATACAAAGTCATAACGACTTCGAGTTAGTAAAGGAGCCAACATCGTGGTCAAAATCGTAGGAATCAGCGGCAGCTTGCGTCCCAACTCCACCAGCAGCCTCGCCCTCGAACAAGCCGCCAGCCGAGTCGAGGCCCTCGGCGCAGAAGTCAACGTTCTCGACATTCGTACTCTCAACCTTCCCTTTTGCGACGGCGGCGACGACTATCCCAACTCTCCCGACGTACAACGGTTGCGCCAAGCCTTCACCGAAGCCGACGGCCTGATTCTCGTCACGCCCGAATATCATGGCAGCGTTAGTGGTATCCTAAAAAATGCCCTCGATTTAATGAGTTTCGACCATCTCGATGGGAAAGTCGCCGGAGCAATCAGCGTTTTGGGCGGACAGTCCAACAATAACGCCCTCAACGATTTGCGAACCATCCTTAGATGGGTTCACGCTTGGACAATACCCGAGCAAATCGCCATCGGACAGTCCTGGAAAGCCTTCAGTCCCGAAGGAAAACTCCTCGACGAGAAACTCTCCCAACGCTTCGATCGCTTCGCCGAAAGCTTAGTCGAGAATACCCGAAAACTGCGCGGCGTTTCTTAAAAAATGTTTCATCTTCTGTATTAGCTGATGCGATCGCCCCAAACTTGCTATGGTAAAAAGGAAAGAGAAAATTCTTAAGCGATAATTAAGATTTCCCCAGAACTTAAAAAATGTCTGGGGAAACACTTGTCTCTTGTTACCGTATTGTTTACCAGTTATCAAACACTATGACTCCAGGAATGTTACGACAGCTCTGGTATTTAGTTGAAAATACGCAAGCACCTTTACTATTGAGTAAAGACGATCCGAGCTTAGTCGAATGGTTGTTAAGGCAAATGAGTCAACGGCGATCGCTAGAAGCAGGAGAAACCGAACTCCTGGGTGCATACATCCGCTCCAAAACCTCACTCATTCGAGACTTAGCAGCCCAGCGCTAGCCCAAAATCGGCAATCCCAATTGGCTCGCCCTCAGCAAGCAACGTCGAACCAAAGAAATTGTAACAGTTGACACTTCCTTGCGGTACCCAAACAGCTCAGTATAATAAAGTGCTATAAATAAGCCACTCTCAAAACATACTGACGTGAAATCAATGCTCAAATGGGGTTCCCTGCTGATGGCTACCCCGCTGCTCGTAGCCCCTCTGACCTCGTGTGCGACCGATACAACCGGTTCCACAACCCCAGGAGGAGGCGGAGAAACAGCAGCATCCACGGTCGGAAAAAGCCGCCTCGATATTATCAAAGAACGCGGAGAATTAATTTGCGGCGTGGACGGCAACATTCCGGGATTCAGCTTCGTTGAAGAAAGCGGGGAATACTCCGGCCTCGATGTAGACATTTGTAAAGCCGTAGCCGCAGCCGTCTTAGGCGACCCCGAAAAAGTCGAATATCGCAACCTCGACTCCACCGAACGCTTTACCGCCTTATCAGGGGGAGAAGTCGATATGCTCAGTCGCAACACCACCTGGACCCTGAGTCGCGACACCTCCGCCGGACTCGAATTCGCGCCCACCACCTTTTACGACGGCCAAGGGATGATGGTGCGTCAAGATAGCGGTATCGCAACGCTGAAGGACTTACAAGGGAAAGCCATTTGCGTTGAGGCGGGGACGACGACCGAACTCAACCTCACCGATAACCTGCGCAAAGCAGGCGTAGAGGCCGAAATCGTCACCTTTCAACAAGCCGACCCCGCCTACGCTGCCTACGCCCAAGACCGCTGTCAGGGCATGACCTCGGATAAGTCGCAGTTAATCGCCCGTCGCAGCACTCTTCCCAACTCAGACCAGCATATTTTACTCGATGTCACAATGTCAAAGGAACCCTTGGGTCCGGTGACAATTAATAATGACTCGACTTGGTTCGATGTGGTGAAATGGACGACCTACGGGTTAATCGAAGCCGAAGAATTAGGCATCACTCAAGGCAATGTTGGACAAATGGCGGCAAGTGACGACCCCACAGTCAAGCGGTTCTTGGGCGGCGAGGGAGATTTGGGCGAAGGTTTGGGACTGTCCAATGATTTTATGGTCAAAGCCATTGAAGCGGTGGGCAATTATGGCGAAATTTACGAACGAAACTTAGGGGAAACTTCGATTTTTAAATTACCCAGGGGGCAAAACGAATTGTGGACCAAGGGAGGGTTAATGTACGCGCCGCCATTCCGTTGAATTGCTGTTTCGCTCAATGTAAAATCAAAGCCGAAAGCATAGCTTTCCGCTAAAACTTACAATTTCTTCTGCCTCTTGCCTTCTGCCTCTTGCCTTCTGCCTTCTGCCTTCTGCCTTCTGCCTCCTGCCTCCTGCCTTCTTTACTTAAGATGACAACAAATCCCGAACAAAAAACACCCCTGTGGCGCGACCAACGCTTTTGGCAGGCGACGTTTCAAATTGTAGCCATTCTTGGGACTCTTTCGGTTCTTTGGCTATTGTGGTATAACCTGACAGTTAATGTTCGCAATAAAGGGGTGGAGTTGGGCTTTGGGTTTCTCAACAGTCAGGCTTCTTTTGCGATTCAAGAAAGCTTAATTCCCTATGACCCCGCTCGAGATTCTTACGCCCGCGTTTTGCTGGCGGGGTTACTGAATTCCCTGCGGGTGATGATTGTTGGCATTGTTTTGACGACGGTGTTGGGAGTTGCGGCTGGGGTTGCGAGTTTTTCGGAGAATTGGCTATTGCGCAAGGGAAGCGTTTTGTATGTGGAGGTTATCCGCAACACGCCGCTGCTTTTGCAGTTGTATTTTTGGTATCGCGCGGTATTTACGCGATTTCCGAGTCCGGAAGACCGGCTGGAATTTTTGAATTCCGTGTATTTGAGCAATCGGGGGGTGTTTTTGCCCTGGCCGGCGATGAGTTGGAGGTTTGGCGTTGGGTTGGGGAGTTTGGTGGCGGCGGCGATCGCGGCGGTCGTTTTATGGCAATGGCGGACTAAACTGATGGTAGAACGGGGTCAGTCGGGTCAGCCGCAGTTGATGGCGTTGGGCGCTGTTGCCATCGCCTTCCTCTTGCTTCTGGTGGGTTTGGGCTGGCAAGTTCCCCAAGAATCCTCTCCCGGTCTCTTTGAAGGCGGGTTGCGGCTGAGTATCGAATTTTCAGCCCTGGTGACGGGATTGGTGGTTTATACGGGGGCCTATATCGCGGAAATTGTGCGCGCGGGCATCCAATCGGTGCCTCTGGGTCAGTGGGAAGCCGCAAAAGCACTGGGACTGTCGGCGACTTCTGTGATGCGCCTCGTGGTTTTCCCTCAAGCATTGCGGGTGATGATTCCGCCTCTCAATAGTCAGTATATGAATTTGGCGAAGAATTCTAGTTTGGCGATCGCGATCGGCTACGCGGATATTTACTCCGTCGCTAATACAACTTACAATCAAACCGGCCGTCCTGTGGAGGTGATGTTTATTGTGATGGCGACGTATTTAAGTATTAATCTGATAATTTCCATTGCGATGAATAGCCTCAACCGCGCTGTCCAGTTGAAAGAACGGTAAGATATTTTATCAATTAATAATTAATAATTAATAATTAATAATTGATGTTGCAGGATCGGCTATAGTATCTCCAAATGGAACGTAAACAGCGGTCGGATACCACGAACTTTGAGTAATTCCTCGCTTGCCCCTCACATTAGTGAATTCTTCCATCGAACATGAAATGCTGAAAAAGGCGATCGCGCGATTGTTAAACCGCCTTTGATGTAAAATTTTGTAAAACATTTCCCTCACGCATCTCAATTGGTGCTATCTTCATCTGGATCGGTTGACTCGACGCGATCGCGTAAAAGTTTCAACTGTTGCTGGTTTGCTCGAACAGTTTCGCTTAAAAATTCTAACTCATCGGGTACATCATTCTTAAAGGTTTGTAATTGTTGTTTCTGGCGCTGTAACTGAGCTTCCATTTCCTCAATTCGTTCGAGCATTTCCGCATTAGTTACCGTTGACCTTTCTGCCGCGCGTCGTGCAATTTGTTCTTGGACGAGAAGACGGTAAGCAAACCATCCCGAAATGCCAATTGTGAGCAACACGGCAATAACCAAACCCATGACAAGGGTTTGAAGAAGTCCTCGAAGGCGATCCACTTTGTGCTGGAGTTCCTCAACGCTAATTTTGAGGTTGAAGCATTGCTCTTGGAGCATTTCGAGAGAAATTTCCGCGTCCCGGGCATTTATTTTATCGGGGTTGGATTCGGAGGGAAAGGGGGTATTCATGTTATCTACATAGAAATCGCTTCAAAGGCACAAGGGAAGGGATAGAAACTAAGAGACGAGCGCTTTAATTGAAGGCTGAAAAACAGCAGTCGGCGCAGCTAAAGGGACATCGGCGAGTCAATATAGACGGTGGGTTCTGGAACAACGAATCTAAGGTTTTGAACTGCTAGCTTTTTGGCGATCGCATCGTTTGCCAACTCCAACAGTCGCTTGCGCAGTTCGAGGGAGTTGTCGCTGGGACCGGTAAGAAAAAAGAACGCGCGGGCTCGAGTTGTCGAACAATTAGAGTTTACTTTTCCATATTGAACCCGCGTACTCGCCTTGTCAAACCCCCAGAAAAAGCGGCTTTCCTGTTCCACAATCCGAGTTACGAGCGCTTTTTCTTCCGGTCTTAAGGATTTGGAAAAATCCAAACAAAGCATTGCCATAATCTTTTTTCCTCGGCTCACATTTTCAATATTTTTTCCCGCCATTGTCGAATTGGGAACAATCATCATCGTATTTTGAGCCACGATCCGAATTTTGGTCGAACGCAACCCAATGGATTCTACCCGACCGTAAATATCTTCCGCATAGGGGTTGAAATTTACCCGAATATACTCTCCGCAAATATAGGGACGGTCGAGATAAAGTTCTAGGGTCCCAAAAAGTCGTCCGAGCGTTTGTTGGGCCGCAAACGCGATCGCGACACCGCTAATCCCTACACTAGCAGCAAGAGCAACTAAATTCACCCGGAGTCCGATCGCGAAAATGACAACAGCTAATAGAGCGATCAATACATAGCTTAGCGTCTCAAAAATCAGCACAACTTCATTCACTTTTCCAAACCATCGATGCACCAAGCTAATGACAGATCGATGAATGATTTGGCGGGTCAGTTTTGAAGCAAACCAAGCAATTCCAACCGATAGCGCAGAATAAACAAAAACCCCTAAAAAGTTATAAAGGTCTTCGTATTCAATGAGTATATTCAGGAAAATTGCAATAAAAAGAGATGCGCCGGTTAAGGATAACGAATTTTCAAAATGTCGAATTGACTTTTCGTAAGTCCCTTTATGGTTAAGAACATCATAGACCTCAAGCACTCTGAAAATCCGCCGAACGAATCGAAGAAGCAATCGCCCGACAAAAGGTGAAGCCACAACGACAAGGATAAATAATCCTAACCTTGCCATAAGTTCCAAGACATATTGTAAAATTTCTCGCTCTATTGGCATTACCTCGGAATGCTGGAAATGTCACCACTATTATTATAAACTGTTCGCTCCTTAAATGGTAAACTTAAGCTCTGGAAATATATTCTTTTTCTTTTAAAGTTATTGCAATATCCCGTTTCAATGCCTATTAAATTATCCAATTCAGATATTCATGGGTTGGCTCACATCAACAATTGTCTCCTTAACATCAAAACTAATTTCATAGTTTTGGAGCTGTTGGACAATATTTTCTCGAGCCATTGTCAACAATTCTTTACGCAATTCCATTGATGTATCTGTTGCTCCTAAGATGAAGAAAATAACTTGTGCTTGAACGTAGTTTTGACCCGACGAACTTACTAAGTCTTGAAAGTTGACTTGCGTAAGTTGACGGTCTATCCCTAAAATATCGCTGGCGCTTTCTAATAGCAACTGCTGAATAAATGCTTTTTCTTCGTCTGACATTGCTCTAAAAAAAGTCAGTGTCACCATTGAAATCACTCGCCGCGCGCTGCTTAAGTTTTCAATGTTGATTTGCGCCAAATTGCTATTGGGAACGACGACCAGCGTATTTTTACCAGAAAGGCGAATTTTAGTAGAACGCCACCCAATGGATTCGACTTTTCCCAAAATGCGATCGGGTAAATGAATATAATCGTCAACGGTGAAAGGACGGTCGATATAAAGAACGACACTCCAAAGAATTTGTTCGATTACTTTTTGAGATGCAAAGGCGATCGCAAATCCCCCAACTCCCAAACTTGCAACTAAGCCAATTAAATTGACTCGATGAGCTTCGGCGAAACAGAAAACAATAATTAGAACAATTGAAAATTTAGCTAGGAATTTACCTAATGTTAAGAGTTCGGTGTTGATTTTTGCCTTGTCTTCTAGCGCCGCACCTAAAATATAGTTATCGAAAAGTTCTGAGAAAAGTCTAAAGGCTAATAATGTAACGCTGACGGACAAGAGAAAGCTTAAGGGAAATTCGAGGAGAATTAACCAGGGTGGCGTGGGAAGAACCAATACGATGAGGTCAATTACGATTAAAACCATAACCCAACTCAACCAAGTCTGATAGGGTTGAATTAGGTTATGGTAAATTTCTCTGTTTTCCGCAGAATTTAACCGCTCGGCAAGCAGATTCATAAGGTTGAGACGTTTCACAGCCGTGCTATACTCGGATCGTACCGACAACTCATTAACCTTACTATACTGCCTCATTTATCGGGAAGTTGTGGAAGTCAAGGCGAGAAAACGAACAAAGGCGGCTTTCGATCGCGCGATCGCTCCTTCTTCCCTCCCTGTCTCGCCTCGGTAAATTATAAAATATCTAACAAAATCCTTGAAAAAGTCAGTACAATTAATGAGATAGTTTAGTGAATGGGAACCAACAGCCGGAACTTAGATACGTAATTGCACAATTTCTCGCTCAATCTCAAACTCCCGGTGCTGCGGTTGCGGTTCGCATCAACACTCAAATCTTTCTAGAAACTGGCATTGGCTATGAAGATCGCGATCGCCAAATCCCCCTAGCCAAAGATGCTCGATTTTATATCTAAGCTGTTCGGCTTTTAAACTGTGTCGTCAAATTCTCCGAAAGGCAGAGGGCAGTGGTCAACGGATGTCCAGGTCGTGTGCCGCCAACGGATTCCACAACGGATTAAAGGTGGATGCGCGCCAACGGATAAAGAGCGGCACAGTTGCTTTTTTAGGCAGCTATGCAGAAGTGAATTCCGCTCTTTAAATGCACAACAGCTTAAGGAAAGATAATTATTCATTATTCATTATTCATTATTAAAGGGGTTTCGCGATCGCGAATAATTTTAAATTAGGGGCTTGCCTTTTGCACGTACCCATGATAGTGTATTTATAATAATGGAGATATGCCTAATCGCCAGCAAACGTCAATATTCCCATTATGAAATAAGTGTATCTTGACCCTGGAAAAAAAGCAAGCAAAATTGAAGAAACTTCTGCCAAACTTTCCCTAAAAAGAGTTTTTTCAAAGCTTATCCCCAAATTCCGAAATCCATCGACAAGCTTATGACCCTTTCAGACCTAGCACCACCGGCACAAATGCAGGATAGCCCCCTCAACTGGGTCAAAAAGAATCTCTTCAGTCCTTGGTACAACAGCATTATCACAATTGTCATTTTCGCATTCGTTGCCTACGTGGGTTATGGCTCTATCGCGTGGGCGACAACAGAAGCTCAATGGGACGTGATTCCCAGGAACTTGCAACTCTTTATGGTCGGGCGCTACCCAAACAGCGAATACTGGCGACTGTGGACATTATTGGGCATCATTTCGCTCTTTTCGGGATTATCCTGGGGCGTTATCGCGCGGCAAGCGACCCGAAGCAAACTGTTTAGCCGCAATATCTTAATCGGTATCGCTATTGTCGCACTCATTTGTATCCTTATTCCCACACCACTTCCCTATCGCTTCCTAGCGCTGCTGATGGTTGGATTGTGCGTCGGTAGTGCTTGGACCGGACAACAAATCGGTCGCAAATTTCCAGCGTTAGGTCAGTGGATTTCCCTGGGCTGGTTTTTTATCTTCCTCGTCGGTTTAGAATTAATTGGCGGCGGACTTTTGGGTCTCGAAGAAGTGGGAACCAATGAATGGCAAGGGTTACTGCTGACACTGCTAGCGGCGGTGGTGAGTATTGTCCTCTGTTTTCCCATCGGAGTTTTACTCGCCTTGGGGCGGCGCAGTACGCTGCCTGTGGTGCGTTGGCTGTCCGTTGCTTACATCGAACTATTTCGCGGCATTCCCCTCATTACCATCTTGTTCATGGGACAGGTAATGCTACCCCTATTCCTTCCCGATTATATTCGACCCGATCGCGTCGTCCGCGCCATCGTCGGTTTAACCTTATTTAGTTCCGCCTACCTCGCCGAAAACGTGCGAGGCGGATTGCAATCGGTTCCCCGAGGTCAAGGAGAAGCCGCGCGCGCATTGGGGTTGAATACGCCCTTGACCCTGGGATTCATCGTCTTGCCCCAAGCCTTAAAAGCCGTCATTCCCGCCATTGTCGGACAATTTATTAGCTTATTCCAAGATACCACCCTGCTCGCGATCGTCGGATTAGTCGAATTACTGGGAATTAGCAACTCAATATTGGCAAATCCGGTGTTTCTCGGACGGTTTAGCGAAGTGTATCTGTTTGTCGGTCTAATTTATTGGACATTCTGTTATGCAATGTCAACAGCGAGTCGTTGGGTCGAAGGGAAATTGAATTAGGAGGGAAGAATGGGAGAATAGAAGAAGGGAAGAATAGGAGAATGGGAGAATTTAAAATAGAGGAATAACTAAACTCTCCTCGTATCAGAAACAACCACGCGAAATCCAATATCCCCTTCCAAAGTATCGCGACCGAGTCCGAGACGAGAAGCCGAACGACACTCCTCCGAAGAATTAGACCACGACCCCCCGCGTACCACCCGACTCGCCCGAGCTTCCCCGTTTAGCCACGCCGTCCCATCGTCAGGCGCTCCCTCATAATTCCCATGCCAATAGTCAGCGCACCATTCCCAAACATTACCGTGTAAATCGGACAATCCAAAACCATTGGGAGGAAAACTTCCCACATCGGTTGTTTGGGCGCGATACACTCCCTTGGGTGCAGAACGATAGGGAAAATTACCATCATAATTGACCAAATCTGTCGTAATTGTTGTGCCAAAATAAAAAGGGGTTATCATTTCAGCGCGACAGGCATATTCCCATTCCGCCTCGCTGGGAAGACGATAAGGTCGTCCCGTCTTCTTAGACAGTTTTTTGCAAAATTCCACCGCGCTATTCCAAGAGATTTGTTCAATTGGACGCTCGTTGCCTTTAAACTTAGAAGGATTATCTCCCATAACAGCTTGGTATTGCCCTTGGGTCACTGGATATTGACCCATAAAAAAAGACCGAACATTAACCTCGTGTCGCGGACCTTCGCGGCTACTCCTCCCTTCTTCAGTTTCTGGCGACCCCATCCAAAACGAACCTCCCTCAATTGGCACCATTTCTAAACTGACCCCATTGCCCAAATCTTCCCTAAAAAACTCAGCTTGACGCGGCTGGCGTTGAACAATTTCGCCCTCTTCGTTGGCGGTTACTTCTTCAAACTCAAAGCTTTCAGTTGGGGGGAAAGATGTGGGGGATTGTAGTGGAGACAAGCCGGGTTTTGGTGGAGATGGGCTGGGTTCTGGTGAAGACAGGCCCGGTTCCTGGAGGGTCTTAACCATCGACGGTAGCCAACTTCCAATAACTGCCATTGCTGCTCCCATGCTTGTAAAACCCGCCCACTTCAGGAAAGCAGCGCGCGAAAGTTGAGAAGACCCAGGGTTTCTCCATAAGCGCGTCGCGGCAGCAGAGCGAGGTTGTTTGGGCAAATCTCGGTTAGAAACAGTTGAGGATTGCGCTGTATTGAGTGCGGCTAAAACCTCCTCCGCCGACTGATAGCGTTTTTGGGCAAAGGGTTCGAGTAATTTATCTAAAATTTGTCCCAAATCCTCGCCTACGGGGATTTCATGTTGCTGGGAATATTCCCGCCATCTCCAACACCCCGCTCCCGAATCGTAAATCTCGTCGCGAATATTGCCGCAAGCGTCTTGATGGGGGAAGCACCGCGTCAGCAATCGCACGCAAGTTGCCGCTAAACTGTAAAGGTCGCTCGCCTTCTGATGCTGTCCGTAGAGTTGTTCAAAGGCGGCATAGCCTGGAGTGTATACGGCGGTTCCTAGCGACCCTTGAACCGTTCCCGTAACCTGTTTTGCGCCGCCAAAGTCGATGAGAACCAGTTCTTCCCCAACGGGAGGCGAAGTCAGTGGCGAAGTGTTCTCTGTCTTTACCGACTCGGAAAGGGGCAGCGTGTCTTTTAATTGTCCAAACTCAGGAAGGTCGGGATTTTCATCGCCTTCGACTGGGGGAACTGTTAGGGACGAGGGAGGGCGCGTTGAGGGAGGAGAAAGGGAGCGTCGCATGATATTTTCGGGTTTTATATCTCGGTGCAGTACGCCCCTATCGTGAATGTACTGAAGTACGGGCAATAAGCTTTGTAAAAGTTTCCGAATTTTCTGTTGGCTAAATCGCCCTTGTTTGGCACATTCGGTTAGCAAGTTTTCCCCTTCAATAAATTGCTGTACCAAATACATCGAATCATCTTGCTCGAAGTAGGCATACAATCGGGGAATTTGGGGATGGTCTAACTCATATAGCCGTTGCGCCTCTTGTGCGAACAGTGCCTTGGATTTTTGGAGAACGGTTGCTTCGCCTCGAGCGATAAACTTTTTAATGACGCAGGGACGGTGGAGACATTCAATGTCTTGTGCTTGATAGGTTCTTCCGAAGGCTCCTTGACCTAAGACTTTTACGACGCAGTAGCGGTTGCGAAATAGGTGGGGATGATTGAGTTCGACTCCACAACTCTGGCAAAAGCGAGGGTTGCTTGGGTTGGCTGGGGAGGGACAAGCGGGGTTGAGGCAGTGAACCATCTCCTTCGATAATAAACCTTGAAAGGTGAAGTGGGGTAGAAGGTCGTCTTGCAAGGAGTCGAAGTCAATGGGGTCGGAAGACTCTTACAAGGGAACTATTGGGGACTTTACCTTTAAGTTTAGCAAAATGGCGATCGCGTAGCGCTCGAGGCACGACAGAAGCGCAGCGCGTATCGGGACGACAGAAGCGCGCCCCTTCGGACACTGACTCGACCAACCTTCTCGCAGCAGGTCGGGTTAAATTTCAGCTATACTCACCTCTTTGTCGGGCGAGTGAGGGCTAACTTTTCGATGGACACCTTTGAGCAAAATTCTCAACGCTTGCGCAAACAACTGTATGCCGGGATGTTGGGATTGGCGGGAATTTTTTTGACGGGAACCCTATGGTACAGCTTAGTGGAGGGCTGGTCGTGGGCGGAAGCGGCTTATATGACCATGATTACCCTTTCGACAGTGGGGTTTTCTGAGGTTCATCCCTTGGGAGACCGTTCGCGCCTGTTTACCATTTGGCTGATTGCGATGGGAGTGGTGGGAATTGGTTATATCGCCAACCGCTTTACAGAAGCCCTCATCCAAGGCTATTTTCAAGAAGGTATTCGACGACGGCAGCGGAGACGGGCTATCGAACAGTTGAAGGAACATTATATTCTCTGCGGCTACGGTCGCATGGGCTGTCACATCGCTTTTGAGTTTGAGGCGGAGGGCGTTCCGTTTGTGGTGATTGAGGCGCAACCGGATAATGTGGAAGCGGCGCAACAGCACGGCTTTACGGTGTTTCAGGGCGATGCGACTCACGATGATAGTCTGTTGGCGGCGGGAATCGAGCGCGCGGCTTGTTTGGTGGCGGCTTTACCTTCGGATGCGGAGAATCTTTACATCATTCTCTCAGCGAAAACACTGAATCCCCAACTGCGCGCGATCGCTCGTGCTTCTACTGAGGAAGCCATCCAAAAACTCAAGCGGGCTGGGGCAGATGCAGTGGTTTCCCCTTACGTCACCGGCGGACGGCGGCTGGCAGCGGCGGCAATTCGACCCCGCGTCATGGATTTTGTTGATGGGATTATTACGGGGGTCAATCGCTCTTTATTTCTCGATGAATTCGTTCTCGATTCTCGAAATTGTCCTTGTGTCGGTCAAACCTTGCGCGAGGCGATGTTGCGATCGCAAACCGGCGCATTAGTTCTCGCCATTCGTCGCGCGGACGGCACCCTCATTGGCGGACCGGCAGGCGATACCCGTTTAACGGAGGGAGATTTACTCATTTGCATGGGAACCTCCGAACAAATACACGCTCTCAATCGAATGTTAAGGGCAGCGCATCCCTATTCGGGATTTTGAGGTAAAAAGCACTCTTGCACTCCTGGCAGAAATGAATTCCCAATTCAAACGAGGATTAGCCCAATCGTTAAACTGATTTGTCAACTCTCGAACCGTATTTATTCGTATCGGGGTCGCCTTTAGAAGCTAGAAAGACTATTACAATAATCGCACCAATAAGGGGAATCAATCCCAACAAAAGGAACCATCCACTGCGTCCTGTATCGTGGAGTCTCCTGACGGCGACTGCTAAGCTAGGAACAAAAACGGCTAGGGAGTAAATAACGCCCAAAACTCCGATGCCTTGAACTAATGAATTCAGTATGCCATCGATTACTGCGAGCCCAAAAGAGATGAGGAGGTTACATAGAAAAAAATACCAATATTCTCTGCGTCCCGCTCTTCCGCTGAAAACGGCATATTTTTTAAGAACTTCTTGATACCAAGTTATCATGAGTTTTTCCTGCTGAGATTAGATTGTGATGTTCTTAACGATATCTCTTAATTCATTTAAACGAGGAATTGTTTTTAATTTTTAATTTTTAATTTTTAATTCCTCTTACTATTTAGGGAGTTACCTCTGACACAAGCTAACTCGGCGCGCAACCGAATTATCCCGCGCCAGCGAGTAACTCCCTCCTCACTCACCGACTAAAAGTTCGCTTCTTTTAGCCTAAAACCCTACTTGCGATAAGGCACGGAGTCGAGGCTAATATTCATCGCCGATACCCGAGGGGTTGTTGACCCTTTGGCGCTGCCGATGCCGCGCGCCATATCGACGTAAGCCGACGGATCTCCAGCTTTGGCTTTCTTCTCTTGGGGAACAAAGCGACGCACTTCGTTTTGCCAAACGATTTGCGGGAAGCCGAGGACGCGACGGTAGTATCCGTCGTAGCGCGGGGATTTGATATTGAACGGCCTTTCGCCTTCGTCGCGACTTGCCAAAACCCGCCGCCGTTGGAAGGGAACGGTGTCGTAGCCAAAGTTTTCCAGATACTCGTCGCTGTCGAGCAGTTTGTCAACGAAGCCTTGAATGCCTTTACTGGCAACCACAATCGACCAAGCAATTTTTTCCCGTTCGTTGTAAACGTCGCGTCCGAGGACGCGCTGCACGCATTGTTCGACGAAACGGTAGTTGCTGTTCTTTTCGTAGAAGCTGTTGTAGTAGGTTTTTGACAGCAACAGTCCGCGAATGAAGTCCCGCACGGTGATTTGCCCGTTGCGCAGTTGGGATTCGAGGAAGGGTTCGCGATCCCACTTGAAGGCGTAGAAGAAGATTTGCCGATAGGCTGCTTCAATTAGGGTGTCCATATCGGACGGAGACAGCAGGTTCTCGGTGGTGTAGACTCTAGGCTGGTCGTCGCCCCGAGCGTCGTACCCTTCGACGCGCGTATTGGGGCAACTGGGAGCATAGTTTAGGAGAGGGATAGCCAACTCAAAACCTCCATTATTTTACGAATTCTTAAAAAGTTTAATCTTTATCATACGGGAGTGCGGTTCCAATGTTGAGGGGATTTATTAATTGTTTACGCGATCGCTTCCTAATTTGGGGTTGAGCGTGCGTGTGGAATTGCTCTCACTGGTAGGCTTCCTCTCTGTGACGGCGACAAGCGATCGCTCTCAATTTATTAAGTTTACTTAAATTAATATTTATTTATATTTATTTACAAAATGGGGGCATATCTCCCCCTTCTTAAAGCCAGGATTCCAAAGCGAATTGCCGCACCGCTTGAATGCGCTGGAAATCTCGGTCGCTTGTCGCCAAGATGAGTTGATGTTGGAGTGCAACAGCAGCAATCCACAGGTCGTTTTCTCCGATGCCCAATTGAGCGATATTTGTCCTACGACGTTGGGCTTTATCTCGTGGAGCATAGCGAGCGAAGACTGCGGCTTTAAGATTACCGTAAACTTCTGCCGTGGTTTCGTCAATTGGGTAGATGTATAGCCCAGCTAGGAAGCGTTGAACTAGGGCAAGATTAGCCTGTCGCTGTTGCGATCGCGCTGCCATATCAATCAGTTCTCCCTTGACAATAGTACAGGTTACGATTGTTTCGTTCCCAAGGCTTGCGAGCCGATTTATGACTTGAGTATTGCCCAGTATCGCATAGCTACAATGATTAGTGTCTAGGAGAAACATTACTCGAAAGGATTGGAGTCATATTCAAATTGTGCCTCTGTGCGCGAGTTTTGGACGGCTTGGAAACATTCTTGAAAATCGTCGCCCGACCAAGTTCCAATTGTCTGAAGGTGGGCAAGGAAGGATTTAGCCGTCGAGCTTGAAGGTTGGGTTGAGAGCGATTTTATGAAGCTAAGAGCTTCGGCAAGCTTTGTACTGGGTAAGGTTTCGATTGCTTGCAGTAGTTGTTGTTTAAGGGTCATACAGTGTCTTTTGTATTGGGTTTGTATTTCATTCTAGGCGCTGTCATTTCAAGTAATAAGAAACCAGTTGTTTAACATTTTAACAACTCGGTTTCTTAACTTTATTGAAGAGAGTAAAAAGCTTACCACCCCGCGATCGCCACCGAAGACGGTTCGGCAGCTTGAGAATTAGCGATCGCATCGGGTAAAGTCACCTCCCCATCCACGCGCGCCTCGATGCAAAAGGTCGCCGTACTAAAACCGCCAAACCGCTTAACCGTACTGCTACGCAAGCGCAAATCCGGATTCGCAAACCAAAAGCGCTCGATAATGCTCATGGTTTCATACTCAGTCACTAAATTCAAACCCTCCTCATCGTCAATTTCGTAGCGACCGGCGACGGGGACAATTTCAGCATACCCCCGTTCTCGCAACAATTTGCCCATTTTCGGGTTATCGGGGTCGGGAACGAGGGAAAACACCGTCGAACCCGCATGATCTTCTCCCTCCTTATCCCAAGCCATTGCGCCGTCCCAAGTGACAAATGCACCCCCCACCGCAAGGCTGGGATCCACTGAGTGCATTTCGCAGATTTCCACAACCTTGGGATCGTCAGCAGCCAAAGCCTCCACCTGAATATCAGAACCGCCATTTTCTGCGCGGCGAAAGGGGAGATGGTGGGTCGTGCGTTGCGATCGCCACCGTCCAGCACTACGCTGGAAAAATTCCATTGCATCCATTGTGTCGTCTTTTCTCAAGTGAGATTATTGTCGATATAGCTTAATTGTGACCTAGAAACCAACCTTTCCTCAAGACTCGGCTGGCGAATTTTTCTCCTCTTCTGCAGGCAAGCCTAGAATATCTCGATACAGTTTGATATATTTAACAGCCGATTTTTCCCAGCTAAAATCTTGCTGCATTCCCCGTTGTTGCAAGGCTTTCCACTGGTCTTTATGGCGAAACCCTTCCGACGCTTTGACGATGCAGGTGTAAAAATCGAGAGGTTCGTAGCGATCGAAACAGTATCCCGTTCCCGTATTTTTAACCGGGTCGTGGTAAGATACAGTATCGACCAAACCGCCCGTGCGTCGGACAATGGGAACGCAGCCGTAGCGCATTGCCAGCATTTGACTGATGCCGCAGGGTTCAAAGCGCGACGGCATGAGGAAGGCATCGCATCCGGCGTAGATGCGGCGCGAAAGGGCATCGTTGTACAACAGTTGCACCGACATTCGACCGCTATAGCGCGAAGCCATCTCCCACATCTGGGTTTCGTAGTAGCGATCGCCGGTTCCCAGTAAAATAAATTGGGAGTCGGTGTAGGCGAGGAAGCGATCGAGGATTTGGATTAATAAATCAATGCCTTTTTGTTCGACCAAGCGCGTTACAATGCCCAGCAAAAAGGTTTTTTTATTGACCTCTAAACCTACTTCTTCTTGAATCGAAATTTTATTGGCAACGCGCTTTTCGAGGGTTTCTACGGTGAAGTTTTGGGAAATATAGCGATCGTTTTCGGGATTGTAGCTTTCCACATCAATTCCATTAACAATTCCCCCCATTTTATCGCTAATAAAAGAGAGGAGACCTTCAAGGTCTTCACCATAAGCTGCGGTTTGAATTTGTTGAGCGTAGGTCGGAGAAACCGTGTTGACGCGATCGGCAAACTGCACGGCAGCAGCCATCACATTATGACCTTGCATATACCAAGGACACCACGTCATCTGTTCCAAACGCCAGCGCCAAGGACCTTGATAAGCTAAGTTATGAATCGTAAAGACCGTGCCAATATCGGAGGTTTGGTGCATCCAAACAGGAATCATGCCCGTATGCCAGTCGTGGCAGTGAATCAACTGGGGTTTCCAGTAATTCCACGCAAATTCCGCCGCCCCATTCGAGAAAAAAGTGAAGCGCCAATCTTCATCATCGCCGAAATAAATACGTCGGGGATTAAAAGAAGGATGTCCGAACAGATAAAGCGGTACGTCAGTTCCCGGTAGTTCGGCTTTGTAAACTGCGAATTTCTGAAACATTGCTTCTCCCCGCCAAACCGGTTCCTCGGGGATGTCCATTTTGTCGGCGAGAAAGCCGTAGTAGGGCATAAAGATGCGTACATCGTGTCCCATTTTCCGCAAGACTTGGGGGAGAGAACCAACAACATCTCCCATTCCGCCGACTTTTGCAATGGGTGCAGCTTCGGCGGCAACAAATAAAATTCGCATATTAATTTCGCATTCCCGTAAGGTCTCATAAGCAAGTTTGACATCCTGACTAGGCTCTCTGTCAAGGTAATGCCTAAGACTTGCGACGCGAGGGTTCTGCTGACGATCGGCCGCTTCCACTCGAGAAGGAGGTTTGATATAACGGGTGTGAGAGGCTGCCTGTTAAGGTCTCCAAGGGTAGCCTATACCCCCTCGGGCAAAAGTCCCTTCTGGGTCAACCATTCCCGATTGAACAGTTTCGACTGATAGCGCGAACCGCCATCGCACAGGACGGTGACAATGGTATGGCCGGGACCCAACTCCCGCGCGATCGCGCACGCAGCCCCCACATTAATCCCCACAGAACCCCCCATAAATAAACCATCTTCGCGCATTAACTGATACACAACGCGCAAACACTCGCGATCGTCAACCTGAATTGCATCGTCAATGGGGACATCTTCCATATTCGCTGTAATGCGACTATTACCAATGCCTTCGGTAATCGAACTTCCTTCGGGTTGAATTTCGCCGGTTTTAACATAACTGTACAAACCGCTGCCCATCGGATCCGCAACAACGCACCGAACCGCAGAATTTTTCTCCTTCAAGAACAAAGATACGCCCGCATAAGTTCCTCCCGTTCCCGTCGCCGCCACCCAAGCATCCACCGTTCCCTCGGTTTGTTCCCAAATTTCCGGCCCCGTCGTCTCATAATGAGCGAGTCTATTAGCCAAATTGTCAAACTGATTGGCCCAAATCCCATTGTCCAGTTCTGCTGCAATGCGACCAGAAAGCTTGACATAATTATTGGGATCCTTGTAAGGCACCGCAGGAACCGTTCGTACTTCCGCACCCAGCGTTCTCAATAACTCGATCTTCTCTAGCGATTGAGTTTCGGGAATAATAATAAGACACTTATAGCCCTTGGCATTACAAATATGCGCCAAACCAATGCCCGTGTTGCCTGCCGTCCCTTCCACCACCGTTCCACCCGGTCGAAGCAGGCCTTTTTTTTCCGCATCTTCGATAATGTACAGGGCCGCGCGATCCTTGACCGAACCGCCGGGGTTCAAAAATTCAGCCTTCCCCAAGATTTCGCAACCGGTTTGTTGGCTAAAGCTATTTAACCGAATTAAAGGCGTATTGCCCACTGCTCCGACGAAACCATCTTTGATATCCATGTTTCCTATTGCGCGCGCTGGCTAGATTGTTTCCCTTCTACGTTCTCAGATTTTTGCCTCACAGCCAAGTTTCCAACTAGAGATTAGGGGAGCGGGGGAGCGGG
>JAXHVQ010000061.1:0-33110 GCA_034189065.1 Cyanobacteriota bacterium
ATCGCTCTGTGAAAGTTGGAGCTGGGTTAAGAAATGCAACGAAAACTTGACTTACGCCCATTTTTCAAAATCTTCGCGCTTCCAATTCTCACGAGCAGCTTGATAATCCGCTTCTGCGCGGTCGAGATTTCGTTGCTGCCGCTGGATTTCGTCTTGATAGTCAACATCGATAGCAGCTATATCTTCCTGAGAGCGACGTTCGCGCTTTAATATCTCCTCCTCTGCTTTTGCTTGCCGTTGTTTTTTGATTCTTTCTTGCTCCTGTCTCAATTGCTGAGGCGACAAGTTTTTCTTTTTCACAGATGGTATCGCTGTTGCAGCCTCTTGTCGTAAACCATCGCGCTCGTCTTTGAAAGCTTCCCAACGTTGGGATATTTTTTTTGCGCGTTCTCGCTCTAATCGTTCAATTTTCTTTTGGAAATATTCGATCTTGTATTTAGCCCGAGCCATTGCTACGTTTTTCAGTTCGCCGCTAGGGTCTCCATCAAGGATAAACTGAATCTCTGCGTCTAAACAACCCCATCCAAAAGATTTTTTCTCCCAAAAGTCAGCCATTTGAGGACTGTTTATTTCCATCAAGAAAGGCTCATATTGTGGAATCAGATCGCCGTAATATTCCGGTAAGTCAAAGACAGCGGCTTGAAAAGCACTCGCTGCCCAAGTCACGATAACAGGTAAAAGAGACGCAATCCAGACTAAGAAAACAGGAAAACCTTCAAAAATCTCGATCTGGTTAACTATCCACGAAGCAATTCTGAACTCAAGAAAACTAAAAATGCAGGCAAAAATAGCATTGACCGGGATTTGACGCATTAAATTGCTTCCCTCAATTTGTTTGACTAGGGCGATCTGTCGATCGTAGAAGAGAATTACCAATTTATTCGTTTTGTCCTGACCTTCTGGAGCTACGGCTACTTGTTTTTGACTGTCTAAGTTTTTTAATAATTTCTCGGTACTCAGTCGCCGTATTAAACTAAATAGAGCATGAGTCGCTAGAAAGTCCACACAAAGACTAGCAGCGAAACCACCTAACAAAGCAGCCGGGAGAGACAATCTGCCCCAGCTAGCAGTAAAAATTCGCATCCCTGAACTAAAAGTAACAGCACCAACTATAACAACGCCAATTTTGGTGGCAACTCGAGTAGAACGAGTATGGCGGCGATTCGCAACGGGCATTATTTCATGAATGCGAGTACGAGCAAGTTCTGATTCAGCATAGTCTTGAATTGCTTGACTCATTTTAGAAAGGGTATTGTCCGACAATTGCAACAGTGCAGTCAATGTCAACATCATCCACTTTGCAGCGTACTGCCAGGGATCGTTAACATAAAAATTTCGTTCGTTATCAAATTGGTTATCTGACATATTTTTTCTCCTTTGATTTAGTTATTTCCTTCGTTTTTTGACTGAACAAGTCAACTACAGCATAAGTTCAGCAAGTGTAAACTGTCTTGTTTTGAGTGCGCATGTTTATTCGATATGCAAGCGGCGACCTTCTGTAAACGCTCGTTGTGTGCAGCTTTTGATGTCACTAAAAGGGCAAATACGAGCTTTAGGATTATCTGTCAGTGCCTTTCTTAGCTCTTTTTGTAGTTGACCTATGGGTCCGCTAATAACAAGAATTCCCTGATTATTCCGAGTTAGGTTGGAAATTTTGTCCTTGATGCGCTCGATATCAGGAATTGGTTGTCCCGGTACGGGTTCATTTTCATGAAGAGTTATAACAATAACAGCGGGGAAGTTAATTCCTTCAGTGCGTTTAGATGAGATTTGAGTATCGATGTTGTCTAGCGCTGACTCTAAAGATGTTCCCGGAAGTTTACGAATACCGGTATCGGGTTGTTGGTCATTCTCGTCGAATAAATTACTGCATTGACGCATCAACAATAATGTGTTGTTAACTTCAGCATCCCTACGTAATTCGGAATCGTCGGCATAAATAATATCAATTTGTACATCTCTTGGTTTTAACTGACTATTACGAGCTTTACAGGCATTTTTGCTCAGGTTAGAATGAGCTCGTGCTGAATCGGAAACATCATTGGCTTGGACGCTGATTACCGGTTGTGCTGTCAACTCAATAAAGGTAATTGCTATGAGAATACCTATTCCAGCTAAGCTAGCGATCGCGACGATTGGCGATCGCCATAGAGGGATATCTGGCTGCTTGTCAGCACTGGCAGTTGAGTTGTTTAAGCGAGTCGTTTGATATCCGTTGTGTCGAGAAATGTCAGGTCTTCGCATTGCGCTTTCCCTCTGCGAGGTTTGTAAGGAAACTTCATAGTAGACCCTCACAGCTAACAGCGAAAGTAGCAAAATTGCGATAATTAAGCGGTCATTTTTATAAATTAAGTAAGCAAATTATCGATAAGCTACGCAAATAATTATTAGACTACGCAACTGGTTCAAGCCTTACCAAAAATCCAAAATTAGGTTATCATAACGAATATGACCACTTACCAACAACTCAAAGCAAAAATAGAATACATCTCGAAAAAAGCCCCTCGCCGAGATGAGGTTCTACGGCGGATAATGGCAGGAGAATCAGATCCAGATATTGCTGACAATACGGGTCTTCACAAAGGAACCGTTCGCAAGCATATCTCAAATCTCTACAACGACTTCAACCTTGCACGTAACTACACTGGTGAGTCAAATCCTCGCCGCCAATTGCTCGATTTGTTCGCTCGGTACGCCTCTAATCTGACCCAAGACGGTAAAACCGAGTACGTCCCCCAAGATAAACTGCCGCCGCCAGAGCCGCCGCCTTATCCTCTGAGGGGTTGTTTGTCGCTAGATTCACCTTACTATGTCAGACGCAGCGCAGACGAAAAACTACACCTCTTATTTAGCCAGCATCAAGACAAATCTTCGATTTTCGTCCGCGTTAAAGGATCAAAAGGAATGGGGAAATCGAGCCTATTAGTTCGACTGCGACAATATCTCGAACAGGAACTCAATCATTTCGTGGCGATTGTCAACCTCAGCGGCTCTGAGTTTGACCAAAGGGGTTTGGAAGACTTTAACACGCTGCTCTATCGTTTCACTTACCTAATTACGCGAGCTTTTCGCCCTATCTTGGACAAAGAACCGCCGCCGTTGAAGTCAAAATGGGATGACGCGCTGATCCCTGGTACTAACTGCACGGACTATCTTGAAGAGTATGTGTTTAGCCAAATTCCACAAGCTAAAACTTTAATTATTGATGGAATTGATGCTGTTCTCGAACACGAGTCCAGTTATGCTAAGTTTAGCGAGTTTTTGCGCTCCTGGTACGAAAACAAGATGAAGCAGGTTAGCGCCGCCCCAATTGTTTGGCCTCATATCGTCATGGCTTATTCCACCGAACCCTACGCTAATTATCAAAACCCCATTGGTTCGCCCCTTCAAAATGTGGGAATTGTTCTCGAACTCCCAGAATTTAGCCCGGAGCAAGTTCGCTTTCAAGCCAATCAATATGGCTTGAAATGGGATGAGGTTACTGTTTCGCAAGCTATGGAATGGGTGGGCGGACACCCAGAACTGATTAACCGAACGCTCTACCGAGTGGCATCAAATCGGAAAAAAAACGACAAAATAGATACATTGTTCGTAGATGTAATTGCCGAAAAAAATAGAAGCTTTGATGACTATCTACTCAAAAATTTACAGTTATTACGAAACTCTAACAATTCAGCTCTAGCACAAGATTTCTTAAAAACATTACGCCATGAAGAGTGGCGAGATGAGTTTGGACGCTTTCAACTGGAAAAAGCAGGATTGATCAAAATTGAGGGAGACGAATTGCGTGTTCGTTTTAAGCTTTATCAAGAATATTTTAAAAAACATTTGGAAGTGGATCGTGACGATTAGCGGACAGTCTTCTTATTACCAAATTCAAGGAGGCGCATTACCCATTGATGCGCCGAGTTATGTCGAGCGTCAAGCGGATGGGGATCTCTATAATTTTGCTCTCTCTGAGAATCCCCGAGAATTTGTGAGTTATATTTTAGCTGCTCGTCAAATGGGAAAGTCTAGCTTGAGAGTTCGCGTATCTCATCGCTTGGATCAAGAAGGGATACTTTGCATTTTCATCGATCTTCAGAGTGGCTTTGATGACCAAATTTCGGAGGATAGATTTTACAAAAATATTCTTCATGTATTATGCGGACAACTACCCTCGGATAAAAAACACAAGCTTAAAGAGGAACTTAATGATTTTTGGAAAAACTTTGATATATCACCGGGTATTAAATTCAAGGAGTTTTTACAGGATTGGATTTTACCCCAAGTTTATCCAAAGAGAGTTATAATTTTTATTGATGAAGTGCAAAAATCATTGCATTGGGGGCTGAGCAATAGTTTTTTAGCTCTGCTTCGAGGCTGGGCAGATGAAAGTTCTGTAACGAGCGAAGATGCTATTTTCAAAAAAGCTGAAGGTGAAGGCGGGCTGCATCAGCCGTTGAAGTTTGTCTTATTAGGAGTCGTTAAACCCTACGACCTACTGACTCAAGGTGCTTTTAATATTGCAAAAGCCATCGAGCTGGAAAATTTCACAAAAAACACAGAGCCATTACTAGCCGGATTGAGCGGTGTAACTGAAGAACCCGATAAAGTGCTAAAAGAAATTCTTCGATGGACGGGGGGAAATCCCTTTTTAAGCCAACTGCTCTGTTCCACTGTGGCTCGAGAAAAAATCGAGAATTTAACGTCGGAGAATGTCGAAGAAGCAATCGAAAAATTCGTTCGAGAAAGAATTATTCGTAACTGGCGCAGTAAAGACTCGCAGCGTCAAAGTCATTTCTCGGAAGTGGAACGATGGTTTACCCAAGGCTACACGGATAAGACAGAACGAATAAAAGCGCTGAAGCTGTACGATAGGATTTGGCGCAGCAGCAAACCTATTAAATTCGAGCCAAATCGCCCCGAATGTATTAATCTAGTTATATCGGGCTTGGTCAGTCGGAAAGGGCAATATCTTGATGTTGCCAATCTAATTTATAAGCAGATTTTCGACCGTAAGTGGTCAAATGAAGTTCAGCAGTCACTCACTACTCAAGAGGAGGATATCGAAAAGACTATGTTGAATCGAAAAGTCTATATTTTGATCGATCGCAGTGCCACAATGGATCGGACGGATAAGGGAAAGACCAAAACGCGGTGGGAAGCTTTACCGGAAATGCTAGAAGGAGACTTGAAGAATCTTTTTCGGGTGCGCGGAGGTAAAACAATTTGTAATGAAGTCGATTTTTATCTCTTCAGTCGCGACCGAGTAGGACGTAAATTCACGGTTTATTCCGACCCCAAAAAAGGAATCAGTCCCGAAAAAGTTCAAGGAAATATTTTTGAAGAAAATTTCCCGGATTCTAATACATACATCGTTCCCACACTCGAACGATGCAAGCAGGACTGGATGCAAGGTGTGCGAAAAGAAGGAAAAAAGGCATTTATCATCATTTATACAGATGGAATGCTAGACGATCGTCCAGAATTTGAAAAATGGATGATTAAAACCTGCTATGAACTCGACAATCAAGAGGAGTTAAAAATCATTATGTTAGGTTTGGGAGATGATGTTGATAATGACCCTTTACCCTTTTTAGACCTCGATCTTAATGTTAACGCCAATCGCGATAAGCGCAAGCAGCTTTGTAATATTTTTACTTTCGATCTGGTCAATCAAATTGAAGACATCATCGAAGTGATTAGTCGTCAGATTGAAAACGAGCCTGATGATTTTGAAACCATTATCCCAAAATGGGTGAAAAAGCAGTACCCCGATTGGTACAAGGGGCATTTGGAAAGATAAAAAAATGCGATTGTAGTTGGGCAATCGCGATCGCGGCGGTCGATCGAGTGTTGGTGTAACTTCTCCCAACTCCCACTCTGATGTTTAATCAAAAATCCACAAAAAACCTCGAAGCAATTAAACCGATTAACCCCAATAAACCGATCGCCTGACGAAAATAATTAACGCCATCGAAGAGTTCCTGCCACGCCCAAGTAAACAAAGCGCCAAATGCGATCGCGTCTAGAACAGTCTGAAAATCGTTAGGGGCAACCACAAATCTCGCTAGAGTCGCTGCCACTCCAGTCACCAAAGGCAAATTGGGCGGTTGGGCGATTACAATATTGCCCTCGTCATCTCGAAAGGTGCGATCGAATAAGCTATTACTGTCCATAAGACTCTCCCGACATCTTGGTATGAAATGTGTAACAAGCTACAAGCATACTAGCTGGTGGGTTACGGCGCGAATGAAAAGTTATGGTTTTTTCCTACAAATCGTACCCGCGCCTAACCCACCCTACGGAATCCTCTCTCATTCGTCGTAATTCAACAATAGGTGCTTTGATTTTGCTCAATTTGAGCTCTTTAGTGCGCTTGGAGTTGGCTCGATCCGACGAATTTAAGCCGAACTCAGATCGGTTTTAAATGCGCGAATTTTCCACACCTACTCCAACTTCAACACCGCCATAAACGCTTCCTGCGGCACATCAACCGTTCCGATCGCCTTCATTCGCTTTTTCCCTTTCGCCTGTTTATCGAGCAACTTGCGCTTCCGACTAATATCCCCGCCGTAACACTTAGCCAAAACATCCTTACGCAGCGCCGGAATACGCTCGCTGGCAATAATTTTAGCCCCGATCGCGGCCTGAATGGGAATCTTAAACTGATGGCGCGGGATCAACTCTTTCAACTTTTCCGTCAGCGCGCGACCTACATAATACGCCTTATCCCGATGCACGATTGTAGACAAAGAATCCACCGCATCGCCATTGACCAAAATATCCAACTTAACAAGGGTATTTTCCCGATAGCCAATGAGTTGATACTCCATACTCGCATAACCGCGAGACCGAGACTTCAACTGATCGAAAAAGTCCGTCACCACCTCCGCTAACGGCAACTCATACACCAAATTCGTGCGCGTTGGCGTAAAATACTTCATATCCTTAAACTCGCCCCGGCGCGTCTGACATAAATCCATCAACGTTCCCACATAGGTTTCGGGGGCGATCGCCTCCACGCGCACGTAGGGTTCCTCAATTTTCTCGCGCTTGCCCGGTTCTGGCAATTGGCTGGGATTATCCACTTCAATAACTTCCCCTGAAGTGGTCGTCACGCGATACACCACCGAAGGCGCAGTGACGATTAAATCCAGATTATACTCCCGTTCCAAACGTTCTTGAACGATTTCCATATGCAGCAACCCCAAAAAACCGCAGCGGAAGCCAAACCCCATCGCGCTGGAGGTTTCCGGTTCGTAATTGAGGGCTGCATCGTTAAGTTTCAGCTTCTCCAAGGCATCGCGTAAATCGCCATATTGGTCGGAGTCGGTGGGAAATAAGCCGCAAAACACCATTGGTTTGGCTTCAGTGTAGCCGGGAAGGGGGGCTTCTGCGGGGGTGCGGGCGAGGGTAATGGTATCGCCGACGCGCGCGTCTTCCACTGCTTTAATGGCTGCGGCAAAGTATCCCACTTCTCCCGCGTGGAGTTCGTCTACTTTCACTTGGGTGGGCGAGAGAACGCCAATTTCGTCGATTTCGTACTCCTTCCCCGAAGCCATGAGGCGGACGCGATCGCCGGTTTTCACCGTGCCATCGACCACGCGGAAGTACACGACAACGCCGCGATAGGGGTCGTAGTAACTATCGAAAATTAACGCGCGCAATGGCTGTTGGACGGTATCTTGAGGCGGCGGGATTAACTGAACCAGCGCCTCTAAGATTTCGGGAACGCCCTTTCCTTCCTTTGCCGAAGCGAGGATCGCACCGCTACAATCTAAACCGATAACTTCTTCAATTTCTTCAATCGCCCGTTCGGGATCGGCACCGGGCAAGTCAATTTTATTGAGAACGGGGATAATTTCTAAATCATTTTCGATGGCGAGGTAGACATTTGCCAGGGTTTGTGCTTCTACCCCTTGGGACGCATCGACAACCAACAACGCCCCTTCGCAAGCGACAAGCGATCGCGACACTTCATAGGAAAAGTCTACATGACCCGGCGTATCGATTAAATTGAGAACGTAGACCTCGCCGTCAGCAGCCGTATAATTCATCCGCGCGGCTTGTAACTTAATGGTAATGCCCCGTTCTCGTTCCAAATCCATATTGTCGAGAAACTGTTCCTTCATCTGCCGCTGCGCCACCGTTCCCGTGACTTGTAAGAGGCGATCGGCGAGGGTGGATTTTCCGTGGTCGATGTGGGCAATAATGCAAAAATTGCGGATGCGAGAGACGGGTACGTCAGTCATAGAGATTTACCAGACAAGGGGGAGGGGCAAACAGAATTTTAATGTATTGTAATATTTTCTGTTCAAAGAGGGGGAATCAAATTGAATCAGGATGGGGGGACAGCAACAGAACCCGCCGCACATTCAATCTCATAATTGTCCGTTAAACGCGGCATTGCAGGAGGTTCGGTCGAAGGGTCTTCTGTTTCGCACAACTGCTGGATGGGAAAGTTTCTATCGGTCCCTTGATGCCAAAATACGGCTCCTATATAGCTTTTCAATCCCTCTACCTTAGCCTTAGCAACCATCGCGAGCCTTCGGGACGGATCGGCTGAGGGCAAGATTTCGTAGCGATAAAACTCTGTATCGCTTTGAAACTCCAAATCCAGATCGTCAAGCGCTGTCGCAAATTGCTTATGTTCTACATAATACACCTTTTGCGATTGAGCCATCGAACGCAGATTACTCTGTGCTTGGGGCTGAAAAGTCGCGGATCGTGCTTCCCGTTCCGAGCGATAAGCGTCGCCTAAATCTGCATTTTTAACGTTCTTCACACTTGCATTTTCAAAGATTGCGCCGTACAGTAGAGCATCTTTAAGATTGGCTCCATCTAACGTCGCATTATGAAGGTGCGAATAGGTTAAACACGCTGTTGTCAAATCCGCATTACTGAGATTAGTATTTTTGAGATTGGCGGCGATCAAAACAGTATTGCTTAAATTTGCGTCGGTTAAATTAGCTCCCTCAAGGTTAGCAAAGGCGACACCAATTTCAGCTAAGTCTTCATCTGTCCGAAGAGATTCAAAACTCTCATCAGGAGGAGGTTCGTAGCAAAAGCTGGAGACCCAAAGAGATAAGCTAGGAAAAAGCAAGAATCCTAAACCTGTGCTCGCTGGAGAGAACCCGCTTAGAATTGCCTCTTCGAGATTTGCACCGCTCAAATCTACGCCTTGGAGATCGAGTCCGATTAAGTTAGTTTGACTGAGGTTAACACCGGAGAGTTTTGCCTGCACGAGGTTAGCATCGGTCAGAATTGCTTCGCGCAAGTACGCATTGCTGAGATCGCCTTGACTAAAGTTGGTATTATCGAGAGTGGCTCGATAGAGGTAGGCATTGCTTAAATTAGCTCCCGATAGATTGGCATCGGTCAAATTTGCCGAGCCCAAGTTCGTGCCGCTGAGGTTGGCTCCGCGCAGGTTCGCATTAATGAGGTTCGCACCAAAAAGATTTGCCTCTTCTAAGTTCGCGCCGCTGAGGTCGCAGTTGGGGCATTGGTTGGTTTCTCGCAAGCGTTGGAGATGGGCGGGGTTGGCGGCGAAAGCGGCAGCCGGAATGAAGCAAAGTGAGGTTGAGATAAGGAGAGTTTTTATGCAATTTGCTCCCATTTATCCTTTAATTTACCGCCTTTTGAGCCCGACCTTTCCCAGTTGTTTGTGGTCGGGCGATCGCGATCGCGTCTCAATCGCCCTCACCTTTGATGACGGTCCTCACCCCGATCACACGCCCCAGTTATTAGACGTTCTCGATCGCTACAATCTGCGGGCGAGTTTTTTTTGGTTAGGTGCGTGCGTGGATCGATATCCAGCGATCGCGCGCTCGGCGTACCAACGCGGACACTGGATCGGACTCCACGGCTACGATCATCGTTCCTTTCCCCTCCTGTCTCCGGGGGAACTTCAATTGAGTTTGCGTCGAACTCAGGACGCGATCGCGCGCGCCTGTTCCCTCGATCCCGATCTCATCCGCGATGTCAGACCCCCCAACGGTTTCTTTTCGCCCCAAACCCTCCAACTCCTCCATCAATGGAATTACCGTCCCGTCATGTGGACCGTCGTGCCAGAAGATTGGGTGCGTCCGGGAATTCAACGAGTCGTCCATCGCGTTTTGTCCCAGGTTGACAGCGGCGCGATCGTCGTGCTGCACGATGGATATTGTGGCGGAGCGGATGTCGCCCAAACCACGGCAGAGTTAATTCCTCGTTTATTAGAGCGAGGCTACTCTTTCGCGACAATTGACCAGTTTTGGGACGACTTCGATCGAGCCACCGACAAGAATATTGTGGCTCGATTCTAAACCCTTTTTTTCCCTCACTTGCCAAGACAGTGCAATTGTACTAATTATAATTTCGTCTCTCGGGTGAAATTATTTATCGAACTTTAGTGCCATTTTTTGTTTAATTCATTACAATGTCTCTCGGAGTCTTTAGTCTGCTCATCGCCAATGTTCGGAACTTAAGCTTTGGAAAGTTTAGAAACAAGACATTCAGGTCTCTTAGAGCCTGTGTCTATATCTAATACAGACAAAGTGCGCGATCGCTCGAAAAGCGATCGCATTGACCTCTCAACTTAAAAGCAGCTCGTCGCGATCGACCCACTCAAATATCAAGAGCTTCAGATAAAAATATAAGCGCGATCGCTGATGTTAGGTGCCTAACTCCAACCCAAAAGGAGAAATTATGATGACGGGTGTATTAACTGAACCAACCTTCTCTAGCTTCTCAATCCGGTCGCTCGGCAGAGGAACTCAGTTTCTGACCCTAATTTCAGTCAGAGGGGCTACAATCAAAAAAGTCTTCAACCGATTGAGTGCTAACAAAATTGTCTGCATTTTTCCCCACCGCACGCGCTTTGGGGAAAAGCCGCCCCGGGGAGTGCAACTCCATCCAATGAAGAAAGTGCACTCCCATGAAGCCTCAGGGCAAAGTTGACAGGCAAAACCGAACCTTTGAGCAGATTAACCAATACATTAATGTTCTGGTCTTGAACTGAAGGAGCAAGAGGAAAAACGGCATGACCCAGGCCAACGACGTACTCGCAATGACCCTGCCTCGCAATGATGTCTTAGAATTCTTAACGGAAGAAGAATCGAGTCGGGCAGCAAAAGAAGACGACCTCGTAGAGATAGACATCGGGGAAGAAGGAGCCAAAGAAAAAAAACTTCCCGCCAAGCGCACGGCAGACTCGGCGAAAAAGAAACTGTACACCGAGGATTCCATTCGCGTCTACCTGCAAGAAATCGGTCGCATTCGATTGCTCAGAGCGGATGAAGAAATCGAACTGGCTCGTAAAATCGCAGATTTGCTCCAACTCGAGCGGGTACGCGAAGAAATCGATGCCGACCCGGGCAAAGAACTCAAAAAAGTCTGGGCCAAAGAAGTTTGGAAAAGGGAAACCTGGGAAAACCTAATTGTCCAGGTAGAGCTAAGAATCGAAGCACGCAAGCAACTGACCGCTCAGCTCAAAGGAACAGCAACCCCAGAAGACATCGAAGGCGAACTTCAAAACGCAATTCCCGACGTTGACCCCACTTTCAGCAGGCTGCTCGAACGTTTGCGATCGCAACTCGCGGCACAAATTCAACGGCAGCCAACCGATGCCGAACTCTCCCGCAGCCTGAAAAAATCCTATGCCAAGCTCGAACCCGTCCTAGAAGAGGAATGGGACAATCGTCCTTCGGAGAAAGTTCGCGCTTTTAGCCGCCGCCTCTACATCGGTCAAAGAGCCAAAGATAAGATGGTGCAGTCGAATCTGCGCTTGGTGGTTTCCATTGCCAAAAAATATATGAATCGGGGACTATCGTTCCAGGATTTAATTCAAGAAGGCTCCCTGGGTTTGATTCGAGCCGCCGAAAAATTCGACCACGAGAAAGGATACAAATTCTCAACCTATGCAACCTGGTGGATTCGCCAAGCCATTACGCGCGCCATTGCCGACCAATCGCGAACAATCCGCCTTCCCGTTCACCTCTACGAAACCATCTCCCGCATCAAAAAAACCACCAAAATCCTCTCCCAAGAAATGGGACGCAAACCCACTGAAGAGGAAATTGCAGAACGGATGGAAATGACCATCGAGAAGCTGCGATTTATTGCCAAATCCGCTCAACTTCCCATCTCGTTGGAAACTCCTATCGGTAAGGAAGAAGATTCCCGGTTAGGCGACTTTATTGAAGCCGACGGCGAAACGCCCGAAGACCGCGTTTCCAAAAACCTTTTGCGCGAAGATCTCGAAAATGTCCTCGACACCCTCAGTCCGCGCGAGCGCGACGTTCTACGCCTTCGCTACGGCCTCGACGACGGACGAATGAAGACCCTCGAAGAAATCGGACAAATCTTCAACGTTACGCGCGAACGCATTCGCCAAATTGAAGCGAAGGCTCTACGCAAGTTGCGCCACCCCAATCGCAATAGCATCCTCAAGGAATATATTCGATAAGTCGCATCCCGAAGTAAAGGATCGCGCCCGAAGCGGGAAACAGAGTTCGCTCTTCGGGCGGTTCGTTCTATTCCCCACAAAAAAGGCTGGGTTGCCTGACTTGAGGTTACCCAGCTTATTGATTTTGAGATAGACAAAGGTTGTTGACCTTGAGATTTACATTAAGCCCCAGAAGTGGAGTAGGCCTTGGCCGCTGGCCAATTCGATGATGAGGGCAGCAGCAAAGCCAATCATGGCTAGGCGACCATTCCAGTTCTCCGCACCTTCGGTGAAGCCGAATTTGAAAGCGTTGCGATTGTCGTTTTCCATGATACTTTTTCTAGGTTATTTAGTATTTGTCAAGCGTGTGTTAACTTAATGTAACTAAAATTTACAAAACTTGCAATACCCCGTGGGATAGATGAAAAAATTTTTAACCGATTTCCCTTCCTCCGTCTCGAAAAGTGAGGAAGGAGAAGTAATTCATCAACCAATCTTATAGATAGGGTAAAGAAATCTTATAAATCCGATAAAGGCCGGGGTTTCTATCCCCCATCCCCCAGAACAGATAAGCTAAAATGCAAGCATCGTCAGTTGTTTAATCCCCCTGTCATGTTCGATTCCCTCGACCTTTGGTTTTACAACTTGTCACAATTCAGCTCGGCGTTAGTGGCCGAACAACTAACCCATCTCAGTTGGGTCAGTGCGGGAGCCATTTTCATAGCCGGACTGCTGACGAGTCTGACCCCCTGTATGCTCTCAATGCTCCCCATTACCGTCGCCTATATCGGCAGCACCGAATCAGAAGGTAAAGTACAAGCGGCAATTCAATCGACGTACTTTTCCTTGGGACTAGCAACAACACTAGCAACACTGGGGATTTTCGCCGTGTCGGTGGGACGAGTGTACGGGCAAGTGGGAGTCGGTTTGCCGATCGCAGTGAGTTTGATTGCCATTATCATGGGACTGAACTTGCTCGAACTGGTACCTTTGCGCTTTCCCAATTGGGGACAAAGCCAATGGATCGACAGCAGTTGGCCGAGGGGGGTGCGTTCCTATTTACTGGGACTGACATTTGGTTTAATCGCTTCGCCTTGCAGTACGCCTGTTCTGGCGACGCTACTGGCTTGGGTAGGAGCGCAACAAAACTTCAAACTCGGAGCGGTTCTCCTGCTGTGTTACGCGGCAGGATATGTTTCGCCCCTCGCGATCGCTGGCATATTTACAGCGTCCATTAAGCAATTTTTGGAATTGCGCCGTTGGTCGAGTTGGATTAATCCGGCAAGCGGCGCGCTGCTCGTAGGATTTGGGGTATTTTCGCTATTGTCGCGCCTGCCGGCAGTCGTTGGATGAAAAATAGGGAGCAAAAACCATGAGTTTAGTGCGAATTTGGGCGATCGCGGCCAACGGATTTCGAGAAGTGATTCGCGATCGCATCCTCTACGCGATCGGTTTATTTGCCGTCCTGTTCGCCCTCGCCTTGCGCCTGCTGCCCGAAATTGCCGCGACCACCGAAGACAAGATGATTGTCGATTTCGGCTTGGGAGCGATCGGATTTTTAGGCGCGCTGGTTGCAATTTTAATCGGCACGGGATTAATCAACAAAGAAATCGAAAAGCGAACCGTCCTCGTGCTGCTGCCCAAACCCCTCAGCCGAACCGAACTCATTATCGGGAAGCATTTGGGTCTGTGGGCTGTTCTCGCCGTTCTCGTAGGGGCGACAGGGACAATGTACCTGTTAGCACTCCACAGCCTCAACATTGCCTATCCCCTGGGTTCCGTCGCAATTTCCCTGGTCTATCTCCTGCTCGAACTCAGCCTGCTCGTTGCCGTCGCCCTCGCCTTCGGGGTTTTTACCAGCTCTGTGCTCGCGACCCTCATGACTTTCGGGGTATATATCATGGGACATCTCAGCCAAGACTTGGTAAAACTCGGTCAAATGGGCGAAAATAAAGCTATCGAGACTCTCGTGCAAAACCTTTACCTGGTTTTACCCGACTTATCTCGTCTTAACCTGAGAAATGAAGCCGTCTACGGAGTATTACCGACCTACCCAGCCCTTTTAAATAACGCAATCTATGGGTTAGGATATACTGCTGTGCTACTTGCCACCGCGATCGCCATTCTCTCCCGACGGCAATTCTAGGCAGCGATGGCAAAAGTCGCGCGCGACTCGCACATCTTGCCATTTTGTTGGAGAGACAACACCTTCACAAAAGCCAACCCCCTTCCCTTTTTTTGGCATTCTTCCGGTCAATGGTCACGAGCTGATGTCAAAGCCTAAACTTCACTCTGCAAAAACCTTTAATCTACTCATCGTCGCCAACGGCGAACCCGATGCAGCCTTCGTCGCCGAAACGCTGCGCAGCACGCCAGCGATTGCGTTTAACTATAATATAGCCCTAAGCAAGACGACTTATCGCTCGCTATTACACTCTAATTCGTATCACGCAGTCCTATGTAGTCACGCAGTCTTCTGTAGCGATGCTCCCTCAAAACAGGAAATTGCCCCCGAAGAAGCCCTCGTGCTGCTGCACTCCTCCGGACAGCAGATTCCCTTTATTTTAATCTCAGAAACCCTAGAAGACACAAACGAACATCTGCGCGCTCAAATTGCCGACTGCGTATTGCGCGATCGCATCTCCCTCTTGCCCGAAATCCTGCAACATCGACTCCTTCCTCCTCCCCCCCTGGTACCGTCCCCCCAAAGCGCGATGGCGCGCCTGTCTCAAGCGCTTCAAGATGCGTCGAGCACCGACGAATTCCTGGCTCGCGTCGCCCCTCTACTGCGCGAAACCCTCAATATCCAGCGTTGCTCGCTTCTCCAACTCGATGCCGAAGAACAGATGCGCGTCCGCTATGTCTTTCCCGCAGGACATCAACCCGAAACGCCGTCCCACCTCGAAGGCGAACTCGAACGCCACCACCGAACTCGCCTCGAAGCGGGGCATCACTTAATTTTGCCCTGCCTCGAAGAAACCGCCCAACCTGCAGCGGTCGATGCAGGGAGCCTTCTCCTCGTTCCCCTTTGGTCTCAGCAATCTTACTTAGGTGTTCTGTACTTACACCACGGGCATAAAGAACATCAATGGACCCAGGCTGAGTTAGATTGGGCGAAAACCGTAGCTGTCCACTGCGCGATCGCGCTTCGCAATTCCCAACTCTCGCAACACCTACAACGCCATCAAAGGTGGCATTGGCTTCTCCATCGGGTTGGCGCTTCGCTCAATTCGACCCGTTCGACGGACTCCGCATTTGCAGAGGCCATCGAACACATTGGAGAAACGTTTGGAGTCGAGCAAGTCTTACTCGCGCGCGTCGGGGAAGAGCAAATTGTGGTGACCCACGAATGGCGATCGCAACCCGACTGGACCGCTTATCTTCACGCCAGCGTTCCCGCCGCTGAATGGCAGGAATTGCTCGCGCCCGAGAGTCCGTATTGTAACAACCGTTACTTCCAAACCTCTAGCCTCGCCGAATATTGTGCCGAAAAAGAGCAGACTCGTCAAATTGTCGAGCCAAGTCAAGCCCGTTCGAGTCTCGCCATAGCTATTTTTGCACGCGATCGGTTGTGGGGGAGTTTAATCTTGCAAACCGCGCGATCGCGAACCTTTAGTCTCGAAGAAATTAATACCCTCAGTCAAATCGCCGACCAACTTGCCCTCGCTGCGGCTATTCAGCAGGAAGAGCAACTCCAACAAGAAGTCGAAGAGCGCACCCAACAGCTCGAGGTGGCAAACCAAGCAAAAAGCGAATTCCTGTCGTCGATGAGCCACGAATTGCGCGCGCCGCTAACCAGCGTTATTGGCTTTGCTCGGGTATTGCTCGAGCAGATTTACGGCAAACTCAATAGCAAACAGACTCAATACATTAGCGCTATTGCCGACTCGGGCGAACATCTGCTTTCTTTAATTAACGACCTGCTCGATATTTCTAAAATTGAAGCCAATCGCGAAGAACTTTATCCAGAAACGCTATCAGTAGAAGAGATTTGTCTCTCCTCAATGGCACTCCTCGAAGAACGCGCCGAACAAGCCGGACTCCAACTACATTTCGACCTTCATCCCGACGTGACAGTCTGTTATGCCGACCAACGGCGTTTAAAGCAAATTTTGGTTAATTTGCTCTCCAACGCAATTAAGTTTACCGAATCCGGCTCAGTAACGCTTAAAGTCGAACCTCGAGCAAATCGGCTCGAGTTTTCGGTTACAGATACGGGAATTGGCATCAGTCAAGCCGATCTCGACACTCTATTTCAACCCTTCCAACAAATTCAAACTCCTCTCCATCGCAAGCATAAAGGGAGCGGTTTAGGACTGGCGCTCTCTCGTAAATTAGCGCGCTTGCACGGCGGCGATATTGAGGCGACTTCAAAAGAGGGAAAGGGGAGTTGTTTTACCCTCTCGTTGCCAATGCCAGCGGAGGCAGCTTCTGGTATTATTGATTGACAGGACTTACACAACGCGCAGCGCATTGACCATCGAGTAGCCCACTCGTCCAAGTGCTTCAGAACGTGCAGAACATCGTAGAAGCGACTGTGTCGCGGTAATAACAAGAATGAGTCCGAAACATCTGTGAAAAACCAATTAGGTCGCCCCATAGATAGGGTTTGCTGAATAAGTGTTGGGAGGAGCAGGGGGAGCAGGGGGAGCTATAGCGTTTCCAAATGAAATATAAACAGATAAGAATATTACCTACTTTTAGTAACTCCTCGCTCCTCCCTTGAATTCTTCTATTCTTCTATTCTTCCATTCTGAATCCCGAAGTCAAGATTTTACAAATCAAATAAAAACGCTATATGAACGATGATATAATCATTAAATTGAAATGCTTCTGAGCTTCTGGATTAAAAATCCGTCTCGCTTTAGGATATCCCAGCTTATTTCGATAAACAACAAATAATCGCCGTTCGTCGTCTTCTAAATTCAAACCTGGGTTTGGCAAGGTGATAATTTACCTAGCGTTTATTCGGATATCGATTCTCTGCCAACTCTAGGAAATATACCTACACTGATGGGACGAGAAGTCATGGCTATGACGACAAATAACAGGTGACAAAGGGCGATTCGCGCGATCGCGCCCTACCGTAAGTTTATCGCCAACCATGACTTCTACCCCTCCGTCGCGCGATCGCTTTTATTAATGTGGTAGGAGTGCTATATTCTGTTCAACAGTGGAGTCACTTCGCTGTCAGCCGGGATAAAAAAAGGGATGAAAGAATTGCAGGACAAGGCTTTTACTCTTCTTTACTCGCACAAGGATTAGCTTTAGATGCACAGGGATTTTCCTCTTTACTCGCACAAGGATTAGTTTTAGATGCACAGGGATTTTTCTCTTTACTCGCACAAGGATTAGTTTTAGATGCACAAGGATTCTCTTGAGTTTCGGTCGTTGCTCCCGGTGTTTTTTCTTTTGCAGCACAAGGATTAGTACAACCAACAGCAAATCCCAAACTCAATAAGCTTACAGTGACTAGAGTTGTTAAGTATTGAACTTTCATGGCTTTCCAGATAGATTTCAATAAAGGCTGAATATTTCGTGGTAACAAGTCTACTCTATTTCACCGTACCTTATTATTTCTGAAAAACATCTGAGAAGGCCATAAGAATTCCCTAAATCAAGTCCTCAGTTACAATGAGTGGGTGTAAATTATCAGTACAGTCAATCCTCTCCATCATGCCTTTAGACGGAAAAACGTGGTTAGCTTGCGATCGCGGAACCACCACAAATCTAAACTGTCAATCGTGGAATTCCACCGCCCAAAGTCCCTATCGCCTTTACCGATTTCTCAGCGAGCTCGATGATATTCTCAATCGCGTCTCCGACGACGTTCGACGCTTGCAACTCATTGTTCCTTTAGTACGGCGATTGTTGGACGAATCCCCTTGGTTACAATTGAACTACGATCTGCCAGATTCCGACAGCGGTTGGTCGGTTCTGATGCTGTATGACGAACCCGAGTATCCCCTCACTGTGCAAATGGTTGCCTGGGCTCCAGGACAACTATCGCCCATCCACAATCACGCTACTTGGGGAATTGTGGCCCTACTCGAAGGCGAGGAAAAAAATACGTTATGGCAACGTAAGGGAGATTCTAACACAGGCGATAACATCGAAATTACAGGCGATCGCATCTTAAAACCGGGCGATATTATGGCGTTTCTTCCCGATACAATCCACTGCGTCCAAGCGTTAGGGCAGGTTCCTACTGTTTCCTTTAACCTCTATGGCGAAACTGACTACAATCGCCGCTTCATCTTCGATCCCAATACTCACCAAGCCACCCCGTTTTAAAAGGATAAATAATAATCAAAGCCCCAACATCGTTCGCGCAATATTAAAATAGATCAAAACCCCAATCACGTCCACAGCCGTTGTAATAAACGGTGCGGACATCAAAGCCGGGTCTAAACCAAAAGAGTCGAACAAAAATGGCAAAGCAGACCCCGCCACAGAAGCTAATAACGAGATTGCCACTAAACTGATTCCCACCGAAAGAGCGACGGAAAACTCTTGTTGCAAAGAGAAATAAGCCGTTGCCATTATGCCCAACAATGCGCCTAACAATAGCCCCGCTAGCGCTTCGCGGAAAATTACCCGCGCCTTGCCCAAATCGCGAATTTCATCGGTATTTAAGCCGCGAATGATCACCGTAGAGGACTGGGCTCCTACATTCCCTCCCGTCCCTGTCAACAGGGGAATAAAAGCGGCGAGGGCGACAACTTGTTGCAAGAGAGCGGAATTGCGGTTGATAATTTCGCTAGTGATGGTATTGGTGCCGAGCAAGACGAGCAACCACAGCACTCGCTTGCGGGCGACGGCGAGCAAATTGATTTGAAAATAATTATCGCCATCGGATTGTACGCCGCCCAAGGCATAAATATCTTCGGTAGCCTCTTCTTCTAAAATATCGAGTACGTCGTCCACCGTCACCACTCCCACGAGGCGCTGTTCGCGATCGACCACCGGGAGGGCGAGTAAGTCGTAGCGCTGGATTAAGCGGGCGACTTCTTCTTGGTCGGTGTTGGTGTGGACGTAGACGACATCGCGCGTGGCAATCTCGGTTAGGGTTTTGTCGGGGGCAGAAATGACGAGATCGCGCAGGGAAACGATGCCGGTGAGTTGGCGGGAGTTGTCGGTGACATAAAGGTAGTAGATAATTTCTGAGACATTGGCTAAGCTGCGGATGCGATCGAGGGCTTGGGAGACGGTGAGGGCTTCTCTGAGGGAGATATACTCGGGGGTCATGATTCGCCCTGCGGTATCTTCTTCGTAACCCAACAACAGGGCGGTCACTTGGCGTTCTTTTGCACTGAGTTGCGACAGCAAGCGCCGCACGACTTTGGCGGGAAGTTCGTCGAACAATTTCGCCCGGTCGTCGGGGGACATTTGGTCTACAATGTCGAGAACTTCTTGATGTTTAAATTTTTGAATGAGGGCTTGTTGGACGGTAGAGTCGAGATGTTCGTAAACTTCGATCGCCTCAGCCTTAGAGAGAAGACGAAAGGCGATCGCTTGCTTGGATTCGTCTAACCCTTCGATGGCATCGGCGATATCGACGGGTTGCACGGGGACGAGTAAGGCTTTTGCGCCTTGGAGGTTGCCTTCGTCTAGGAGGATTTGCAACTGTTTGCAAACCAGTTGGCGCAATTCGTTGCGCGCGACGGCTGGGATGGAAGATAGATTTTCTGTCAAGACGGCCCTCCACGTTATACCAATTCAAAGTTCCCTCTTCGGAGCGCGCTCAAAGGTTGGCTCCGCGCGGCCGAGGCGAAGACGTGCTATCCTCTTCTGCGTCGGCTGCGGCTGTGACGGCTGGTGGATACGTCATATTCTAAAGCAGCGCCCAGTCCAAACAAAACCGCGCTGAATACGAAGAAGACTTCGAGCAAGCTGCCGCTTTCGTAATTGGCAACAAAGGTATAGGCGTACTTTAACCACATATCGGCAATATACAGCGCAAAGGTGGCCGCTGCAATCATTCGCCACGATTGGGAAAATCGTCCGCCCCAAAAGGCGAGGAGGAGGGTTGTGGCAATAATCAGCAGTCCTACGTCGGCGATGACGTAAAACAGGTTGACGGGAACGGAAAATCGGCTGAGAAAGCTATCCATTGCCAATAACCATCCTGGACGTTCGATTTCTGCTTCTGTTGCTGCTGCGTCTGCAAGTGGGGGGGCGAGTGGCGGCGCACCTGGGGGGGACTGGGCTGGCGTTGGTGAAGGGATGGCTTGTTCGGTTGCGGGGGAGGCGGTGACTTCGGCTTCCTCTCCCTCGGTCGGATTGGCAAAGGTGATAATTAGGGCAAAGGCGATCGCGACTGCGGCCATTGCTGCGACAATCAACCATTGTCGCCATTCTAGGTTCAACCGCCGTGGCAGTACCGCTAGAATCATTCCCCAACCGATGAAGAGGTAGAAGGCCATATAAAACAAGTCGGCGGGCGAGACATCCGGCTCGAGTTGGAAGTACAGTTCCCACAAGCCATATACGCATCCGCCCAGAAAGTAGCAAAACATTCCTAGACCAATTCCCAGCCAAACGCTGCGCCCGCTGGCGATTTGCGGGCTCAACCAATTGCGGTAGCACAGGAGACCTGCACCGAGAAATGCGCCTAATTCTAGAATGTAGGTTCCGATGGAGTACCAAAAGGGACTTTCTTGGTCGGGTGTGTTGACGCTAAATAAGAGGAAGAATAATAGCGCGGCGATGGACCAGCCTACACCTGCGTAAAATATATTTTGAGCGTTGAGAAGATTCTTTGCCTTGGAGGGCGAGGTTTTTCCTCCCGTTTTGCGTCTATTTTTGCGGTCAATCATTCTACTCATGGCAGTTGCTCCTAGCTAATTGCGATCGCCTGCCGTCTTGTCGCGATGGCTGGCATCTGTGATGGGGTGAAAGGGCTGCTTGCTTATGGGTTGGGGTGGGTTTAAGCGTGCTGTTGTCGTTTAAATAATATCGCTATTCGCTCCTCGGCGGGACTAAAGCCCCGACTCCGAACGAACGAAATGGAACGGAGCGATCGCGGGCTGGGGTTGCCACAATCGATTGAGAGCGATAGTCTTAAGGAAAAAAGAGAGGACGATGACGATGACAACCGAACCTAATATTCCCAAGGAACGCGCGTTGGTGGAGGTGAGCGAAGAAACTCATGCTCTCGTCGAGAAGGAAATGCCTCAAGAGAGCGATGCGATTAAGCAAGAAACGATGGCTCTCGTTGAAACGATTAAGCGCAAGGCGCAAGTTGAGGCACAAAAGGCGGGGGAACTGACTCGCGATGGCTATCTTGAGGCGGTGCGGAAGGTGCGCGAAGAGGTGGAGAGTACCAATCTTTTCGATCGCGATCGCATTGCCGCGTCTGTCCAACTGATGCAGGAGGATATGGAGAAAAATTGGGAGTCGTTAGTCGGGGAAGCAAGTGTTTTGGGCGATCGCCTCAGCAGTGCGGCACAGGCGGCTTGGGATGCTCTTACCGCACCTCGCTCCGATCTCGATTAAATTCAAATTTAGAGCCCGCGTACAACTTAATCGGTTGGGGCTGGGTCTGTCAAGGGCGCTTCGCGCGTCGCGTTATAAAGGTAGTATTTTTCGTTGTAAATTAGACTTTCGACGAATTGTGCCAACGGCGCGATCGCTAAGTCTTCTCGTCCTATTTTCAGTTCTTCGTTTAGCACCAGGAGAATTTCTGAACGATCTTCGCGCAACAGTTGAGAAACTTGTTGAAGAACTTCTTCAATTGTCACGTCCCGGCGCGTGCGATTAAATAAGACAAAACTCCCCAAACCTTGTCGTTCGGGATAGTAAATTTTGCGCCTGAGATAGCCGCCCAGAGGTGCCATTGCTACATCTTGACTGCCGACGATAAAATCGCGATCGCGTCCGCTAGCTTTGATATACTGCGCCGCTGCTCGACTGGCTGAGTAGGGTACGATTAAGTCTCGGCTGAAGGCGATCGCGCCGCCGATGAGTTGAGCGCATAATAAGAAAACGAGCAAAGAAGTTGCGTGGCGCTCTGAGAATTGAATCCAATTAACGCGCGAATTATTAATTGCTTTGGTTCTATTCTTTTCAGGTTTTGGATAGTAATGCGATAGCCAAAAAGAAACAATTAAAACAATAAATAAATGTCCGAAATGTCTCTGCGCCCCTAAAAACTTAGTATAAGTAAAAGCCATTATTTCTAAAGTCGCCGTGCTATAAAATAGTAAAATTAGAGGTTTTTGAATAAAAGAAGCTGCGAAAAATAGAAATAGCAGTAACGACAAGATTCCGCAAATTATAACACTATAATACTTAGAATCTCCCGCAACGACTACAACAATATAACTATTCCAAATTCTGGCTAAAGCGGTAAAAAAATGACGCAGATCGAATGAAAATAACCATCCTCCTGTAATTCCACCGCGTTCGATATTATCGGCGGGTGGAATCAAAAAAACAATGGAACTGAGTATTCCTGAAATCAAGATCGTTAAACTAACAATTTTGTTCGATAAAGTTGCGTGGGTGGTATAATTAAGTCGTTTTTTAAAAGCATATTCTACAACCAATGTCAACCCTAAAGCTATCGCAATAAATAAACTGTAGGCGTTGCAATTTGCCATTAAAAATAATAATAGAGCCAAAACCAAATACGTTTGCTTGCGCGATTCAAAGCAAGCGCAAAATGCAAAAGCAAATAAAACGCCAAAACTATAATTTCGACTAATAATTAAATACTCGTAAAAGGGCAAATATCCGAAAACAAATAAAACCTTATGTAACGGCTTAAAGGGAGAATACCGCAAAAATAAAAAAGCGACGCTCGTTCCCAACAACAGATGAAAAACTTGCATGATTGTCGGGTTGTGGGACAATCGATAAAGCGCGGCGACGCAAAGATACCAAAGTGCGGGATGGGGTTCGTAGCGAATAATATTAAAAAACTCCGAAACCGACTCGCTATCGCGCGCGATTAGCCAAATAGTAAGTTCGTCGCGCCACATCGCATGATTGAAAATTCCGATCGCGCCCAAACTGAAGAAAATAGCCAGGACAAGAAACGTAAAAGTGCTACGATTTGCAGAAAGTCTGCTAATAGCCCGAATCATTTTAACTTTCAACGTGAAACGATCTCGAAACAAAAACTCGAATTCAAAAAACGATACGCTCTTTTTCAACAAAATTCGGTGGTTTTGGGTTTTTTTCGTCGCCGCGATCGCGCTGTGGACGATATCATTGGGCAATGTTCCCTTACGCGACTGGGATGAAGGTTCCCACGCTATTGTCGCTCGGGAACTTTATCGTACCGGAAATTGGCTGTATCTCACCTTTTTCGGTCAACCCTATTTTATGAAACCGCCTTTAGGATACTGGATTGTTGCTGGAAGTTACCATCTTTTTGGCGGCGTTAGCGAGTTAACCACGCGCCTTCCCGTCGCCATTATCTCCAGTCTTGGCATTCCCCTCCTCTATCTGGTGGGACGAGAAGTCTTTCCCCGTCGCTTAAGCGCCATTCTCAGTGCGTCCGTTTATCTTACCCTTCTCCCCGTCGTTCGTCACGGACGTTTGATGATGCTCGACGGCATTATCAATACCTTTTTTATTTTACTCCTATTGTGCTTGCTAAAAGCGCGCAAACGTCGGTCTTGGGCCTTGGGAATTGGTCTTTGCTTGGCGTGCATTGCGCTGACGAAGGGGATTCTTGTTTTTGCATTGGGGGCAATTGCGGGACTCTTTGTATTATGCGATCGCGATTGGTCGATTTTCAAAAATCCCTACGCTTGGTTGGGTTTACTCCTGGGTATAACGTTAACCTTCAGTTGGTATTATACTCAATGGCTCGAATACGGCGATCGCTTCATCCAAATTCATCTAGGATCGCAAAACTTCGATCGCCTCGCCACCGCCGTCGAAGGCAACGATGGACCGCCTTGGTATTACCTGATAGAGCTTCTTAAATATAGCTTTCCGTGGCTGTTATTTTGGCCGGGAGGATTGGTTTTGGCTTGGTTTGGTCAAATTCGGTCAAATTCTCCATCCAGTCCTTCCAATTTCGCAAACTCCCTATTTAAAAAGCGCGAAAGTTGGGCAAATTTAGTCCTTTCTGGCACTATTTTATTCCTGGGAACGATTTCGTTAATGGGAACTAAATTACCGTGGTATGTAATGCCCCTCTATCCTTTTGTTAGTTTGGCAGTAGGAGCAAACTTAACACAACTGTGGCAATCTCGCAAGTCCTATTCGCGCTTTTTTGTGGCGTTTTTCGGTTTGTTATCGGTGGTTGGATTGGGGGGATGTATTTACTTTATTATTGCCGATCCTCAACCCGTTTTAATTGTTATGGGTTTGGTTGTGGCGGCGACGATGGGAGTTGTCGCTTGGAAGATGCGAGGTAATAATCCTCAGTTTATTCCAATTTTAGCCATTGGGATGTATTGTACCCTCGCCCTGTTGATGCTTTCCACGTCGTGGAATTGGGAGTTAAACGAGCAGTTTTCTGTGGTTCGCGCGGGGGAATTAATTCGCGAAAATACACCTCCTGGTGTAATTTATATTTCGTTTGATTATAACCGTCCCAGCTTAGATTTTTATAGCGATCGCATCGTTAATCCGGCAGATGTCCCAGCGTTGCGACAGCATTGGGAAGCGGGAGGATATTTACTCCTCGATGCAGAGGCGATGGAAGCATTACAAATTCCCGAAAACGCAATTGTGGGAACGACAGACGGATGGACGCTCGTGCGCCCGCTGTGACATATATTTACAATGAATAATGAATAATGAATAATGAATAATTATCTCGCCACTCAGTCAGTTTTAACTCACGTTAGCATTTAACCCGAACTCGAGTTGAGAGCGAAGGCTTTGACAGCGAGGGTTTTTAAATCTATTATAATTCTACAGATCGTCATTTTGGAGAAAAGTTAAATGGGACTGGATGCCGTTGAGTTAGTGATGCAATGGGAAGAAAGCTTTGAAATAGAGTTTGGTGACGACGAAGCAGAGGAGATCGAAACGCCAGAAATGGCGATCGCATTCATTTCAGCTAAGGTTAATGCCTCAACGAGCGACATCGGAATTTGCCCGATAATGCGAGCGTTCCATCGCGTTCGAGAAGTCTTTCAGACAACTTTAAATCTAGAACGACAGCAAGTTCGTCCGACGACAAAACTGCGCGATCTTCTCCCCAAAAAACAGCGTCGGGAGGTTTGGAATCAGCTTTGTTCCGATATTTGTGCCAGTCTGGAAATTCCTAAACTTCCGGGTTGGGGGTTGGGGACTTGCGTTTTATTCGATCCGATTACAATTCAAGATTTAGTCGATTGGATTGTAATCCATTATCCCAAGGGCTTCATCGATTCTCAGACGGGATGGACTCATTTTCAAGTCCGTTCTGTCGCTCGAGCTGCGGTTAGGGAGGCGACTGGAGTTGGCGAATTTAAAGACAATTGTCGATTTATAGAGCTTAGTATTTAGAAAAAGCATTGTTTGATCGCTGCGATCGCCGTTTGTCTTTAGAGATATAAGCACTTACACGAAATAAATTACCCATCAGAGCAGCCTCAAACCCTTACAGTTTATGGATCGCCATATGTAGTTTATTTTGGCTAGGTACTTAAGCAAAAACTCATTTACCTACAATTTCAACCTTACCAGTCTATTCCATTTATTTTTGTCCGGGTGCTGAATACAGCGCCTTGGGCTGTATCTTAGTACAATCGATTAGCAAGGCGCGTGGTGGGCATTGCCAAGGGTGAGAGAATTTGTTGAATCCAGCTTTTGAGCGGCAATTCCCACCCTACACAATCCTGAATTTGGACCATTGACAAGAAATTGGTTTGCTCATTAGTCATTAGTCATTGGTCACTTGTTTATAAATTGAGAGCATTCCTTTAAATGGATACCATAGCTGGTAAAACTTGATTTTAGATAAAATTCCTCAAAGAAAAGATCGAGCAAGGGTTTCAATCATTACGAATGGGCGAATGAGTTTCATCGCCGTCGTGCAGCTTCGAGGAGGAGTCGCTGTTCGGCGCGCGCAATCGTCCAATAGGTTTGTTCGACGGCGCTGGGTTCGACGGAAATGGCGGTGATGCCCCATTCTACAAGGCGATCGATGATTTGGGGGTAGAGAACGGGCGCTTGGCCGCAAATAGAGCAGGGAATTCCGGCTATTCTCGCTTGTTCGATCAGTTGCGCGATCGCGTTTAAAATAGCGGGATGGCGTTCGTCAAAAAGTTGTACCAAATCCGCCTGTTCGCGATCGACTCCCAGTAACAGTTGGGTTAAGTCGTTGGTGCCAATAGAAATCCCCTGTACCCCGGCTTTGACATACTCGGGCAGCAGAAAACACACCGACGGCACCTCAGCCATAATCCACAACTCAAAGTTGGGATGGCGCGCGAGTCCAAATTGGCGAACGCGATCGCGACAAAAAATAAATTCTTCAATGCCGCGCACAAAGGGTAAAATCAGCTTGAGATTGCTATATCCCGAAGCCTGTACCTCCGCAAACGCTGTCAGTTCCGCTTCAAATAATGTGGCATCCAAAGTATAGTTAAACGTGCCGCGTCGCCCTAAAATGGGGTTGCTTCCCGTTGAAGAGGACGGGATGCGATCGCTAAATTCCGGCGATCGCCAATCGGCAGAACGATAAAAGACCGGGCGCGGTGCAAAATGTCGGGCAAATTCGGCAATTTCCTTGCCCAATCGCTTGACAAAGTTCTTCTTTTGTGTATCTTCTAACCACCAACTTAAGGGCTGAGAATCGAGTAAAGCGACAATTGTCAACTCCGACCGCAATAATCCCACGCCATCAACGGGCAAAGCCGCTGCTTCGGGCAAAGACCGAGTTTGGCTGAGGTTGAGCAGGAGTTGGGTGGCAATGGGAAAGCGAGGCGGGGAGGGGGGAGAAGGAGGAGAGGCAGAGGAAGTAGAGGGAGAAGGGGGAGAAGGACTAACCTCGCGGTGAATTTCGCCAAAGGTGCCGTCCATTGATATGGTTTCTCCCATTTCAACCTCCCCCATGACATTATTGACACCCACAATTGCCGGAACTCCCAACTCTCGAGCAATAATGGCAGCATGACAAGTTGTTCCCCCGCGTTCGGCGATAATTCCGGCTGCCTTTCCCAATAGAGGCAACCATTCAGGGGTGATGGCAGTTGCGACTAAAATTTGACCGGGCGGCAGGTTGGGGGGCAATTGGGAGTCTGCCCAACAGTACGCGGGCGCGATCGCGCGACCGGGGGATGCGGCAATTCCTCTGAGGATTGTTGCTTTAGCGAGAGCGTCCGGCGCGGATGAATTGAGTTTATCCACAACTAAAGGCATCGTTGTGTAACGAGTGCTACATTGGGTTAGGTAAAATTGGGGCTGTTCGTATACGGCTGCGTCCTCTGGGAAGGGGGTATTAACTAATGTCCATTCTAAGGAGCAGATCGCGGAATTTTGAGCTAAAATTTCTCGAACGAGACGGGTAAGTTGGGCGAGAGAAGCTTCGTCGAGACAAACTGTTTGTTGTTGTTCGGAGGTGGGTCGTTCGACTAATAGGAAGTTGTCTGCGGTGTCGAAATTGGGCGACTGGCGCAGTCGATAAATTAAGGAATGATTGCCCGATCGCCGAATAATTTTGGGGTTTGACTTCTCGTCGGCAGAAAGGGAGACTTGATAATCATCGGGCTTGACTTCCCCCCTCACCCAACTGTGTCCGAGGCCCCAAACGGCGCGAACGCGAGCTTTCCCGTTGGCAATGTCTACGGTTCCCGAGGCGATCGCGTCCTGAATCGGCTGAACCAATAATGCCAGATGAAGGGATTTTAGGTGATAGGACGCTCGAGCAAAACAAAATAGACTTCCCGCCCGGAATAGCTCTGCCCACACCCATTTTAGGGCGAATTGAAGGGATTCGGGTTCAGGAGCGCAAATCCGCGATCGCAACAACCCTTTAAAACTGCCCTTGTCTCCACCGAGTCGCGATAGGGAAGGACGCACAATTAACGCGGGCGATTTCCATTTCCCAATGGCTGCGACAATGTTTGAGAGCCAGTCTGGGGGAAATTCTGTCGCCAGTAGCGCGGTGCGAATGCGCTTGGCAAGCGATCGCAAGGCTTCGCGATCGTCCACATCGACGTAAAGCGAAGAATCTGTTAAATCTGCCAGTAACGGTTCCGACTGTCCGACTCGCTCGATAAATTCCCACAATTTCGGCGCGGGAAACGCGAAACCCGGCACGATGGGATGGTTCTGTTGTCCGAGTTGGCTCAAGAGTTGGGCCTTTTCTCCCACTAAGGCGGTGTCCTTTGCTTGAATGCGATCGAGCCAATATAACTGTTCCACTCAAATTGTTAAGAAATATTTCGTTAGTTGTTTTAAGAGTCAGCTATCATTAGGTAGAAATTGGAAATTATTTATAAAAAATTAACAATTCCAGGAATTGACTCAATTAGCGTAACTCAGAGCCAAGACTTACTCGAAATTTGCTACAACACTTTTATCGACCCCAGCGATCGTCGAGCTCGAACAGGTCAAGAAGATCGAGAGGTTAAAGGTGCAATGCCCGTTCTTGCTGGTTCTATTCCCGCCGAATATTTCCATTTTGCCTTCAGTTTCTACGCCGTTATTCTACTGGTGCTGGTTGTTTTCCTCGAAGCGCTGGTTTTGTGGCGGTTCAAATGGGGAACATTTAGGCGATCGCTCTTGGACTCGTCAATGGTGAATGTTGCTTCGACGACAATTGTAGCGATCGCACGCTTTAGCCTCGCTCGCTGGCTTTCATCTCCCATGATTTTCTTCCCATTGGCTTGGGGCGTATCGACAGCGATCGAGGGATTGGGATTGAGGTTGCTGCGTCGTTCCAAACCCATAAGGCAAATTTGGCAAGCCACTTTAGTCACAAACGCGGTTTGTTATGTCAGCTCGAGCGCCATCTTTTTGATTTTTATCGCTCTGGCACCGCGAATTCCCTACAATATCTGGATAATCGGTATCGTCTGGAGTATTTTTCTCGCGCAAAGCTTGGCGGTGTATTCCCTCGCAATTCTCATCAAAGCGCTAGTCTTGTGGCAGCTCAAATGGGGGAAGTTTTCGCGATCGCTCCTTGACGCTTCGGTCGCGAGTATCGCTACGGCTGGCTTTCTCAGTCTAACTACAGCCATTCTGTTCCGGTTAACATCGCTTTCGATGACTGAGGTTCTACGTTCTTTTTTATTGGCTTTCTGGCGTTTCCCCGCTGAACCGGGCTTAGTTGGCGCTTTCTTACTTCCCATAACCTACCCTGCGTTGTATGATTTCGCCCACTATGGGGGAGAGATTATCGCAAGGGCGCGATACGGAGCGCTCGGTATATTGGTAGAGGGTTTGATCTTGTGTAAATTTGGTCGCAAACCAATTTTGCAGGCTTGTTTGAGCGCGCTTGCTGCAACTACAATTGTCGATCTCGTTAGGGTTGTAATTTTCAGGTTTATAGGGTAATCAAATGCTTTTTGAAGCGTCCGTATAAGCCGCGATAGGCAAGCAGCTTTCAGTCCTTCGGCGACAAAGAACCCATGACTGATTAGGGCTTGCTGAATAATGAACCAGAAACGAAGAGAGGGAGTAGACAAAATTTCGCTTTCCCCAGTAAATATAGCGTTTTCGCTCTGAAACGTAAACAATAAATAGCCCAGAATTCAAATTCACCGCGAGTAGGGACGTTCAATTGGTAGGGACGTTCAATTGAACGTCCCTACGTTGAAACGGTTTACATCCCGTTCAGAAATGCTATATAAGAAAGAATTACAGCAATGGCAGTCTGAGAAGTTTCAGAAAGTTCAGTCATCCTAATTTATTCTTCTGTTACTCCTACATCAAGAAGAAGTTTTGAGTTTCTATATTGACATTTATTCCAGAATTTATTAAAATATTAACAATTTCTATATATCCTTTTTCAGATGCTTCAACCAAAGCCCAGTAAAGAGTCCCTCGACTTAATTTAGATTTAGCAATTTTTTTTTACTTTTGAAACATCATTTTTTCTCACAGCTTCTAAAAAAGACATTTATAATTAATTCCTGGACTACTTTACAAAAGTTCTTCAGAAAAGCCCTAATTATAATTTTTAAATTGCGCGACTTGGCGATCGCAAAACTCCAGCATTCGATTTAAGCCCCAAAACTCATCCTCAACGCCTCTCCTTCTGGCAATATGAGAAACGTGACCTCCTCTGGCCGTTAACATCAAAGATGCGCGAGAATTTTGTTCCATTCTCTGTTGAATTTCCGGCACCAAATCCGGGGCAAACATCGGATCGTCGGCGGCATAAATGACGAGGAAGGGAAGCTCGAGGCGATCGAGCAAATACAATCCACTGGTTTTGAGATAATAGTCTTGCGTACTGGCAAAACCGTAGTAATCGATGACCATTTCGCGATCGAAGGCTCGAATAGAATCCACCCGTTCCGCCGCCCCCGGTTTCACCGCTTCGGGAAAGCGTTTAAAGCGGCGACGCGCCTCAACTTGCAATTCCCGCGTTAGCGTTTGCTCAATAGCGCGCCCGATAACCGTCGTCTGTAAATAATCCAAAGAGCGGTTGGATTCCAAATTCGGCGACAGAACTGTCCCCGCACAAATGAGATCGCAGTCCTCTTCCACTGCCGCTTTCAACCCCCATAAGACGACCTGTCCGCCCAGTGAAAACCCAGCCAAAGCGACAGGCGCGGGACAGCCCAACTTCACCAACTGTTGGGCTAATTGCACCAAGTCCGAACCTTCGCGCCACCCATCAGAACAAGGAACTGGAGAACGTTCGGCACTTTTGCCGTGTCCCCGCCAATCGTACAACAGCACCGCCCAACCGCGAGCGTAGGCCTTGCGCGCCAGAACGTGGGCATACCAAGCCGTATCCGTGGTTCCGGTGATGCCATAGTTGAGGATGAGCGTGGCTTTGGCACCGGGAGGGCAACTCCAAATTCCCCAGAGCGGTACTCCTTCGGCACCTTGGAATGTGTGGGCTTGCCAGGGAACGGCGGGGAGATGAGAAAGCCAGGGAACGCGATCGCCCCACGCCCCCCAAGTTAGACCATACCAATAGCTCGTCGCAAGGGTTTGCACGAACCCATCCTGTAAAGACCAGGGGGGTTGGTAAGTCGAATCAACTTTGATTGTATTCTTCATTCAGTGACTCTTTATTCAGTGACTCTTTTTAACAAATTCGGTGTTTAAAAAGCTAACAAAGGTCAGTATGAAAGCGCTAAAAAAATGATTTTGCGTTCTCTGTGCCTCACTCGAACAACTTCAAGATGAAGAGCAAATGCGCGATCGCCGAATATAGCCGAATATCGGCGGGCGCTTTTGAACCGTTACAGCGCGGTTCGATGGTATTCTCTGGGGTTTGGCCGCAACCGATCGCCCGACTTCATCAGAAGTTGACTGAATCAATTGCGTACTAATACGTAGAAAACAGCACTATTTTCCCATTTTAGTCATTTGCGCCGAATGGGGCAAACAGATTAAATTGTCGTCTTCAACCACGATCAATCCGTCTTGGCGTAACCTGCCCATCAAGCGAGTCACCGTCACGCGCGTCGAACCAATTGCGCTACCAATTTGGGCGTGGGTTAAGGGATAGGGCAAACAGTACCCCTCATCAGTCGGTTCGCCGTACTCTTCGACTAAGAGCGCGATTAGCCCCAAGAGGCGATCGATGGTGCGGCGCTGTCCCAGGGTACTCAGCCACAACAATTTGCGCTGGTGCTGGTAGCGAAACGCATCGAGAACTTCTTTGCGAAAGTGGGGCCAACTGTCGAGTTCGTGCCAATACATCCAAATGACGGATGTGGGTTCGGTGTGGGCGTAAGCTTGTAGGGTAAACGGCGACTGGGCGACAATTTCAAAGGGATATCCCGCGCCCACAAACCCTAAAAATGCGTCATCGACTCCAGGGGAGCCCGGAGAGGGTTCGGAGTTATCGATCGCAGAACCGATTTGAGCCGTTCCGACTAAGCGCACTGCCCCTTGTTGGACGAGGTAAAGCAGTCCCGGACGTGCGGGAATGCGTTCGTCTTTGACAAAGGAGCGATCGCGGTAGTGGTGTTGGGCCCAGTCTATAATGCGTTGCCAGGTGAGAAAGGGTCGAGATGCCTCTGGTGAAGTAGATGAAGGCTGCATAAGCAATTCAAAATTTGTTCATTAAAAAAAATGCAAAATGCGAGAACTCGATCGTTAACAAGCATTTTGGTTGTGCGACTGATGTAATCTGAATGCGCTCGCAGCTTAGGCATAAATGCCGTAATTGGTGGAGCTTTCTTTGGGAAACTTAGTTCAACGTATCAAAAAATACGAGCTTTTTGTGGTTTTCTTTCCAAGGTTGAGACCCATGCGCTCTTTTCAGCAAACACTTCAGCATAACTTATCTGCCGCCGTAATTTCTGCGGGTTTGGACGCAGAAGGCAGCAAAGTGCCTCGTACTTCGACGTACTATCGATCTTCTGCGACAAGTCTTGTCTATCGATCCGCGATCGCCCTTTCTCTTTCAGCGCGATCGGGTTTGTCCCCCCTCCAAGTCGCACAAGTTTTGGTGGCTTCTCTCCCCGATGAGTTTGACTCAGACGGGTTGGGAGTGAGGGTTTTGTCGTCGGGTTGGATTGAATTTGTCCCAAGCGATGGCGCGATCGCGTTTTGGTTACAGGAAATTCTTTCTTCTGTTGAGGGGACGGGGGGGGATGGGGAGATGGGGAGAGGG
>JAXHVQ010000062.1:0-32783 GCA_034189065.1 Cyanobacteriota bacterium
CCCCCTGCATCCCCCGCTCCCCCTGCTCATTACAACACTTATTCAACAAACCCGAATTAAAGCTCCATCTTAAGTTCCAAATGCGCTTCAATGTCCTTGCGGGTGCGCCAAATGGGACGCAATTGTTTTTGAACGTATAACGGGAGTTGGTCGCCGATATGAGGCGATCGCGGCTGAGTTGCATTGCCGTAGGGAAGCAAAACTCGCCCTTGGATGGGGTCGGAAAATTCGATCGCGGCGATATAAGTATCCCCAAATACCGCTTGAAAACGTCCTTCTTCAGCGGGCGCAAATTGGAGAACCGAGAAAATTCCCCAATCCCCATCTCCCCCATTAGCGGGCAAATCTACATCGCCGACGCGCGCGCGAAACACCTCTCCCCACGGCACATCCAGAGAACCGTAGGCGGCTTTAACTTGACCCGCAACGCGCTCGAGGGCGGCGACAGCGCTACTGCGATCGCGCAGTCCGTCGGGGGTATTCAAAGGGTCGTCGGCATCCCACTCAATGGCAACTAAAGCGCGATCGTGCTGGGTCTCAAAACCCATCTCCTGCGCCCAAAACGCAAATAACACCGCCCCCCGACTGTCTGCTTCCGTCTGGCGATCCCAGCGCTTTAACACTGCCGCTGCCTCCTGCACAACGTCACTTGCTTCCTCTCCCACTGCAGCGAGGAGATCGTCGAGAAAGCGGTCTGCCAGTTCCATGCGCGTCGAAAACTTGGCTTCGACTAACTTATCGAGAGTCATGGGTAAATTTTCCCGTACCAATTTTGCCGATCGCTGGGCTCGCAAATTCATTTCCCGAGACGAAAAGTAAGGCGGATAGTCATCGGGGTCGAGGACGGGGGGAATGGTCGTCGTCCAAGGCGGATCGTTGGCATTTTGTAACCACCCTCCCGGCGGGTCGAGAACGCGGGGTAAGTCGTGGTAGGAGTGAATTTCTGTCCACAGGGTTTGGGAAGTGTCGCCAGGGACGGGTTCTCGCCAAGTGTCCCAATTTCCTTGGGGACGGACGGGGACTTGCCCGTTGAATAGATGCAAGATATGTCCGTCTTTGTCGCCGTAGAGGATGGTGAAGAGGGGAATTTGTAGTTTTTGGAGGGCGGTTTCAAATTCGCTTAAATTACGCGATCGCAGCATTTCCCAGTATTGTTCCACCGCACCCGATTCCTCGAGTCCGGTTACTTTTAGGGCGATCGCGGTGTTTCCAGTTTGGGCAATAATTGGCCCGTGAATCGAGCGCGCGATCGCGACGGTTGTTTCTTGCAATGTTCCGTCGGATTGCTTGACTTTTAGCGTCTTTTGTTGTGCTTCTAGAGGCTTAACTCGACCGTCGAAGAGATAGCCGCCTTCAGTTAGGGTTAATTGATACAGTCCCCAACCGTTGTGTTGATTGACGGTGTGCGTCCAACCTAAGTTATTGTTAAAAGCCATGACCAGCATCGGCATTCCCACCAGCGTGCAACCGTAAGCATCGAGACCGGGGGCGCTGAGTTGCGCTTCGTAAAGGAGAAAGCGTTCCGACCAGGGAAGGTGAGGGTTGACCAGGAGTAAGGTGTTGCCCGTCGCCGAAGCTTGGGGCGCGATCGCGATCGCATTGGATCCCGGTTGCCCCATTGCTTGGGAGGCACTAACGTCGGCAATTAAAAAGGTGAAATAGACGACCCGTTGAATGTGGGCGAGGATATCGACTCCGGTTACAGGGAGGACGACTTGGAGGGAGGGGTCGAGGCGATCGCTATATTTTTCGCCATAGGCGTTCATACCGGCGGCAAACCCATCGAGATAGCTGCGAATCTCGGGAGTTTGTTGGTCATACCATTGTCGGGCGCGATCGTCAATCCCCATCGTCAAAACTTGCCGATCCGACTCGAAATAGTCCTCGCCCCAATACTCCGCCGCACGTCCTCTCGCCTGTCCGTAGAGGCGGAGAATGAGGTCGCCGTGACTGTGCATTTGCGCCCACCCAAATGCTTTAAAGAGTTCGGGAGAGTCTTTCGCGAAAATATGAGGAACGCCCCAAGTATCCCAGAGAATTTCGGTTTTTTGAGTTGGCACGGTGCGAGTTGCTAGGGTTAGGAGTAGAGCGAGAATGAGGACGATGGGGAGGAATTGACGCATTAGCTAGAGTCAGTTTGCCGATTTTGGGGTTTAGGATTTTCCTCGACGCAATTTTAGTTTCAACGTAGGGACGTTCAATTGAACGTCCCTACAAATTGAACATCCCTACAAATTGAACGTCCCTACAAATTGAACATCCCTACAAATTGAACATCCCTACAAATTGAACGTCCCGGAGAGAGCGCGCGGTGGATTTGAATTCTAGGCCATTTTTAGACCGAATAGATTAGAATAACTTTAACGATCGGGGAACTTAAAAGCTCGCTGTTGTTGTCTTTAAAGAATTGACAAATGATGTTACTGTTGGGCGGCGGCGATCGCCTGCTGTCCTTGAGGTGAGTTTACGAATCCCAGAAATGCTTCGACTTGGGGCGAAGCGGGTTGTTTGTAAGCGTAGGAAAGCGCGCGCTGGTAGGGATAATTCGGCGCTTGGGGAGTTAACCCATCCACGGGAACTAACCGTACGGTTTGCTGATTCAGGACTTGGGCGGCAGTTGCATAACCAATCCCATCATTTCCCAATTTTTGCAATAACGGCGTTGTGGCATCCCGTTCCAATGTTTCAAAGTTCGGTCCACTACCAAAATTCGCCCCATTTAAAACCAATTCCTTGAAAGCTTTGTGAGTTCCACTGATATCTGGTCGATTTACCACTCGAATATTGTCAAGTTTCCCTGGAATTGAAGCGATTTGCCCCGTAAAAATACCAACGACTTGCTGACTCGTGAGACCTGTATTCAGGGGATTCTCATTGCCGACGACGATCGCGATCGCATCCTGGCTGACCGGAACCGATACTAAACCCTGACTTTGCTCTTGGGCTGTCAGGGGACGAGAAATCGCAGCAATATCCGCGTTATTAGCCAAAACTGCCGTAATTCCCTTTTCCGTTCCCTCAGCTTGTGCCGTAGCTGTCGTTCCGGGAAACTGTTGTTGGAAGCCATTGGTTAGCGCCTGATTAATGGTAACCATGCTCGTCGAACCATTCAAGCGCACAGTCGTTCCCGCCGGAACTGACGTAGGTATCGGAAAAGAAGCATTGGAGACGGGTTGGCTTCCTTCAACAGGCGGTTGCGTCGCGGGAGGCGGTGCGGTTGGAACAGTATTGCCTCCCCCAGCGACACCCCCGTCGGAACCTTTGCGCATAAACCACCAAAATCCTCCACCTAAGATAGCTGCCGTAATTAAGAGGGCTAAAATTAAGGGTAACGTTTCGTTTTTTTGCGACATTGTTATTCAAGGTAAGTTTTACGTCTTGGCTTTAATTTAAGTTTAAAATCACCGAATCCTAACAAACCCAGCCTTATCAATCAAATTTTGACCTTGGTCGGTTAATAATAATTGTGCATACGCTTCACCTGCCCGTTCGTCAGCTTGTCCGTTTTGCCGAACAATGACAAATAAACGGCGCGTAATCGGATAATCTCCATTTTGAAATGCTTCTCCATTGAGTTCGTTGCGCGGGTTGGGACAGCGCTCGAGGGAAACAAAGGGTTCGCGATACGGCGCAACCAGTGTATCGCTTGTGCGCCCCAGAGGTAAAGGTTTAACTGTACACTGGGGAACGATTTCCGGGGCGGAGGCGTAATAAATGCTGCCAGGATTTTCTGAGACTTGCTTGAGCGCTTGGGTGGTGGTGGGAATATATTGGATATTGTTACCGAAGCGATCGCCGCCTAAAACATTTTCGACAAAAAACTCAATAGTGCCGCCTTCCTCAATACGGCGACTGTAGGGAATAATGGGAATATTGGGGCCATTGACCTGACTCCAGTTGGTAATTTTACCGGTATAAATATCCTTGAGTTGAGAAATGGTTAGGCCCGGAATGTCGAGATCGGGATGAACCGCGATCGCAATCCCGTCAATGGCCACAGCAATTTCTTTGAGCTGAAACCCCTTATCTTGGGCGGTTTGATACTCTTCAGGCTTAAGGGGACGAGAGGATTGGGCAAAAGCCAGTTGACCATCGAGTAACATTTTAATCCCCGTTCCCGAACCCGGTGCGGCGTTAGTTGGTTGAGTGTAGCGTAATTTAAACTGGGGCCAAACCGTTTGAATCGCCGAATCGACTTGCGCGCGCAGAGGGGCCCAAGTCGTGCTGCCGCCATAGCTAAACAGTCCCGACGGAACATCATTAACTTTAGCAAAAGTTTGAGCCGCGTTAGATTCCGTTCTTCCTCTGGCTTGTTGCCCCAACCCGCCAACTTGGGGAGGCGAACTGCGAGTAAACCACCACACCGCCCCACCTAAAATACCGGCTGTAATCAGGAGGGCTAAAATTAAGGGCAGCGTCTCGTTTTTTTGGGACATAGTAGTGAAAATTAAAAGTTAAAAATTAAAAATTAAATGCAATTTCCCCAATGAATGACAAATGACAAGTCACAATTATTTCACTTAATTTCAATCCTTTTCTTTTGAGAACACGGGTCTTGATATCCCCTACGACTGCCGTGAGTTGTCCGTAAGGAGAGGTAATTATTCATTATTCATTATTCATTATTCATTATTCATTATTCATTGTGAAAAAGAGCCTAAAATCATTCCAGCTAGCAAAACAAATCCGATCGCGACATTCTGACGAAACATTGCGCCGTAGACAGAAGTGGGAAGATCGACGTGCTGGAGTTGGGTATATTGCCACAACCAAGCGGTGAAGGCGATAGTCCACGCCACCCAAAATGCAAACGAAAGCTGCATGACAACAGCGACATAGGCGAGTAATCCTGCGGTTCCCCCAAAAAAGAGTCCGATGGCAACGGGGGCATAGTCCCCAAAAAATATAGCACTCGATTGAATGCCGATGCGACGGTCGTCTTCTTTATCCGAGAGGGCGTAAATCGTATCGAATCCCAGCGTCCAGAGAACCACAGCCCCCCACAACAGCCAGGTTGACGGTTCGAGGCGGGCGGAAATCGCCGTCCAACTGATGAGAACGGCAAATCCCCACGCGAGGGAAAGAACCAGTTGAGGGACGGGGAAAAAGCGTTTGGCGAGAGGATAGACAACGATGACGGGAACGGCAGCAATGCAGAGGGCGAAACTGAGGGGATTGAGGTAGAAAGCAAGGCCGGCAGCACACATTAAGGCAGCGATCGCGATAATAATTCCCGTTGTTACTGAAAGGGCGCGAGAGGCGAGGGGACGGTTTTTTGTCCGTTCCACTTCGGGATCGAGATCGCGATCCCACAAGTCGTTAATGGCGCAACCCGCCCCGCTAGTCGCCAGGGTTCCTAAAATAATGACTCCGACGAGGGGGATAGGGGGCGTTCCCTTGGCTGCCAAAAAAACGGCCCATAATGCGGGAATCATTAAAATCAAACGTCCGGCGGGTTTGTCCCAGCGCAGCAAGCGGATGACCGTTAGCCAAGTGGGTTCGGTTGGGGGATGGGATTGAACGACCATGAATTCGAGCGGGGTAAAGGCGTGGTGCAATATCTTGCTTCCTACTTTATCGCAAGACGAGGCGGTTACCCCTGTTAAGGTGGACGTTTGTACGCTAAGAATGAAGAGGAAAGCGATCGCGTGGGAGGGTGGTGAAGCGACGACTGGGAATTCAAGGGAAGCAACTGACGAAAACCCATCTCCTCAGAGTCTTCGTCCCGCCCGAGGTTGGAGGGTTGCAGCCGACGGAACTGTTATTTTAACCGCCCAAGCAACGACAACCGATGTTTCCGCCTCCAACCTTTTGAGTACGCCCCACTGCCGCGCTTTTTCGGAAAAATAGCAAGTGAGGAAGGCATACTTATTTTCCTTTAAACATATATGCTGAGTCCGTTGGTTAATTTTGTGTAACACTTAACAATATACAAATATTTACTTAAACTAGAAGTATCCATCGAAAAATGTAGTATAAAGACCGAGAATGAACTTAAAACAACACGCGATCGCGTCCCTCGAGCGCTTCGCGATCGCGTCCCTAGCGACAACCCTACTCCTTTCGGCGGGAACCAGCGCGATCGCACAGTCCGCCGCCCGAGTCCAATTTAGACTTCCTCCAGGAGGCGATCGCAGTGGCGCGCCCAACAGAACGGTTGGAGCGGGAACTCGCGGCAGAGAAGGATGCAGCAGCGACGAAAGCCCACTTCCCCTGACAGCCTTGGCTCCAACCAATAATGTTATCAAAACAGTTGCGGGGAATCCCAGTATTTATCTCTACGCTCCCGCCTTCAAGGACAAAGAAGCAATTTTTCGCCTCATTGACCTCGAAACCGAAGAAACTATCTATCAAGTGGAAATCCCCCTTAGCGATACTTCGGGGATTCTTAAACTGAGTCTGCCCGATACCGTTGAACTACAAGCCAACGCAACCTACCAATGGGGCTTCTTCGTACAATGCGATGCCAACAACCCCATTGCCGACCAAGGAATTGAAGGATGGGTCGAGCGGACAGAACTTACCCCACAAACCGAAAGCGAAATTCAACAAGCAGCCTCAGACCCCTTAAACCAAGCCCAACTTTACGCCGAAGCGGGAATCTGGAACGAAGCCATCGCCCTAGTTGCCAAGGCGCGCGACTCCGATCCGACCGCTTGGGTCGCTTTGTTGGAGTCAGTGGATTTACCCCCCGAAATCGTAGAAAGTACCGAAATTGGCGAGTAGAGCAACAGCAAAACTCAACGGCACCTCAATTGTAAGTTTGCCAGTTCGCCGGTTCGCCAGTTGTAGGCGTTGAGTCAAAAGTTACAGCGCATGAGACGCTGTAACTCCAATATCGCCAGAAAATCGATCGCATCCCTAAACCCCCATTGTTCCCGCCAATAGAGCGAGTTATGAAAAAATTCCCCAACGTCCTAGCGATCGCCTCGAGCCTAGTGTACCTCGCTTCCAATTCTCCGGCGATCGCCCAACTCATTCCCGACAACACCCTGGGAGCCGAAAACTCCGTCGTTACTCCATTAGACCCATTAAAAGACCGCATTGATGGCGGCGCAAGTCGAGGAATCAACCTCTTTCACAGCTTCCTAGAATTTAACATCGGCAACGGCAGAAGCGTTTATTTTGCCAACCCCGCAGGCATAGAAAATATCCTCACCCGCGTTACCGGCAGCAATAAGTAGGTGGGCAAAAATAAACGCATAACCTCGAAAACCGTATTCCTTGCCAGGTAAGGGTTTTAGCTGGAGATATTGTTCTTTTAATTACGCCCACCTACTTAGCTCTAACATTTTGGGAACTTTAGGGGTTTTAGGCGATGCCAACCTCTTTTTAATCAATCCCAACGGCATTTATTTGGGTCCAGATGCCAAACTCGACGTAAGCGGTTCCTTTCTCGCCACCACCGCAGACGGCATTCAATTGGGAAATCAAGGTCATTTTAGCGCCACAGACCCCCAAAACTCTCAATTGCTCTCGGTCGAGCCGGGAGCCTTATTTACCAATGCCATGCGCAACTATCAAGGGGAAATTAATAATCAAGCTCCCTTAAGCGCGGGGGGAAATTTAACCTTAGATGCCGACAATCTTACCTTGCAGGGACAATTGCAAGCGGGGGGAGATTTAACCTTGCAAGCAACAGATACAGTAAAGATAAGAGATAGCGTCACAACTCCTTTTATCGCTTCAGCCGGAAATAATTTGCTCGTGCAAGGCAATGGGAATATTGATATTTTTGCCTTAAATCATATCGATAGCGGCTTATATTCTGGGGGAGAGATGGTTCTCAAGTCGCCCAACTCGGTCATTGGCGATGCCCACTACTACAGCGGCGGCAACTTTCGCATCGAAACTCTCAATGGAACATTAGGCAACTTAACCAGTCCCAACGACCCCGTGATTCGTGCCTTGGGCGATGTCAGCTTCTTCAGCTACATCGGCACCTCTCTCCATATTTTTGCAGCAGGAAGCGTCAATATTTTCGGTTTTATTGACATCGATAATCCCGATCCCATTAACGGCATCGTCGAGAATGTCACCTTATCCGATGGAACCGTTGTCGCTATTGACGGACAAACCGAATCCACTCTCGACATTCGAGCAGGGATGGATGCAGCAGCGGTGGGAATTCCCGGTGTGACAGGGATGGGCTTTTTTCTCGGCGGTCCGATCGCTACGCCAACACCCACCAGTGCCGATATTAACATTGGGGCGATTTCTTTCGACGACCCCGGATTTAACCCCCAACCGGGAACTATCCTACTGACCAATCAGTATCGTCCTAACATGGCGTTGGCGGGGGGGACAATTACCGTAGGGAGTATTGATAATTTCGGCGACATTAGCGATGGGGGGAATGTTTTTATCGACTCTCGCGCTGGAATTAACTTAATAAGTAATATCAATACCTCGTCATTGTTCGGAAATGGGGGAGAGATTCTTCTCAATGGCAGTGGGGATATTAATGTCAGCAACATAGATACTTCTGGGGGCAGTTTTGGCGGGGGAGGCGATATCCAAGTCGCAACCAATGGCGATGTTTTCTTCGACAGCAGTTTCATTGATAGTAGTACCTTTGGTTTGGCAAAAGGTGGCGATATAAGCATTACAGGTCGCTCGGTCGAACTCATTAATGGCGCTGTACTGTTTTCCTCAACTGAGGGACAAGGAGATGCAGGAGGTGTGAAGATTGCCGCTCGCGACGTGGTTTCCTTCGATGGCTTCAGCGGTGTTTTCAGCGATGTATCGGCGGGAGCTTTGGGCAATGGAGGAGATATAACTGTTGAGGCAAGTTCGCTTTTATTGACCAATAGCACTTTTTTGTCTTCCTCCACTTTTGGACAAGGAGATGCAGGGGATGTGAAGATTGCCGCTCGCGACGCGGTTTCGTTTGATGACGGCGCTGTTTTTAGTGATGTGTTTGCGGGAGCTGTGGGCAATGGGGGAGATATAACAATTGAGGCGGGTTCGCTTTCTTTGACCAATGGCGCTGTACTGTTTTCCTCAACTGAGGGACAAGGAGATGCAGGGAATGTGAAGATTGCCGCTCGCGACGCGGTTTCGTTTGATGACAGCCGTGTTTTCAGCGATGTGTTTGCGGGAGCTGTGGGCAATGGAGGAGATATAACTGTTGAGGCGGGTTCGCTTTCTTTGACCAATGACGCTGTACTGTTTTCCTCAACCTCGGCACAAGGAGATGCAGGGAATGTGAAGATTGCCGCTCGCGATACAATTGCCTTTGATGGCTTCGGCACCGCCGCTCTCAGCAGTGTGGGACTGGGAGGTAGGGGCAATGGGGGAAATGTGACGGTCGATGGGGGTTCGGTTCAACTGACCAATGGCGCTCAACTGGTTGCCTCGACTTTTGGAGTGGGAAATGCAGGGAATGTGGAGATTGTCGCTCGCGATACGGTTTCCTTTGATGGCTTCGGCACCGCCGCTTTCAGCACCGTGGAATCGGAAGCTGTAGGCGATGGGGGAGATGCCACGGTTGAGGCGGGTTCTGTTTCTCTAACCAATGGCGCTCGACTGAGTGCCTCGACTTTTGGAGTGGGAAATGCAGGGAATGTGGAGATTGTTGCTCGCGACACTATTTTCTTTGACAACAGCGATGCTTTCAGCGACGTGAAATCGGGAGCTGTGGGCAATGGAGGAGATTTGGAGATTGCTGCTAAATTTCTGTCTTTAACTAACTCGCGTGTCTTTTCCTCCACTGCCGGACGAGGTAATGCGGGTTCTGCCACTTTGAATGCAAGTAATGCGATCGCCCTCGACAACAGTACCGTTTCTTCTGCCACATCTGGACAAGGCAACGCAGGTTCTGCCACTTTGAATGCAAATAACGCGATCGCGCTCAATAACAGTACCGTTTCTTCTGCGGTAGAAGCGGGAGGAGAAGGAAGTGGTGCTAATGCCAAATTAACCGGAAATTCTATAACTTTAACCAACAATTCGCGCGTTTCTTCCTCCACTGCTGGGATGGGAAATGCAGGTTCGGCTATTTTGAATGCTAACGATGCGATCGCACTCGACAACAGTACCGTTTCTTCTGCGGTGGAAGTTGGAGGAGTAGGCGATGGACGTAATGCCGAATTAACCGGAAATTCTCTTTCTCTCAATAATTCGCGCGTTTCTTCCTCCACCGCAGGACGGGGAAATGCAGGTTCGGCTATTTTGAATGCTAACGATGCGATCGCGCTCGACAACAGCACTGTCTCATCTGCTGTGGAAATGGGAGGAGAAGGAAGTGGTGCTAATGCCGAATTAACAGGAAATTCTATAACTTTAACCAATAATTCGCGCGTTTCTTCTTCCACTGCCGGACGGGGGAATGCAGGTTCGGCAATTTTGAATGCTAGTGACGCGATCGCGCTCGACAACAGTACCGTTTCTTCTGCTGTCGAAGCAACAGGAGTAGGCGACGGCGCAAATGCCGAATTGCGAGGGAATTTTATAGCTTTAACCAATAATTCGCGCGTTTCTTCTTCCACTGCCGGACGGGGGAATGCGGGTTCGGCAATTTTGAATGCAAATAACGCGATCGCGCTCAACAACAGTACCATTTCTTCTGCCGTCGAAGCGGGAGGAGAAGGAAGTGGTGCTAATGCCGAATTAACCGGAAATTCTATATTTTTAACCAACTCGCGCGTTTCTTCTTCCACTGCCGGACGGGGGAATGCAGGTTCGGCAATTTTGAATGCTAACGAGGCGATCGCACTCGACAACAGCACCGTTTCTTCTGCCGTCGAAGCGGGAGGAGAAGGAAATGGTGCCAACGCCGAATTAACAGGAAATTCTATAACTTTAACCAACAATTCGAGCGTTTCTTCTTCTACTGCGGGAGTGGGAAATGCAGGTTCGGCTATTTTAAATGCAAGTAGCGCGATCGCGCTCAATAACAGTACTGTCTCATCTGCGGTAGAAGTTGGAGGAGTAGGCGATGGACGTAATGCCGAATTAACCGGAAATTCTCTTTCTCTCAATAATTCGCAAGTTTCTTCCTCCACTGCTGGGATGGGAAATGCAGGTTCGGCTATTTTGAATGCAAATAATGCGATCGCCCTCGACAACAGCACTGTCTCATCTGCTGTGGAAATGGGAGGAGAAGGAAGTGGCGCTAATGCCGAGTTACGAGGAAATTCTCTATCTTTAACCAATAATTCGCGCGTTTCGTCTTCCACTGCCGGGGTGGGGAATGCGGGTTCGGCTATTTTGAATGCTAACGATGCAATTTCACTCGACAACAGCACCGTTTCTTCTGCTGTCGAAGCGGGAGGAGAAGGAAATGGCGCTAATGCTGAATTAACAGGAAATTCTCTATCTTTAACCAACTCCCAAGTTTCTTCTTCCACTGCCGGACGGGGAAATGCGGGTTCGGCTATTTTGAATGCTAACGACGCAATTTCACTCGACAACAGTACCATTTCTTCTGCGGTTGAAACCACGGGCATCGGTCGTGGAGGTCGCGTCAGCGCCGCAGCGCGAGTCTTATCGATGAATAACGGTTCTCAATTTTCTTCTTCCACCGCAGGAGTTGGAAATGCTGGGGAAATCGACCTGCGCATCTCCAATTCTATAACTCTCAACAATAGCGCTATCTTCAACCGCGCCCTCGCTACGGCAACGGGCAACGGCGGCGATATCGACTTGGGAACGGGGGAATTGACAATGAATGATTCGCGCATTTCTTCCAATAATCTGGCGGCGGGAACAGCAGGAAATATCAACTTACAACTCGCAGACAACTTGCTTTTAAATCGCAGTACAATTACCGCCACTACTACTTCGGGAGATGGGGGCAACCTTAACTTACAAGTCAACGATAATTTTGTGTTACGCAACAGCAGTTTAATCTCGACGACTGCCGGACAAGCAGGAACCGGCGGGAATGGCGGCAATATTACGATTGGGGGTTTCTTTATTGTTGGCGTTCCTTGGGAAAATAGCGATATTACTGCCAATGCTTTTGAAGGACGAGGAGGGAATATTGCTATAACAACCAATGGAATTTATGGCTTGGAATTTCGCCCTCGCCTCACGCCATTAAGCGATATTACAGCTTCTTCTGAATTTGGACTGGACGGCTCATTTATTCTCAATTTACTCAGCTTTCCCGCCGAACGAGGACTCAATCAACTGCCCGAAAGTCCAGTGGATGCCGAAAGTTTGGTGGGACGCGATGCTTGTGCTGTGCAAGGAGGGGAAATTGCGGGGGGAAGCACTTTTTCTTTAACCGGACGCGGGGGGTTGCCTGTGGATGCGGCGGATGGGTTGCCACCCCTTGGAGGAATGGTGGAATGGGCGACGCGCGGGGGAGAAGGTGCTGAGGCAACGACTGGGAATTTAAGGGAAGAAACTGACGAAAACCAATCTCCTCAAGCCATTCGTCCCGTCCGAGGTTGGGCCGTTCAACCCGATGGCACGGTCATTTTAACCGCAGAAATCTCGCAGAAGACTGCGTATAATAACGCAATTCAGCATCCGAATTGCCATAATCTTGCCGAAGAATTGTAAAAACAATGTAGAATTAAGGAAAAAAATGGAGGTCGGCGGTCGATGAAAAAAGTTTCTTTTCTCTCAAGCTTACTTTTAGCATTTGCTTATAGTTTATTCGCCGCCCCCAATGGAAGAACGGCGGGTGTAGAATTAGACAGCCGCAACCTCGTTCAAATCGAACCGACGCGCGACTTGGAACGGGAGGCGCGGCAACTTTACGAAGGCGGACAGTACGAGAGGGCTATTCAACTTTTACAGCAAGCATTGGTAGAAATGGGCGATCGCGGCGATTTGGCGGGCGGCGCGATCGCTTCGAGAAATTTAGCCCAAGTCTACTTAAAATTGGGACAGGTCGAACAAGCCGATACTTCCCTCAAAACCAGTTTACAGCTCGTTCAAAACTTAGAAAATAATGGCGAGCGCCAACGAATTACCGCACAGATTCTAGAAATTCAAGGACAATTACAACTGGTGCGAGGAGATTCGGAAGATGCTTTAGACAGTTGGCAAAAGGCCACAGAAACTTACCAACAAATTGACGATCTCGTCGGCGCAACCCGCAATCAAATCAATCAAACTCAAGCACTACAAAACCTGGGATTATACGGTCGAGCCAACAAAAATTTAACCGCCCTCAAAACCGCCCTTTTAGACCAACCCGATACCTTACTCAAAGCCAGAGCCTTACAAAACTTAGGCGACGTTTTGCGCGCCGTGGGCCAACTCGAAGACTCGAAAACAAGTTTACAACAAAGTTTAAAAATTGCCCGAGAATTAGGCGATCGCGAAACCCTCACCTCCATCCTCATCAGCATTGGCAATACCGCCCGCATTCAACGGGAAGAACAATCCCCCGAAGAGGCAACCCAAAACGCCCTAACCGCCTACCGCCAAGCCGCAGAAACCGCGCTCTCTCCTGACGCTCAACTGCAAGCACAACTATACCAGTTTCACCTCTTAGTTGAAGGCGAACAAACTTCCGAAGCGGGCGAAATTGCGTCGCAAATTCAGGCAAACTTAGATCGCATTCCCCCCAACCGCACTGCCACCTATGCCCGCATTCACTTTGCGCGCAGCCTCATGGAATTGCCGGAAAAAGAAACGTCTCAAAGCAATATTGCCCAACACTTAGCCGCCGCCTTAAAAAACGCGCAAACCCTGGGCGACAAACGGGCAGAAGCCTACACCTTTGGCAGTTTGGGTAAACTGTACGAACAACATCAACGCTGGGGAGACGCACAAACGGCAACAGAAAAAGGGTTAATTGCCGCCCGAGGGGCTCGCGCGCCCGAAATCGCCTATCAATGGCAGTGGCAACTGGGACGAGTGTTGTGTCGCGGCGACGTATCCGCCTGTCCGGGGGAAAATCGAGAAAATGCGATCGCGGCCTATTCCCAAGCCGTAGAAACCCTCCAATCTGCGCGCAGCGATCTCGTCGCCATCAGTTCCGACGTTCAATTTTCCTTCCGCGAAAGCGTCGAACCCGTTTATCGCCAACTCGCAAGCCTGTTATTGCAACCTTCGACACCCCCCTTCAATCCCCCCTCCGATGAGGGGGGACATAGGGGGGTAAAAGTGTCCCAAGCCAACCTCAAACAAGCGCGCCAAGTCATCGAACAACTGCAACTGGCAGAACTCGACAACTTCTTTCGCGATGCCTGCTTAAACGCCACAGAAGTGCAAATCGACCAACTCGACCCAAACGCAGCGATCTTCTATACGATTATTTTACGCGATCGCCTCGAAGTCATCGCCGCCCTTCCCGGACAACCCCTGCGCAACTATAGCACGCCCCTTCCCCAGTCGGAAGTCGAACAAACCCTCACAGACTTGCAATTTTACCTCGCTAGCATTCGCGGTCGCGCTTTTAACAAAAAACGCCTCCAACGCTCCCAAACCATCTATAACTGGCTCCTAAAGCCCATAGAAAGCCAATTGCAAGCCAGCAACATCAAAACCCTCGTCTTCGTTCCCGACGGACTGCTGCGCAACCTTCCCATTGCCGCCCTTCACGACGGCGAACAATACGTTGTCGAAAAGTATAGCATCGCCACTGCCCCTACCCTCAACCTCATCGATCCCCAACCCCTCGCCCAAACCTCCCTAGAAGTATTTAGCGCCGGACTCACCGAAGCGCGTCAAGGATTCAGCGCCCTTCCCAATGTCGAACTCGAACTCAAAAGCATTCAGAGCGAACTGCCTGCCGAAATTTTACTCAACCAATCCTTCACTAAACCCAATTTCAGAAGCGAGTTAGGAAACGCCGTTGTTCCCATCGTTCACCTGGCAACCCACGGCGAATTTAGTTCCAAAGCTGAAGATACATTCATCCTCGCTTGGGACGAAAAAATTAATATTGAAGAACTCAACAGTTTGCTGCGAAGCGATTCCAAACAGCAACGTCCCATCGAATTACTCGTTCTCAGCGCTTGCCAAACTGCCGCTGGAGACAAACGCGCCGCCCTCGGACTGGCGGGGATGGCGGTACGTGCGGGCGCGCGGAGTACAATGGCGAGTTTGTGGTATGTTAGCGACGAGGCAACATCGGTGTTAATGACGGAATTTTATGAAGAGTTGTCGAGCGGCGAAGTGACGAAAGCCGAGGCATTAAGGCGGGCTCAAGCAGCAGTTTTAAGCAACGAAAAGTTTGCTCATCCTTACTATTGGTCTCCTTTTGTTTTGGTGGGCAATTGGTTGTAAGAGCGGTTCAAAACTGACGCGATCGTTTAGTGACAAGTCTCTTCTTTCTCAATCCTGCGATCGGGATGGAGGAAGAGTCGTTGAATTGGGCAAATTTTTAATTGGATAAGTCGTCTGAACGCACTTAGCTAATAATTTAGCAACAACAATATCGTTGCCACTATTATCATGAAAAAGTCCGCAATGAGGCAATCCTTGGTCGCGATAAAAGATTTCTAACGATTCTTCCTCAAAGATGTATGTCTTAGATTGTTGTATATCAAAAACAGCAAAACAACCGTTTGGGCTAAACTTCCACCTTCTTTGCTCTGACATATAATTTTTGATTTCCGTAATATTTTCTTCTTCAGTTTGCCTTTGAAAAAACTCAAGTAAATAGACGGATAAATATGTATCTTTTACTCGTTTTGCAAAAGCAGAAGATATTGGTATTCCATTTTCCAAAGTTGTAGGCTTACAATAGCGCCCGACGCGACCTTCTTGAATTTCCGTCATTTTTAAACCTGTTTGTGTAAAGTTATACTTAATTTATCAAAATAGTCGATTAGTTCAAGAGCATACATCGAACCACTGTAAACGATTCGTTTACGAATATGCGAACTTGGTTGAAAAATTGCATAGTCTAGAAAATAATCTTTTTTGAATCGTGCCGTCACCGAATTTTTTCTATCTTTTTCCCATTCTAAATAAAAAAGACCATCTTCACTAACTGTTAAGCTACTAGGCTTAGACATATTCTCAATCGACCCAACAAACAAAAGCAGGGTTTTAAGCGATTCTAAGGAAAGATCGTAGTCTTCTTCGAGATCGCATAATTCTTTGAGTTCGCGAATGCGATTGAAAAAATAATCATCTTTTAGTTGAATAATATCAATTCCATACTTTAGAAGTGTCTCAAAATCCTCCAATTTATCCAATTCATCAATTTTGATTGACCTTTTTGAAAAGAATTCTCGTTCGGAAACGCTAGGAAATTGGAAATCAAAGCGAGTTCTTTTGTTGAGTTTAATCAAAAAGAAGTTCGACTCATTTCTTGAATATCCAGGCCCTAGCCCTTTCTGTTTTAAACCATGAGAAAAATTCCGGTTGTTTTTAGGTATTGTCTTCATCTTTATTTTCTATTAATTTTTCAATATCATCTGAATCTAATATTTTTTGGTTTGTTGCGTCCTCAAATTTCTTTAAAACTTCACCCAGAGAGGTAGCGAGGGATTTTGATGTAATGTGAGAGGCGTTGAGGACGGCTTCTGTTTTTCCGTTGCGTCTCAATACAATCAAGATATCGTTTTTAGAAACTCCCAGACTAAATTCATTGAAGTAAATACTGTTTACTTCGTCAGATTCAACAATTTCTGTTAAGTTATCTTCTCGTTCGTCTTGGGTTGAGTCCATGATTTCACCTTTTGGTGCTATTGTTGAGTCTGAGAAGTTGGTTTTATAAGTCGTTAATTATAGCACAGTGATGCTATAGCGCTTAGCACCTCAGCTATCAGCCGTCAGCTTTTTTGTTTTCCTTACTGCACTTCGGTTTCACACCTTGATGCCGCACTGCATAAATAGAACTTACGCAGCGACGCTAGTCATAGCAGTGGCGGTGGGTTACGCTGCGCTAACGGCACCCTACATCTGGTAGCTGTGCGTAAGTCCTAATCAAGTCAAAAACCACCAGTAACGGTGCGTTACGCTGCGCTAACGGCACCCTACATCTGGTGGCTGTGCGTAAGTCCTAATCAAGTCGAAAACCGCCAGTGAAGTGGCGATCGCGGCCTCGACTAACATTCACATTTGAAATTGCTACAGTATAGATTTTAGGAGGCTTGCTCGCAATTGTGGCGAGACTACGCAATAATGCGATGGTAGACTTCATTGACTCTTGCTTTAATTTCAGTATATTTAAGGCTTTTGCGGATGAGGAGATTGAAATCATATATAAATACTTATCTTTCACAAAATTTGAGAACGGACAAATTTTGTTAAAAAAAGGAGGCAAGAGCGATTATTGGCTGATTATCGCGAGCGGACAGGTAAAAGTCGTTGATGAAGGAGTGGCGATCGCGGCGCGCGCAGAAGGTGACCTCCTCGGGGAAATTGCTTGGGTGCGTTCGAGTTCGCACATGGCCGATGCAGTGGCTGCCAGCGATGGCGAAATTGCGATGATGACCTTTGACAATATGTTGCGCTTGCAGCTCGACTTCCCCCGCGTGGCGATTAAACTGGCTGAAATTTTAACCCGTTCCACTCTTGACAAATTAAACGAGACAGCGATCGCATTGCGGCGGCGGGAACGTTACGCCGAAACGCTGGTCAAAGTCCAGCGCGCATTGATGGCGTGTACCGGCGAACGGTGTTGCTACGAGTCAATTTTACAATTAATGGGTTCGGCGACGGAAGTCGCGCGCCTCGACCTGCTCGAGCGCCAGGAAGATGCTGTAGAACTCACTCACATGAAAGCGATCGCGCAATGGAATGGAAAAGGAGTCACGTTAAATCTCGCCAATCGTCGCTTCCTCGCTCAATTTAGCGATATCTTCTCTCGCGGCAAAGTTGCCTTCGTCATGGCACACGACTTTCCCGAACCCGAAAGCCAACAATTCCAGCAACAAGGTCTTTTTTCCGTCTTCCTATTTCCGATCGCGGTGCAAGGCGAGTTATTCGGACTTCTGTGCTGTACTCTCGCTGAAGACTCTCGCGCCTGGGACTCGGCAGAACTGGATTTACTGCGATCGGCGACGGCTGCTTTGGGACTGTGGAAGGAACGCAAGCTGGCACAACAGGAATTGCGTGCCGAACGGGATAAATCCGAACGCTTGCTCCTCAATATCTTACCCGTTGCGATCGCGCAAAAGTTGAAGGACAATCCTGACACGATTGCTGAATGTTTTGAAGACGTGACAATTTTATTCGCCGATATTGTGGGTTTTACGCCTTTGGCGGCGGCAACTCCCCCTATCGAACTGGTCAATCTCCTCAACAAAATCTTTTCGACCTTCGATCGCTTGACCCAACGCCACGGGCTTGAGAAAATTAAAACCATTGGCGATGCTTATATGGTTGTGGGCGGGTTGCCGATCCCTAGAGAAGACCACGCCGAAGCGATCGCCCAACTCGCCTTAGATATGCAGCAGGCGATCGCTGACTTTCGGGGACACAAAGGGGAGCAATTTAGCATTCGTATCGGTATTAACACTGGACAAGTCGTTGCCGGTGTTATTGGTATCAACAAATTCACTTACGATCTTTGGGGCGATGCCGTTAACGTCGCTGCGCGCATGGAATCGACCGGACAAAGCGATCGCATTCAAGTTACCGATAGCACCTACCAACGTCTCAAACACCGATATCGCTTTGAACGACGGGGTGCAATCTCTATCCGAGGTAGGGGGGAGATGATAACCTACTGGTTAGAGGGTAAAAATCAGAGTTAACGATGACATCGTTCAATTGATGATGAATAAATTAAAGCATTTAGCCTGTGGTATTTTATCTTTTATAGTTCTCCCTACACTATCTATTCCTGCCAAAGCATTAGATATTATTTACGGAGAATCTTCTTTGTGTCTCAATAGAAGTTTAGATACCGTTCTAGAATTTTCTACTCGAGAATTTAAAATCGCAATTTGCTTCAGAGGGGATAATTGCGTTTATGAAACAGAAGCAGTCGAAAAATTTATAGCGACGAAGTAACGAGTTATCTCTATAACTGTTACGATTAGCCCAAAAATCTAGAGCCTGTTCGTAGTGGGGACTTGAGTCCCCCTGTTCTGTTCGCAATCAGGACTCGAGTCCCCCAATTGTTTGTAGTGAGGACTTAAATCCCCCTGTTCGTAGTCGAGACTTGAGTCCCCTCTCAAAAAATAGGGAAACTGAGACGAGGGAATTGCGTCTACTACAATAACGAGTTAAGTAGATATCCTTAAGTTGGTTAACTTTTTTGCAAGTCGAGCTATGATACAACGATATTTTGCCTTCCTGTGGCGATCGCAACGACGTTGGCTATACGGACTCTTAGCCATCGTAACCGCCTTCAGTTTAACCCTGGGTACGCCCCAAGCAACACAAGCGATTTCCTGGTGGGAAATTTTGTTACGAGGCGCTCAAATTTTACAACTGTCCAATATGTCCGACAACCAGGAAGTGCAACTCGGCAACCAAATTAACCAACAAATTAGCAGTCAGTTGCGCCGCCAAGGAACGCCGCTATCATCGCACCGTGCGGCGACTGAATATTTAGACCGCATCGGCCAACGTTTAGCCGCAGTTAGCAACCGTTCCGACATTCCCTACACCTTCCAAGTCGTCGAAGATCGGGCAATCAATGCCTTTGCAACAATGGGAGGATTTGTTTACATCAATGCCGGATTGATGTACGAAGCCGAAAACGAAGCCGAACTCGCCAGCGTCACCGCCCACGAAATCGGTCATATCGTCGAACGCCACGCCGTCGAACAAATGCGCCAGCGCGCCATCTCCGAAGGACTGCTTTCAGCCGCCGGACTCGAAGAAAGCACCGCCGTCCAACTTGGAGTTCAACTCGCCCTCAATCTTCCCCACAGTCGAGGGGACGAATTTGAAGCCGATCGCATCGGACTCGATATATTGCGTCGCGCGGGATATGCGCCTTCGGCAATGGTCAGCTTCATGCGCAAGTTACAGCGTAGCGGTTCCCCTCCGCCTTTTTTAAGTACGCACCCGGCTGTCGGCGATCGCGTCAACACTCTCGAGCGGCTGATTGCTGAAAATCCTCCTACCGCTAATGAAGTGGATGGATTGGATAACGTTGCCTACCGCAATAGACTCCGCAGTTTTGCTCAATGATGCAATTTATCTCATTATTGATGGGGACTAAAGTCCCCACTACAAACAGCAATTTATCTCATTATTGATGGGGACTAAAGTCCCCACTACGAACAGCAATTTATCTCATTATTGATGGGGACTAAAGTCCCCACTACAAACAGCAATTTATCTCATTATTGACGGGGACTAAAGTCCCCACTACGAACTTAACTGAACAGTAATTTATCCCATTCGCCTACCAAAAAACTTGACCGGCGAAACTTTTGTCGTCGCTTCTTCTAACGAGAGAGTTCGCAGACGCTGGGAGAAAGTATTAAATTGGTAAACTTGTCGATTCGTAAAATCCAAGGCCGTTAACCAGCCACTTTGACGATGATAAGCACCGGTATCGATATCAAGCCAACCTTCGCCCCGGGCCAATTTTCCCGGTTGTATGCCCGGAATCGTAAACGTGATGGTGTGACCGGTAATAATTAGTTTATCGGGGAAAAAGGGTTCTGCGGTGTAATGGAATTCATCTCGAATCCAACAAAATTGTTCGGCAGTTTGTTTTTCGAGGGGCATTCGCGGATGAACCCCTGCGTGGACTAACCAAATATCCCCTAAATCGAGATAAGGTGGCAGAGTTTTGAACCACTGAAGATGCTCGGCTGGAATACCGCCTTCACCATAACTTTCTAAGGTCGATTGACCGCCGCTGTATAGCCAAGATTGACGAAAATGATAGGGGAGATCGGGATTTTCCATGACATCGAGCAGCATTTGCTCGTGATTGCCCAACAGACAGGTGAAATTGTTGTTCATGACAAATTCGACGACCTTGGCACTGTCCGGACCCCGGTCGATCAAATCGCCGACAAAGTAAACGCGGTCGTCGGATGCGATCGCGATCGCGTCCAAAAGAGTCATCAGTGCGTCGTAGTGTCCGTGTAAATCTCCTATAAAAATTCGACGATTTGTCATATTTTTTCACCCATCTATACTGGTTCAACCGGAGAATAAGAGCGACTTAAAGCCTTTGGAGCTGTTGGCGTTCGAGTCCGCCTTCGGAGGTTGTCTATCCTCACCATTCCCAATTTGGCACTCGCAATTTAATCTTATTCACTTCTTTAGTTAACGAGAACAATTCGATTTGAGGACGTATTCAATCAAGGCTAGGTTTCTCGCTCGCGATCGAAGACCGCAGTACGCGATCGCCAGCCCAATTTGTTACACTACCCTCATCGGATTTAGGTAGTTCAACGTCCCGTGTCTCATTCTACGGTAACAAAAATTAACGTTTTACAGCAGCCAACGAGTTGGGTTTGGGTCGAACAAGCCCTTGCCCACCTCGACGAAATTCTGCTCGATCACTCCCACTGCGAGCGCAAAGCAGCAGCGACGGCGTTGAACTTCTTGTTTCGCTACTGTTCTTATCCTAAACTGGTTCGAGAGCTAACCGCGATCGCGCGCGAGGAATTGGAGCATTTTGAACAGGTCAACCAATGGCTGGAACGGCGCAATATTGACCTCGCTCCCCTCAACGCGCCCCCCTATGCTGCCAAACTCAAAGCTCTCGTCCGTCGCCCGGAACCCCATCGCTTGCTCGATTCTCTACTCGTTTCTGCCTTGATTGAGGCGCGCTCTCACGAGCGTTTAGCCCTTTTGGGACAACACTGTCCCGACCCAGAATTAGCTCGATTTTATCGGTCTCTCGTCGCCTCAGAAGCCCGACATTACGGAATTTATTGGGTATTGGCGGATACCTATTTTGAACGAGAAGTCGTGCAACGCCGACTCGACGAGTTGGCTATCCTTGAGAGCGAATTGCTCGCGACGCTTCACCCCGAGGCGAGAATTCACAGTTAATCGAGGGCGTTAGGAGCGAAATAGCTATCAGCCGTCAGCTATCAGCTATAGCATTTTCATTTGAGTCGTTAACCTGAGCGCAGCTTATATGAAATCCCTCAACAAATGCTACAGATCTTTCCCCCCATCCCCAGTGTCCCCGGTATCCCCCCGTCAATCATTCGTAGCAAACATTTAAGGATTCCATATTAACCCTATGGGTAGGCGCTTGGCAGCGACAAGGTATTATTGAGCGAGATTTAATTTTTAATTCCCGCACGATTTGGTAAGCTGAACTCCAAATGACGAACGAAACCGAACGCAAATGAGCGGGACTAACTGGGGTATTGTTTGCTTGGCTTATATCATCGGACTCCTTTCGACAGGCTTTTTAGGATTTGCCTCAACGCCTGGGACTTGGCAAACGGGAGGATTATTGGCGCTAGGATGGGTTGTAGGAAGCGCGATCGCGGGAATTGCAGTTCCTCGTTTTTGGCGAACGGGCCCGCGCTTTCCCCTCTGGCTGGTTGCAGGAGGCGTTGCCATTGGCGCGATCGCCTATTTACAATTTCGCACCCCGCAACCCTCCCCCACCGATCCCAGTCGCCTCGTCCCCCAACTCCCAGAAGAAGTCACCGTTCGCGGCACCATTATCGGGATGCCAACGCTCAACCGCAGTTCAAAGTTGCGCTTCCTCCTCGCCGCAGAACAAGTTAACGAGCAAGCCGTTTCTGGAAAAATTTATACCACGCTACCCCTGCTACAAGGAACCGGTTTAGTGCCGGGAGTTGCGATCGCCTTACGCGGAAAACTCTATCAACCCCAACCGCCTACCCATCCCGGTGCCTTCGATTTCCAATCATTTCTCGCGCGTCAGGGAGTCTTTTCGGGCTTAAGCGGCACCCTCATCGAACCTCCCCTCAAAACCCCTTGGGGATGGTGGAAGCTGCGCCGACGAATCGTTCGCGCTCAAGTTCGGGGTTCGGGAAGTCCCATCGGACAACTCGTCAGTTCGATGGTTTTGGGACGGCGCGCCGTCGATCTCCCCTTCGATCTTCAAGACAGTTTCAGACAAGCCGGACTCTCTCACGTTCTGGCTGCTTCTGGGTTCCACGTTTCTTTGTTGTTAGGCGTTTTGCTCGCCCTCACGCGCAAATTGGGCGCGAGAACGCGCTTGGGAGTCGGTTTAGTCACATTGCTCGCTTACATCGGACTCACAGGCGTTCAACCGTCGGTGATGCGCGCGGCGTTGATGGGTGCGGGGGTGTTGGCGGCGCTGTCGGCGGAACGGAAGGTGAAACCGTTGGGTTTATTGCTTTTGGCGGCAGTGGTATTATTGGTTGTCAATCCGTTGTGGATTTGGGATTTGGGGTTTCAGTTGAGCTTTTTGGCGACGCTGGGATTGATTGTAACGGTTCCCCCACTGGTTAAACGGTTGGATTGGCTGCCGCCCGCGATCGCAACTTTAATGGCCGTTCCGCTGGCGGCTTCGGTATGGACGCTGCCTCTTCTCATTTATGTTTTTAATACGATCGCGACTTACAGTCTTGTTGTTAATGTTATCGCAACGCCTTTAATTTCCCTCATCAGTTTGGGCGGTATGATTTCGGCAGCAGTCGCGTTGGTGTTTCCTCCGGCGGGGAGCGCGATCGCGTGGCTTCTCTATTATCCCGCTCGAGTGTTACTGGCGATCGTGCAATTTTTTACCCAATTGCCGGGAAGCGCTCGAGCGGTGGGAACTATTTCTCTGGGGCAATTGTTGGTTCTGTATGGTTTAATTGCCTTGGTTTGGCTCGTCCCGTGGATGCAGCGTCGTTGGGGGTTAGCGGCTTTCGCTGCTGTTTTATTTGTTGCTGTTCCCGTGGCTTACAAGCATTCAACTCAGTTTCAAGTGACGATTTTGCCCGCCCAACCTGCACCGGCAATCGTCATTCAGGATCGGGGGAAAGTCACCGCGATCGCAACGCCTGACGAGGAAACTGCCCGATACGTGCTTCTTCCTTTTCTGCGCAATCAAGGACTGAATGCCATTGATTTGGCAGTTAGTACCGAAAATACCCAGGGAGGGGGTTGGGGCGAAGTTTTTGCGAATTTAAGGGTTAAAGTGTTTTTGGGAAGTTCGCAACCTCAAAAACGTCAGTCTGAGGATATAAAAAGGATACAATACGAACCATTCCAAATCGGTCAAGGGCTAAAATTGGGATCGACTGTGGTGCGAGTTCTCAGCCAGGAACCTCCCGCGTTGCAGATACAGATTCAAGATCGAGACTGGTTATTGGTTGGGGCAAACACCTCAACGCCAGAAGCGCGCGATCGCTTTTTGCAAACCCTATCCCAACAACAGTTTGACGTACTACTGTGGTCTGGCGCAACCTTGGGAAGCGAAGCGTTAGATATGATTGAGCCGAAGGTTGCGATCGCGCCCTCTTTTACCCTTCCCCCCCAAAGCCAACCCCAAGCTCAACTTTACGCGATCGAGCGCGATGGCACCGTACAATGGACTCCTCAGCGGGGATGGGAAACTCTTTCCCAACGGGAATAGGGTGTTATTTGTCATTCGTCGTTCGTCATTAGTCATTAGTCAATCCATGCCTCTTGCCCCATGTCCAATGCCCTTGGCTCCATAACCCATAACTCATCACCCATAACTCATCACTCATTCATGCCTCTTGTCCCATAACCCACAACTCAAAACTCTGAACTCTGAACTCATTCATGCCCTTTTTTGCTAAAATGGTTAAACGCCATTGGAGAGGTGGCAGAGTGGTTGAATGCGACGGTCTCGAAAACCGTTAAGGCGGCAACGTCTTCGAGGGTTCAAATCCCTCCCTCTCCGTTGAATGCGATCGCCGTAAAAAGTGTAATACTCTTTCGATTAGCCGAACAGTTTGCTCGCTAAGCGCGCATACCCGCAGCTAAAAATTGAACCAAGCGCGAAACAGTCAGTTGTATCTCTTCAGGCGAATTGTCCTCGAGCAGTGCCTCGGATTTTCCCGCCTCGGTTGCCACTCGAATTAAGGCGGCGATCGCGACATCTAACTTCCAAGAGAGTTCTGTTCGAGAGCGATCGGCTAGCGATCGCTGCAACGCATCGAGAAACGACTGTTCCATCGCCTGAAACTCCTGCTTGGCGATCGCTTGAATGGGCTCGGGCTCGGTTCGGCACCGCCCAATTAATCGAGCCCGACTCATTCCATGTTCTTCACAAGAAAGAATAATTTGCAGCGGTGGAGTTAGCAAGGCTTCCAAAATTGCTTCGACGCTAGGGGGCTCGTTGCAAACTTGGCAATGAGCAAGGCGTTGGAGTTGGGCGGCAACAACGGGTTTCGCAATGCGCGAGACAACGGCACGAAATAATTCTTCCTTAGAACCAAAGTGGTAGTGAACCGCCGCTAAGTTAACTCCTGCCTCGCGAATGACACCGCGCAGCGAAGTCCCGGCAAAGCCTTGCTCGGCAAATAGCCATTCTGCCGCATTGAGAATCTGTTCTTTGGTATCGGTTGTTTGACTGGAAACGTTCATATTTGGCTAGACGTATGACTATATATAGGGTAGAAGACAATATTTCCCAGAAAATTTGGCGTATCGGGAATAGAGCAAGATTTTTCAAACCTTGACTCTTGCTATTATTTCAAACGTATGTTTTAATTTTGTCAAACAAACGTTTGAACTGAAGGAGTAACTTGCTCTCTCAGAGTGACTTCGCTTGCCTTATGTCAATCGCTGCGTAAATCAAACAAACGTTTGAATAAACTTACGACCTGAAAAGCTCAATAGGAGTGGCCTACCAACAGCCCCGTTAAGTACTGATAACTGATTACTGGTTACTGATTGCTGATTGCTGATTGCTGATTGCTGATTACTGATAACTGAAATGACTTCAGACATACTGCCGCCCGATAGTCCGCAAAACCCATCAACCAGTTCGCCTGTTCCAGCAAAAAAACTCCGCCATCGGCATCCCCGTTGGTTAATACTACTTGTAGCGACAGGAGCATTATTGGTTGCGGGTTTATCGATCGCCGCCTTGCGCCAAACGAGCCAAGGAACCCAAACCGCCGAATCGAGGGAATCCAAGATTTTACCCGTAGAAACGCTGACAGTGCAACCCGTGGAGGGCTACGAAGTATCGCGTACCTACACCGGAGAAATTGCAGCCGGGAGAGCCAGCGATTTAGGCTTCGAGCGAGGGGGAACCCTAGTAGAAGTTTTAGTCGAAGAAGGCGATCGCGTTTCAACCGGACAACCCCTCGCTCGCCTCGACACCCGCAACTTACAAACCCAGCGCCAACAGCTTATCGCCGAAAAAGCCCGCGCCCAAGTTCAACTGAGCGAACTCAAAGCCGGTCCCCGTCCGGAAAATATTAACGCCGCCCGAGCCGCCGTCCAAGACTTAGAAGAGCAACTCAAACTCCAACAAGTCAAGCGATCGCGGCGCGAATTTTTACATCGCGAAGGAGCCATTTCCCGCGAAGAACTCGATGAATTCACTTATGGCAGCCAAGCCCTACAAGCTCGGTTAGAGGGAGCGCGCAGCAACCTCGAAGAACTCCTTAACGGCACCCGCTGGGAACAAATCGCAGCTCGGGAAGCCGTCGTCCAGCAGCTCGAAGCCCGAATTGCCGATTTAGACGTAACCCTTGCCAAAAGCATCCTCAAAGCGCCATTTGCGGGGATTGTGGCAACGCGCCAAGCGGACGAAGGGACGGTAGTCGGCGCGGGCCAGTCAGTTGCGAACCTCGTTGAAAATGCGGTACCCGAAGCTCGTATCGGGCTACCGACAAATTTGGTAAACCAGTTGCAGGTGGGAAATTCTCAAACCATCGAAATTGCTTCTGAGACCTACGACGCAACAGTCTCCTTCATTTTGCCAGAAATCGACCCAGACACCCGCACTCAAATCGTAGTATTTGCCTTAGAGCACGCTGCAATGCCCCAAATCAATCCAGGGCAAACCGCGCGCGCCAACATCAAAGAAACCATTGCCACAAAAGGATATTGGCTGCCCACTGCCTCTCTCAGCCAGGGAATTCGGGGGCTATGGACCTGCTACGGATTAACTCAAAGCGACGACGCAGAGCCAGATGTTTACGAAATTCAACCCCAATCGGTAGAAATTCTCCATCAAGAGAGCGATCGCGTTCTCGCGCGCGGTACCCTACAACCCGGCGATCGTATTGTTGCCAACGGCACCCATCGACTCGTACCGGGACAAAAAGTTCGCCCCATTCCTAGAGTTCAGAGTTCAGAGTGATGAGTTCAGAGTGATGAATTGACCAGATAAACTACATCTGATGTGAATTCAAGTCGGAGCGTTACTCTCTAAGGCAGACTTTCGGCTGGCGCGGTAGTTGAGCGGTTAGCCGAAACTCAGTCTAAAGAGGACAGTCGGCGTAAGAGGTCGGAACCCGCGTCGGCGCTTCTACGCAAGGGAACGCGAACCAAGATAGGAAATCTGGATTTCGACGAAAAATCGTTGTTTCGGTATCTATTTCACACTAAGCGTAACCCAAAACCCAAAACCCATCACTCTGAACTCATCACTCTGAACTCATCACTCTGAACTCATCACTCTGAACTCTGAACTCAAAACCCATCACTCTGAACTCATCACTCTGAACTCTGAACTCAAAACCCATCACTCTGAACTCATCACTCTGAACTCTGAACTCAAAACCCTATGGTTCGCCCATTTTATCGCAACCTCCGATTGCTCGTTCTCGCGATCGTCATGATTCTAGCCTGGGGACTTTCTTCCTTCCAATCCCTCCCCCGACAAGAGGATCCAGAACTCATTGCGCGCACAGCAGTGGTTAAAACCGCCTATCCCGGTGCCAACGCCCAACGAGTCGAAGCCCTCGTTACCGAAGTTTTAGAAGCCGAACTGTCGGAAATTGAAGAAATTAAAACCTTAGAGTCCAGTTCTCGGGTCGGATTTTCTACCGTATCCGTGGAACTCGTCGATCGCATTATCGATACTCAGCCTATTTGGTCCAAGGTGCGAGACGCGCTGGATGATGCCTCTGCCCAGTTTCCCCCAGGAGCGAGAGAACCAGAGTTAGATGAAACCTTCGTTAAAGCGTACACCATCATCGCTTCCCTAACCTGGAACCCGCCCAACGAACCCAACTATGCTATTCTGCGCCGCTATGCCGAGGATTTAGCTGTCCTCATGCGCGGCGTTGGGGGGACTGAAGAGGTAGAAATATTCGGCGATCCCGATGAAGAAATTGTCGTCGAAGTCAACGCTCCCGATTTGGTTGCCGTGGGACTTTCGCCCCAGCAGTTGGCCGAGCTCGTCAATTTAAGCGACGCAAAGGTAACAGCCGGTCAACTTCGCAGCGCCGAGCAAAATTTGGCTATTGAAGTAGAAAGCGAATTGGAAACCCTCGAGCAAATCCGTCAAATTCCCATTCAAACCAGCGCCAACGGTCAGTTTACTCGTCTGGGCGATTTGGCGCGAGTCGAGCGAGGTCTTCAAGAACCGTTTAGCGATCTTGCCCTTGTCAGCGGCAAACCCGCCGTTGTCTTGGGTATTTTAATGGAATCGGGACTGCGAATTGATAATTGGGCAGAAGAGGTTCGCCAGCAATTGGAAGAATTTCGCGATCGCCTTCCCCAAGGTATTAGTTTAGACCTCATTTTCGATCAAAGCGGCTATGTGGAAAAGCGAATGGAAACTCTCTTTTCTAATTTAGTGTTTGGCGCGCTGCTGGTTGTAGCCGTTGCGCTGGTGGGCATGGGATGGCGCTCTGCGTTGGTTGTGGGAACGGCGTTACCGCTCGCTGTATTAGCCGTGTTGGGTTGGATGAGCGTATTTGGCGTTGCCATTCACCAAATGTCGGTGACGGGACTGATTATTGCTTTGGGATTGCTTATCGATAATGCGGTGGTGGTGGTTGATGAAATTCAAGTGGAAATGAAAGGGGGAGAGAAACCCCTCCACGCTGTTACAAAAACGGTTAATTATTTAAAGGTGCCGCTGCTGGCTTCGACACTAACCACCGTACTCACATTTTTGCCCATTTACCTGCTTCCCGGTCCGGCTGGAGAATTTGTCAGTTCCATCGCGCTGAGCGTTATTCTTTCGTTGATTTCCTCCCTCGCCCTTTCTCTAACTATCATTGCAGCCTTGGCTGGGCGGATATTGGGGCGAAGTCAATCCCAAGCCGCACGAGTTGAAGCTCAAAGTCAGTCTCGACGCAATGTGTTTCAGTCGATACTGTTATTTTTAATGAAACCGGGAGCGTGGTGGAATGAGGGCTTTTCGTCGCCGCGTTTGGGGCGCTTCTATCGCTGGACCTTGGCTCGCACGACGGCTCGGCCGTTGCTGAGTATTGCTTTGACGCTGTTGGTTCCCCTAATGGGATTGATAATGGCAAGAACTTTACAGGAGCAGTTTTTTCCCTTGGTAGACCGAGATCAATTTCAAATTGAGGTAGAATTTGCCCCTCAAACCGCGATCGCGCAAACTCAATCTCAAATGCTAAAAGCGAGGGAGATTATTTTAACTCATCCCAATATTGAAGATGTTCGCTGGTTCGTCGGGGAAAGCGCGCCTAAATTTTATTACAACTTCATCGGTGCGCGCCAGAATCAGTCCCATTACGCCCAGGCAATGGTGCAACTGCATTCGGCACAAGGGGCGCAATTGTTGATTCGCCAACTGCAACAGGAATTAGACCGAGAATTTCCGGCTGCGCGCGTCCTCGTCCAACAGTTGCAACAAGGACCCCCCTACGCCGCCCCCGTTGAGATGCGAATTTACGGGCCGGACTTGGAGGAGTTGAGGCGTTTGGGGATGGAGGTGCGAGGAATTTTAGCAGAAATTCCCGATGTGGTTCACGCGCGCGACGACTCGAGCGAAGCGCTGCCTAAGTTGGGACTTTCGGTAGATGACGAACAGGCACAACAGGCGGGTTTAAATAATACCGCGATCGCGCAACAGCTTGAAGCTTATTTAGAGGGAACGGTTGGGGGGTCTATCCTAGAGTCTACAGAAAGTTTACCCGTGCGAGTGCGCTTAGCCAACAGCGATCGCGCCGATTTGAGTCAAATTGCTTCGTTGGATTTACGTCCGGTTCGAGGACGCGACAGAGATTTTCGTCCCGCGTCTGCTTTGGGCGAGTTTAATCTCCTCCCCGAACTTGCCAATATTGCTCGTCGCGACGAACAGCGGGTGAATACAGTGCAGGCGTTTATTGCGGCGGGTGTTTTACCTTCAACGGTGTTGAATAATTTGCAGCAACAGTTGGAGGAACGGAACTTTCAACTGCCACTGGGGTACCGCTATGAGTTTGGCGGGGAGTATGCCGAACGCAACCAAGCGGTTGGGAATTTGCTCCTTTACGTTCCCCTATTGGTTCTGGTAATGATGACGGCATTGGTGCTATCGTTAGGTTCCTTTCGCCAAGCCGGAATTGTCGCTGTGGTTGCCATCGCTTCTGTGGGGATGGCGCAGTTTTCTCTGTGGGCTTTTGGTTCCCTCATGGGCTTTATGGCGATTATCGGGACGATGGGGTTGGTGGGGATTGCCATCAACGGAGCGATTATTGTACTGTCTGCTTTTAATGAAGACCCACGGGCGAGTCAAGGCGACACGCGCGCTATTGTCGAGGTGGTTGTTAAAGCAACCCGTCACGTTCTCACGACGACGATTACCACAATGGTGGGGTTTATTCCCTTGCTTGTTAGTGGGGGAGTCTTTTGGCAACCCTTAGCGATCGCGATCGCGGGAGGCGTTGGAGGTTCGCCCATCTTAGCGCTATACTTCACCCCAGCGGCTTACGTCTTGCTGCATCGACGCACCGGTTTTAGGTCTTAGGTTCTAGGTTCTAAAACCTCACCCCCTCACCCCCTCACCCCCTCACCCGCTCTCCCCTCCCGTTTCCCAGCTCTTTTCGCGCGCGAAGGACAGTTTGCGTTAGAATAGCAAGGAATTCAAACCAACTGTTTGGATTCCTTTTTGCTCTCGTGGCACATTCTGGGGGTTGAACCCACAATGCCTCTGGGATACACGGGAAGTGAATTAAATGCCCCCAGAGGCGACTTAATGTGTCTATGAGGAAATTATGTCAAAACGTCGCAACCCCAAAAAAGAGAAAGCGCTGCGTAATAAAGCTTACGCGCGTCGATTCCGAAAATCTATGAGTGGAGGTCGCTTTTTCCGAAACAAGCGCTATAACAACAATCGTTCGGAGGAGGGCAATCGCGACGAAGAGAATTCTAATGATGACTCCTCTAACAACAACAACAACAACAAAGATTCAGATTAAGACACGGGAGTCGCAGTAGCGCGGAATAAGAGTCGTCCTCGATGGCGATAACCCGCGTAACGCACGCAAACCCTCTCTCCCGGACGGGCAGTTCCTTCGACTAACGTATGCCATTGAGGATCGTAGTTGAGTTCTTCCCCGACGGGAGCAATTATTTCAACTTCCCATTGTTGGAGTAACTGGTCGAGGGGTTTCACTAAGGGCAATAATTTCGTAGCCGATAAATCTGGATTTTCCTTGGCTTTAACCGCCGCAGTCGGCCAATATTTTAACCAAGATTCGATGACTTGCAAACTAGAACGTTGAAACTCTTCGGTGAGGGTCTCTCGTTGTTTCTCAAGCTGTTGTTGCAAGCGTCGATATTCTTGTTGCAATGTTTCTAAGTCAATGGCTTGTCGAGATTGGTACTGCAGTTCTACTTTTCGGCTATGTTCCTCTTGCAATGTTTCTAAGTCAATAGCTTGTCGAGATTGGTACTGCAGTTCTACTTTTCGGCTATGTTCCTCGGACGAAGGCGAAGGGACGGGAGAAGGACGCGAGGAAAATTGCTCCAATAACTCGTCGAGGGAAACGTGCAACGCTTGAGACAATTTCAGCACGACTTCGAGACGCATTTGCAAAATATGCCCTTGGCGCAACTGTTGCAACTGGCGTTGGGAAACTTGCGATCGCAAACTGAGTTGGCGGAAACTAGAGATTCCGCGTTCTTTCATCAACTTTTGCAACAGTTGAGTATAGTCGTTAGAAGGAGTCAACGATCTTTATCCTAGAATATAAAGTTGCGCGCTACAAGTGTCTGGGGAGAAAAGACTTTTCTCCTTCCTCAAAAAATTGTAGTATTGAAAGGCAGCAAAGGCAAAGGGGGCAACAATGGCAGCGAACAAAGTCCTGATTGTCGATAAAAATAGCGAAATGAGGACCAAAATTCGAGAAATGCTCCCCAGCGGGAATTTTCAGGTTCTCGAAGCCATTGACGGCGAAGAGGCGATGTCAATGCTCGACCTCCAACGCAAGGGTCTTCGCTTGGTCATTTTTAACTTTCAGCTTCCGGCGGTTAGCGGCTGGGAAATTCTCAAAAAGGTGCAAACCGATGGCAATTTGCAAAAAGTCGCCACAATTATTTTAGGCGATCGCGTCGATGACATCCAAGCCGTTGTCCCCCCACCTTACTTCGAGTATATCGAAGTCCTTGAAACAACGTGCGATCGCAAAACCTTACACAAGGCGATGAAATCTGCCGTCGGCAAAACCAAAGTAGCGCGCCAACCCCTCCCCACCGAACCCCTCGTCGCGCCACTGAGCGTAGACGAAGTGCCAACTCCTCCCCCCCCAACCGAAGAAACCCCAGACCTTCTCGACCTCGACCTAGAAAGTTTGACAATAGAAGCAACCGAGAGCGAAGAATCGCTTGCTCCAGAACCAGAAGTTAAACTCGAAGAAGAATTGCCCGCATTTTCTACTGAATTACCCGTAGAATCCACGAAAAAAATAGACTCCCAGAACCCCTTCTCCTCAGCCGAACTCGAAGACGTTGGGGAAAATTCCCTCAACCCCGCCGAATCATCAACGAATTCTCACGCCGACCCCTTCTCCTCAGCCGGACTCGAAGACGTTGGGGAAAATTCCCTCGACCTTACCGAATCATCAACGAATTCTCACGCCGACCCCTTCTCCTCAGCCGAGCTCGAA
>JAXHVQ010000063.1:0-32108 GCA_034189065.1 Cyanobacteriota bacterium
AGGCGCAGGGGAATAGTAAGATTCCCGACCAACCTACGAAGACGAAGCGATCGCGCTTGAGCCAGTCGTCGAGAACGTCAAACCATCCTCGTGCTGGCGCGCGTCCGACTGCAATTGTCATTGCGCTATTCTCCAAATTGTAATGTGTTTATGAGAGATAAGAGCTAAACTTCATTGCTCTCAAAGATTCCCTCCTGCTCGGATAAGCAGAAAATGGGACTCTTTGTGAGTAAAGTTTACTTTTCTTTACGTCACTATAATAAATGATACAGTGAGAAGCGCGTTATTTCAATCCTTAATTTAATCTTAAGATTGAAGGAAGGGAAGTAAAGAGCGCGATCGCTGATAATGTAAAGTCTAAAATTTGCGAGGGAACGAATGTACACCATTGACGTGATGCTCAAAGACAGTCCGCTTCCGGTTTCGGTCCAACGTAAAGACCAAGAGGATGCCGAAGCGCTTTACCAACAAATTCTGACAGCAATGGGCAGTACGCCCCAGTTAATCGAGCTAACCTGCGACAAACAACCGGAAAAAAAGGTAGCGTTGTATAGCGATCGCATCAGTGCGACGATTCTCTCGCAGAAATCGGGTACGACGGCTTCGGGTCGTCCGCCAGGGTTTTTTGTGGGAGTTGAAGAGTAAGAGATTAGAAAACCGAGGTGGGGCAGGAGATGGGGAGAGAATGGCGGCGCGCAATTGCTCATCTGCCCACTGCCCATCCCCCCACTGCCCAATGCCTATCTGCCTATCTGCCCAAAATATACTGAGGAGGAAAAAAGCTAAAAGATGGAGAGTCCGCGATCGGCGATTTGGGTGAGGGACGTAGATTTTAGCTGGCACGAAAACCAACCCGTTCTCCAATCTTGTTCGTTGAGCGTTCCGGCAGGGGAATTTTGGATGCTTCTAGGAGCTAACGGCAGTGGAAAATCTACCCTTCTGAAGCTACTAGCGGGCTTGTTATTGCCCCAGACGGGCGAGATCGAAGTGTTGCCGCCCGTCGGTTTCGTCTTCCAAAATCCCGATCGCCAGTTAGTGATGCCAACGGTCGGTTCGGATGTCGCGTTCGGTTTAGTCGAGGAAAAGCTAACGGTTCCCCAAGTTCGCCTTCGCGTCGCCGAAGCCTTAGCCGCCGTTAACCTCCTCGAATTCCAACGCAGGCCGATTTACGCCCTCAGCGGCGGTCAAAAACAGCGCATTGCCATTGCAGGCGCGATCGCGCGCCAGTGTCAAGTCCTCATTTTAGACGAGCCGACTGCCCTCCTCGACCCCGACGCGCAACTCGAACTGGTGACTCAGGTGCAACACCTAGTCAAAACTCGCAACCTAACCGCCTTGTGGGTCACGCACCGCTTGGACGAGTTGAACTATTGCGATGGCGCATTTTTGCTCGAAGGAGGGCGCGTTGTCGATCGCGGAACTCCCCAGCGTCTTAAACAACGACTGATTCGGGGTGTGGGTTTTAGAGATTAGGTTGGTTCTTGGTGACAAGTTCAGACTGAAACCATTGATATTAAATCCAGTTAAACGAAGTCAGTAAAAATTTCTGTAAGCTAAGACGCGTCTAAATTGGGTATCTTTGATCCCCCCCGTCTCCCCGTCATATAAAATCCGGTTGAATGACCGCTCGTTAAGGCTGATGGAGGGATGGGGGGACGGGGGGAAATGTTTTTTATGATAGGCGATAGGTACGGATTTTATATCAGACCAAAATCACAATTTAAATGCAGAACAGCTTATTCCTCCTTTCTGTAGAAGCATATCGATATTCAATTCGGCAAATTTGATGTTACTGTTTACTGTTTACTGATAACGGGTTGAGCAGGCGAACTTTGGGAAGCGGGGAGCGGTCGATTAAAATATTGATACGCCTCCCGAGAAATGTCGCGAATGAGTTCTTTTGCCTGGGGGTCGTTGTGGGGGCGCTGAACCATGATAACAGCGATGTAGCGTTTCCCTGTCGGGGTATCCACGAGTCCTGCATCGGCTATGAGAGAGCCGATATTCCCCGTTTTGTGGGCGATTCTAGCGTCTTTATCGAGACCGCGCGGTAGAAGGTCGTTGGTGACGATATTGCGCAAAATTTCTAAGACGCGATCGCGCGATCGCATTGAGATTAAATCGCCGCGATTTACCTTTGCCATCAGCCGCGCTAAATCCATTGGACTGGTAATATTTGTTCCTTCGAGATCGGGGAGGGGATTGTGGATTGCCGTTGCTGACAAATTCCATTGTTGAAACCGTTGATTCAGTATTTCTTGCCCGCCCAACCGTTTTAAAATCATATTGGTTGCCGTATTATCGCTAATTGTAATCATTTGAGTGACCGTTTCTAAAGCAGAAAATTGCGTTCCCGGCTGTTTATACTGCATGATTCCCGCTTCAGCCGCAATCAATTCTTCCTCCATTGTTAGCATTTCTTCGAGAGTAATATTTCCCGCATCGACCTCTTGAAAAAAGGCAACTAAAAGAGGCAATTTAATGGTGCTGGCGGCGGCAAAAGAAGTTTCTCCTTCGATGTTGACATATGTTCCCGTATCGAGATCGACTAAAAGCACGCCAGCGCGTAACTGAGGCGATCGCGCGATTAACTGTCCAATTCGAGTTTTAAGTTCGGCGCTTTCCTGTTTGAGGGGCAATGCAGGAGGTTGTTGGGGGGCGGCGATCGCTTCAGTTCCGTTGCGTTGGTTAGAAGAATTCGCCTCAGCCGATAGGGGAATCGCCGTTTTATCGAGGGCGGATAGCAGCGTTCCCGAAATTGCACCTAAACCCAGACCGATAATCGAGAAACGAAGCGCATAGACGAGAAATCGCTTGGAAGTCGGCGAAAAAAGTTTTGATGGGGAACGACGAGAGAGAGGAGTCGCTTTTTTAACCTTTTTGACTTCAGCGAAATGGGAAGGTGCAGGGCGATCGCGTCCGAAATGCCCTTGGCGATCTGGCATTTTCCGAGTCTTGGGAAGCGCGCCTTTGGGGACAGTAGAACGTTCGGTCGATTGAGGGCGAGAACGAAGGGCGCGTCGGTCTTGTAAGCGGGCTAAGGTAGGAGAGAGAGGACGGCGGTTTTGGGCTGCTGGAGATTTACCTTGGGGGCGAAGTTTCGTTGTGCGTGCGTTGGTCGGTTGCATTTTGGGAGATCGACGCATTTGTTGCGAAGCGCGCCGACGAGATGCTTTTTTGCGTCTCCACCAAAATCGCTTTAACTGTTGCACGATCGAATTCCTCCTTCAACACGCTCGATTTCAATCAAGGATACAGCGAATTAGTGGCAGTGGGCAGTGAGGGTTTAGAAGCTAAAACCTAAAACCCTCCACCAACAATTGTGACAATTTCCAAGCGATCGCCTTCTTCGACAATGGTTTGTTGCCAATACTGTCGGTGAAGAATTTCCCCGTTGTATTCTACCGCTACTAAACGAGGATTGAAGCTGAGTTGTTCTAAAACTTGGGGGAGGGACATCTGCGGCGAACATTGAAAGGCTTCGCCGTTGACTTGTAGGGTAATGTTGGAGTTCTCCATAAACCTAAGATTGCGTTATCGCTTCCAAGGATAGAACCTTGTGCTTTTTTGTCAGTTGAGAGAGGAGGTATTGGGTAACGAGGGTGGGTTGTTCGGCTTCCATAATGGCGCGGACGACAGCCACGCGATCGCCTCCTGCGGCGATAACTTCGTGGATATTTTTAGGATCGATCCCGCCAATGGCAAACCAAGGAACGGTTGAATGTTCGGCGGCGTAGCGGACATATTCGAGGCCAGCGGCAGCTTTATCGGGTTTGGTGGGGGTGCTGTAAACCGGTCCTACGCCGATGTAATCTGCCCCTTCGGCGATCGCCTTTTCCATTTCCGACCCGTTGGTTGTAGAACGGCCAACAATGCGTTGGGAACCCAAAAGTTGCCTTGCTAGGGCAATGGGAACGTCCTGTTGTCCGAGGTGAACGCCATCGGCATTGACAGCGAGGGCGAGATCGATGCGGTCGTTCATCAGAAATAGCGCGCCGTAGCTGTGGCACAATTGACAGAGGCGTTGAGCTTCGTGTAAGCGATCGCAATCGTCTGCGTTCTTGTCGCGGTACTGTACTAAGGTTAAGCCGCCTTGTAACGCTGCTTCTACGGCTGCGAAGGCATAATCTCCCGGCGACGCGACCAAATAGAGTAGCGAGCGATGTAACTGTTGGTGGCGCTTTTGGGCGAGTAAGTCGCTTTCGAGGACATAGACGCGATAGCGCATTTGTTTGCAAGCCGCGCCCATTTCGGGTTTGTAGAGTTTCCCATATTCTTCGAGAACCCGCAAAGCTTCTTCAACGCGACATAAATTCGCTTGTAAAACCTCCTCGACACTTCCTCGCCTTTCCTCTCGCGGATGGGATAAATCCGTCCCCGGATCCCCCGGCGTATCGCGCGCATTGCGCAACTCCAAGGCGTGCCAATTGGCTAACTCTTGGCGCATTTGCTTGCATTCTAGGGTCATTTGACTTGCATTTAAGCCAAAACGACACCATTCTTCAATAATACGCAATCCTTCTCGAGCGCGATCGAGATTTGCGTCCAGGATGCGGTAGATTGCTTGTTGATGACCGTGTTGCTCGCCCATGCCCTTGCTGCTCGGTACATCTAATATATTAATCGAACGTGGTCTTTGGAAACCGGATTTGGTGTCACAAGATGTGCGCCCACAAAGCCATGCACCGGATTTAAAGGGCCGCGATCGCGCAACACATCAAGGATCGAGAGGCGACGTAGATCGCGAGCACAGGAAGGTCTATGCTATTGATGGAGGCTGATATGAATCGTTATTTGGCAACGGGGGCGCGCGCGTTAGAACCCATTGCGGTGAGGGAATTTGAACAATTGGAAGCGACAAACGACAGCATGAATCAACCAAGTCCAGAAAAATCGATGCGCGAGAGAATGTTGGCGGGCGAACTCTACATCGCCTTTGACCCCGAACTGAGCGAGATGCGCCTGCGCGCGGAACGACTTACACACCGCTTCAATGCCCTCCCCCCCGATGCACTCCAACAACGAAAATTTCTGATTCAAGACCTGTTTGGGTCTATTCAGGGTAATTTTGAGGTCAAGTCGCCGTTTCACTGCGACTACGGCTGTCACATCTTGGCAGGAGAACGTCTTTTTATTAACTACGATTGTGTTATTATTGACTGTAATTTCGTTCGATTTGGCGATCGCGTCCTGCTCGGTCCCAAGGTACAGATTTACACGGCAGGTCATCCCCTCGAGCCGACTCAACGAAAAGGAGATTGGGAGTTTGCCTTACCGATTGAAATTGGGGACGATGTTTGGATTGGCGGAGGTGCAATCGTTTGTCCGGGTGTCAAAATTGGGGCTGGAACGACTATTGGTGCAGGTAGCGTCGTTACGCGAGATCTTCCACCCAGGGTGGTTGCAGCAGGCAATCCCTGTCGAATCATTCGCAAACTCGACAAGAATGACAGAAAATAAATACTATGTTTTGAATGCGTGAATTGGAATGAATCGTTATTTTGCAACGGTGGCACGCGCGTTAGAACCAATTGCGGCGCGGGAATTGGAACAGTTGGGGGCGCAAAATGTACAGCCGGAGTTTGCGGGGGTTAGTTTTGAAGGCGATCGCGCTCTTCTCTATAATGTTAACTTGCGATCGCGTCTCGTTTTTCGCGTCCTCGTGCCAATCGCCCAGTTGCAATGCAGCGATGCCGACCAATTATACGTTCAAGTGCGGGGAATCGACTGGACGCAATACTTACAACCGGAAAATACGCTCTCCGTTCGCTGTACCGGTAGCAATGCCCAACTCAATCACACCCATTTTACCGCTCTGCAAATTAAAAATGCTATTGTGGATCGGCAGCGCGATCGCTTTGGACGGCGTTCCAGCGTCGATTTACAATCCCCCGATCTCGCCCTCAACGCCCACATTTACCGCGATCGCTGTACTCTCAGTTTAGATAGTACGGGCGAAAGTTTGCATCGTCGGGGCTATCGTCCGGCAATGGGAGTTGCCCCCCTCAAGGAAACTTTAGCGGCTGCTCTGTTGGAGATGGCGCAGTGGGATGTTAATTTGCCTCTATTGGATCCTCTATGCGGTTCGGGAACGCTGCCGTTGGAAGCGGGGTTAAAGGCGCTCAATATTGCTCCCGGACTGGCGCGCGAGCGTTTTGCCTTTGAAAATTGGCTTGACTTTGACGCTGAGTTGTGGTATGAATTGCGAGCGATGGCGAAGGACGAACGGCGCGACGAATTGCCTGCTTTCATCGGCGGAAGCGATCGCGACCCCGATATTCTCGCACAAGCGCGAACCAATGCCAAAAATTGCGCTCTCGACCCTTATATTTCCTTTTCTCGAGCCGAACTGTCGTGCGTCGAAGCACCTAGCGATCGCGGAATTCTCATTTGCAACCCGCCTTACGGCAAACGAATCGGCAACTCCCAAGAATTAGGCAGTCTTTACAAACAACTCGGCGATACTTGCAAGCAGCGTTTCAAGGGTTGGAAGGCTTATATTTTAACAGGAAACAAAGAACTGGCGAAACGAATTGGATTAAAAGCCTCTCGTCGCATTCCCGTGTATAACGGGACTCTTCCCTGTACGCTGCTCGAGTACGAGTTATATTAATTAAATGTTGAAAGGCGAGTTCCTGAAATTGGGAATTTATTCAATTTTTATACTGAAAGTCGCGCGCGATCGCGTCATTGAAAAATTACCGGAGTGGGAACTCAAAAAACTCTAGGCACTTAGGTAGGGTGGGTTAGACGCGGCGATAATTTTTCGGAACAAATCATCTGCTTTAGTCCGCGTCGTAACCCACCATTCCCACAAAAGCGGTGGGTTAGACGCGGCGATAATTTTTCGGAACAAATCATCTGCTTTAGTCCGCGTCGTAACCCACCATTCCCACAAAAGCGGTGGGTTAGACACGGCGATAATTTTTCGGAACAAATCATCTACTTTAGTCTGCGTCGTAACCCACCATTCCCACAAAAGCGGTGCGTTACGCTTCGCTAACGTCACCCTACTGAGAATTGTCTGGAATGTCGGTTTTGAATTTTCATGAAATCTAAATCTCAAATTTTCCTTCTGCGCGATCGCGGGAACTCAAATATAACCACTAAATTATACGCCTTGCCCAACACTCTTCTCAAACCAAACTTTCTGCTATAATACCTATTGCCAAAAACGATCCGTCACTAAAAGAAATTCATAAATGGCTTCGATTTCTGTTAGCATTCGGTCAAGAGTAAAGTCTTGCAAAAACTTCTGTCTTCCGGCTGTCCCCATTTGTTGTCGAAGTTCTGGAGAGTTGGCAAGTGTGTCTAAAGCGGAGGCAAGTGCGTCGGCATTTTTAGGAGGAACGAGCAATCCTGTTGTTCGGTTTGTTACTTCTTCGGGAATGCCATTAACAGAAGTGGCGACTACAGGTAAACCCGCTCGCATTGCTTCGAGAATGCTGATAGGAAGTCCTTCGTAGTGGGTGCTGAGAACAAAAATTTGCGATCGCGCCAACAGTTGGGGAACATCGGTACGATCGCCGAGAAAGGTGACGCGATCGGTTATTCTTAAAGTACGTGCTAAAGTTTTACAAGTCTCTAAAAAAGGGCCGCTGCCAACTAAATCAAGTACGATTTGAGAGTGTTGAAGTTGCGCGATCGCTTGAAGTAATGTTTTTTGATCTTTTTGTTCGCTAAAACGTGCTACCATAATAGCACGAGGCGGTTGGAGCGCGGCATTGGCAAGGGGAAAATTGCCATCGTGCAAACCGTAACGAATGGTAACGAGAGAGTCGCGATCGCCAACTCCTTTTTCCAAGGCTAACTGGCAATCGCTGTCAGACACGCAGATAATTTTTTCGGCTAACATCGCGCCTAGTTTTTCGGCAAGTAACGCAATTGTTCCGCGCAATTTTGGCGTTCCCGAACTAAACCCCCAACCATGCGCTGTAAAGATTGTTGGAACGCCGGTTAGTTTGCCGGCAATTCTCCCAACAATCCCAGCTTTACTGCTATGAGAGTGAATTAAATTGGGTTGAATTTGTCGGATTAAATCGACGGTTTCTCCAACGGCACGAACATCTGAGTTAAGGTTTAGCGGTCGTTTTAAATGAGGAAGTAAATGGACTGAGACTCCCGAACTTTTTAACATTTCTGTTAGCGCTCCCTCCCACCCTAACGCTAAATGAATTTCATAATTGTCTGAAAATCCTTCAATTAAATCTTTGACGTGAGTTTGTGCGCCTCCTAAATCGGGTCGAGTAATGAGATACAGAATTTTGGCTTGAGGATTTATCGTGTTTTCACTAAAACTCATACCACTTTTTTAAGCTTTTTTTTGTTAGATATTCTACAAAAATGATATCTTCTTGATAAATATTAAGTAATCTTTCTTTTTCTTCACCAGTTAAACCGGGAAGTGCTTTTTGACCAGCGTATACTTTTCTGAGTCCCAATTTTTTTCCCAGCTCAACAATATTGTGCCATCGATTGGCTCTTAAATAAATTGCAATTTTTGTTGCGATTTTTGCTAAAATAGGAAGGCGTGGCATAGTTGCCGAATTGATTTTTTCCTTGACTCGATTGGGAACTTCAATGGATTCAATTTTCAAAAAGTCATAGATTTTTTCTAAGACGCGATCGGGTTGACTTTCAATGTCGTCCAGTAAAAGTAAGAAAACGCGCTCTTCGCCAAAGGTTTCTATCCACCGGAGAAGATGCTTTGAATACTTGCCAGCATCAATTAAACGCGGCATTTGAACGGCAGCTTGACTAAAACTGCCTTTAACTTTACCCAAGGCTAAATAATGGCGATACAAAGACAAGGCACGGTGTAGGGGATGGCGTAAATTGACGATAATTTTACAGCGTGGATTCAGTTGATAAATTTGTTGCGGCGCTGTTTCTATATCGAAATAAGTCGGGCCGATTTCGCCACAAATTTGTCCGTCTGTTTGATGCCTAAAGTGCGCTGCATACCACGATAGTCCCTTGGAAGAATATTTCTCAAAGAACATTGTCTCTTTGACATTCTTGGGAAAACAAAGCGCTGGATGAGATTGCAGCATTTGGTACAGCCAAGACGATCCCGTGCGTTGCGGTCCAACTCCCACCAAGTCTAGTTTAAAATCTTTCATTTCAAGGGTCTGATGCTGAGTTATCAAAGCTTTCAAAAAGATTGAGAAATTGCTGCGCGATTGGTAAAATAGAAAAATCTAACGCTCTCGCTTTCAACAACTTCGCGTCGGGAGGATGTTTTAGCGTTTCAACCATCGCCTCTGCCAGCCGACTTTCATCTCCAACAGGTACTAATTTACCATATTTTCCGCCCTCCAAAATCTCCGACGGTCCGCTCGGACAATCGGTGGAAACAACGGGGGTTCCAACTGCCATCGCTTCTACTAAAACATTGCCGAATCCTTCCCAAGCTGAAGATAGAACGAAAAGTGAAGCTTGCGCCATATAGCGATAGGGATTATCGACATAGCCGGGAAGCGAGACATCTTTTGTTAAATTTAGAGTGCGCACTAATTGTTCGAGTTGAAATCGGTTTTCTCCTTCTCCAATAACGATCAAATGAGAGTTTAGTTGAGTGCGAACTTTTGCAAAGGCGCGAATTAACGCGACAAAATCTTTTTGCTTTGTCAGGCGACCTGCTCCTAAGATAATGGGTTTAGTTGGAGAGATTATAGCCGTGGGGTTGGAGAGGTTTTTTGCGAAATCTAATAAGCGATCGCTAACGACGGGATTATAAATCGTGCTGATTTTATCAGAAGGAATTCTTATTGTTTTTATCAAATCTTCTGCAACGCCTTGGGAAGCGGCAACAATGCCATCCGCACGCGGATAGAAAAGACGCGCTAAATAAGGCAATACGCGCACAGAAATCCTGCGATCGCTCTTGGCTAAAATAGACAAATGATTCTGTTGATTAATAACTAAATGGAGGGATATCTCGGCAAGGCGACAAGCAATTACTGCTGCAATATTCGTCTGTTGTTGAGCAGCTAGCATTCGAGAAGGAAGGTGTTCTCGCAAGTAACGAACTAAGCGAGAAACTACTTTTTCGGGATTCCGCGTTGCCAGATCGAAGATTTGAATTTCTGGCAACAGTTCGCATAAATGAGGACCTTTCGCTTCTGGCATCACAATTTCAACGGTTTGACCGAGGCGGGTCAATCCATTGGCTAGATTAACCATAGCACGTTGCGCGCCGCCGTTGCGCGCTGCAAAGAAAATAGCTATTTTTTCGCGATCGCAAACTTCTCTCTCCATCACGTTTCCTCCCTCCTACCCTTATTTTACACCTCTGAATCCGCACCCACATTAGCAGAATGTGTTAGTACAATTTTATCCGCTAGTAAAGAAGGTCTTAAAAATCGAATGAGGTAATGCGGCACATTTTCCAGTCGCCACTGGGTTACCATAATCCAATCTTTAAGCGTTGTTTGACCCGCTTTTTCTCGCCTTTTTTGCTTTTCAAGCTGAATATCGCGCGCCTTTTGATGAGTCAATTGATTCTGATGTCGTCGAAAGCAAGCGACGGAAGGACCGGACAATCTAGAAAAAGAGAAGTTGGATTGAAGCGCGCGCAAATAAAATTCTGCGTCGGCACTCAAATAATATTCGGCTTCATTAAACCCATTCAGATGTTGGTAAACGGATTTCCGAAAAATTGCTGCCTGTTGAGCAAAGCCAAAAATACCTCTTTTAAACAGCGGTAAAAGTTGACGGGATTGAGCTGGAGCAAAAGAGTATAAAAAACGGCCGCATCCATCGGTATAATCGCACTTTCCGTACACGATATCTGCCTTACTTTCCTTCCCAAAAGCAATCAACCGAGCCGTACTATCGGGATACAACCAATCGTCTGAGTTCATATAACCCAACCATTCTGTTTGACATTGGTTTAATCCTAAATTAATCGCTTGATACATATTTCCGGGTTCTGCGTATAAAACTGGTACATTCCAGCGCTGGCAGATATCTAAAGTTCCATCTGTCGAACCGCTATCGACAACGATAATCTCAATGCTCACCTCTTTTTGAGACTTTAAAGATAGCAGTGTTAGGTCTAAAGTTGCGGCGCTATTTAATGTCGGTACCACATAACTTATTCTTTCGAGCGCGTTTTTAGCCATTTTTGTTTCGAGTGACGACTAAAACTTTTCGTCCTCGCTCCAATACGACAATCCAACCCAAATAAATAAACATTGTGTAAATTAAGACAAAGAAAGAATCGAAGAAACTAGATCTAATAATTCTTTGGAGCTGAGAAATCAAAAGACATAAAAAAATAAACCCCGGAAAAGTTTGCTGAATTTTAACTTGATTTAAACCCCAAAATATTAAACCAATAATTATGGGACTGAGAAAAGCGAGTTCAATGCCACCATATACCAATGCTTCCGTGACAATATTACCTGCCAATCCCCAGTCAATATCATAGTGTTGAGCGTAATATATTTTCATCATTTCAATATAATTAATTTGAGTTATGTCAATATTGTCTCCCAAAAAAAACTTGTAAATAAAAAAAGGGAAAAGCCTTAAAAAAGATGCTGTTAAATAAATATAGAAATCTTCAGAGTACATTAGTTCTTCGTAAGCGATGACAGTGGTGATTCGAGTCGCAAAAATTTCAGCTAATCCTCTGAAGAGTAAAATCTGTGGCGACTCAGCAATGAGTTGAAATCCGGCAAAACCTTCATAAGAGCGATAAATCGGAATAAAAATTGTATATGACAAGAGTAGTACAATCAAATATTTCGCAAACGTTTTGCGAAAAATAGCGATGTAATTAATATAAGAAAAAACAACAATCATCAAAGAACGAGTTCTTCCTCTTGCTAAAAACTCTGTTAAAACGGGAATTAACACGACTAAAAACCATCGAGCCTTTTTCGTTTGCCAGATAACCGTTGCTAGAGAGCTTAAAAAAATAGGAAGCAAAATCAGAACTTTATGTCTTAGTAAAATTGTTCTGGTGTAAAATTCTAGTGCTTCAAATCGGTCTGAACTAAACAAAACTGCGCCATACTTTGCCAAGATATAGAAAAAGTAAACCGAAAGTAAAACTGTTAGCAATAGTGCTATATTGTAGGTAATCGCTTTGGGTTTATAATTTTCTCTTGGAACGCTTATCCAATCCGTACTTTTGATGTAAAAAAATAGAAACACTAAGACATACCAGTTACACAAAATACTGGTAAACTGTAGCGATTCTGGTTTAAATTCGGAATAGTAAGAAATATTTATCCATTGAATGTACTGGGACAAAAAAATACTGGAGGGAATTAAATAAAGGTAAGAAGCAACTAAAAGATAAAAACCTGGATTAAATAAAATAAAATAATTGTTTTTTTTGAATCTGTAAAAGCAATATGCAGGAACTAAAACTAAATTTGAAATGCTGAATAGAGTAGCAAAAAAGCTCATGGCTTGCCAGCTCCTAGTTAAGTCGCTCGAAAAGCGAAATATAATGTTGAGACTGACATTGTAGTCTATATTTCTGCTCGACTACGCTGCGAGCATTCTTCCGCAGTTGAGAATGCCGCTGTTTGTCCTCTAAAACCCAAAGAACCCCTTTGGAAAAATCTTCAACGGCAAAGGGTTGAGCGAGATAACCGTTTTGTCGATGCTCGATTAAATCCGGCATCCCTCCAATTTTAAAAGCAACACAAGGTGTGCCACAAGCTAATGCCTCCATCACCGTATTTGGTAAATTATCTTCCACCGAAGGCGCGACAAAAACGTCGGCAGAGGAGTAAAGTAAAGAAAGGATAGCATCGTCACTGATGGTTCCGAAGTAGTGAGTTTTTAGAGCAAACTGTGTATCCTCGCTAGGTTGAGACGCTCCAAAAACGATAACCTCGATGTTGTCTCCTTGGGGAGTTTGAGAAATTTGTTCGATTGCTGCTTTGAGAAGATGATATCCCTTACGGCGATCGCTTGTTGCTAAAATCGCGCCAAAAAGGAGGATTTGCTTGTCTTGTGGTAACTCGAACTGCTTTTTAGCGAGACATTTATCTGTAGGCTGATAAGCGCGAGTATTAAGACTATTGGCAATGATTTCAATGGGAAAATCCCGAAACAAACGACTGGCACGAGCGCATTGTGCGAGCCAACGACTGGGAGTTACAATGGTTAAATTAAGGTTGCGCCAAGCGCGCGCTTTCCGCTGCCAAACCCAGCGGGAAAGATCGTTTTCAAATTGGCTATTGAGGTGAGGACAAGCACCGCAAGATTGAGTGTAGCGATCGCAAGTTTGACTGTAATGACATCCCCCCGTAAAAGGCCACATATCGTGCAGCGTCCAAACAATGGGTTTGCGAAATTGAGCGAGGGTTTCGATTTGGAGATACCCGCCACAAATCCAATGTAAGTTAATGATATCGGGGTCGATTTTGGCGATTTGATTGGCGACGCGATCGCTTAACCACTGAGTTGAGAAACGCGCCCTATTTCGCTGTCGATAGAATCGGACGGGTACACTTTCGAGCTTCGGTGCAAGTTGAACCCATTTTCGTTCCCATTGATTTTCTGGCGACACAATAGTCGTGTCATTCCGCGTCTTTTCGCCGACAAGCATTGTCGAATTAATTCCCGACTGTCGCAAGCCTAAATGCAAACGATAAGCAGCCGCAGCAGCACCACTCCGGTTGTCCGAACGACTGACTAAACAAACTTTCACCGTTATCAATACCGCTAAAATACTTGAGTTTATTGTAGCACAAATCGCGCGAGCGCGAGTAAAAGATTTTCCTTAGTCGAGCCAATGACTTAAGTCTCGCTGAATTAAATTTTGCAGCTCTAAAATATCTTCGCGATAAATGGCTTTCAACTGGGTTTTGAGCGCTGGGGGAAGAGGAGGCTTGCTCAAGTTTCGCTTGCTTAGGTATAGTCGGAGACGCTCGCGGAATCCCGGAGGAAGTGCAGGTTTCAAATAATTTTTCAACGGATTTTGCTGAAGCAGAAATCGATGCAAGATTCTATTTTTAGGAATTCCTGTTCCATTGCTTTTTTGAGACCGATTGGGAACAAAAGTAGAATCGATTTGTAAAAACTCAAAAATATCTTGGAGAAGGCTTTGAGCATTGCTCCGTAAATCTTCGTAAAGATAAATTTTAATTTGGCGGCGATCGAAGTGCTTCAAATAGCGCTTGAGTTGTTGGGAATAAAATCCACCACTGATATAATAGAATCCCCACCACCAACCATTTTTCATCCGCTCCTTTTCGGCTTGAAGGGCCTGAGAAAAATCAGAAAATGTTTCAAATCCATCGCGGACGTGGTGTAAAAAGTTAGAATAAGCTCTCTCAACAGGATCGCGCAAAATAGCAATTATTTTGGCGTGGGGAATGAATTCTCGAATGCGACTGGCAGCTTGAGAATGATAAAGATAGATAGGAGAAGCTTCGCCAATTGCAGTTTCGTCGCTGACTCTTTTAAATAGGTCTAAGTAAGCGTCTAAATTAAGCTTACATTCAATTAGGTATCGTTGATGAATTGTGCCAGCAGGGTAGTTTAGTTCTTCTCCCTGTAATGCAAAGAAGTTGGGTTCTTTAATCGGACTCGTGTAAATTTGAGGATGTTGCGCGAGCCAACTATAAAGAGAAGTCGTTCCTGCCTTAGCTGCGCCGATAATGAGAAAATTAGGTAAAGTCATTGTTTTTTAAGTGCTTTATGCCTCAAACTAGCCATTGAGATAGATCTCGTTCCAAAATCTCTTGTAATTTGAGAATATCTTCTCTAAATCGGTCGGTCAAACTTGCTTTTATTTCGGCAGATAAGGGAGGTTTGACCAAATTTCTTTGCAGTAACCGTTCGGCAATTCGATTTCGGGCTTTCTGCGATAGTAACGGCTTGATAAAATGTTTAAGCCAGTGCTTTTCTTTGATAAACTGATGTAATCGTTTATTTTGAGGAACTCCCGATAGGTTGGGACGGAATGCCATATCAGGAATAAACTCGCGTTCTACTTCCAGAAACTCAAATATATCTTGAATGAGGGAAAGAGGGGACTTCAAAAAATCGTCGTGAAGATAAATTCTAATTTGACTGCGATCGAATTTATCTAAATACCGTTTTAACTGAATCGCGTAAAATCCCATCTCTTGATAGTGCCAAAGAAATCCCCAGTTTTCTTGAATTCTTGTGGGTTCTGCCGCGAGCGCTTTCCCAAAGTCATTTAACGGCTCTCTTCCCTCTCGCATTAAGTGCAAAAAAGCTGCGTAAGCGCGTTCTACTGGGTTGCGAAGAATGGCAATTAATTTAATTTTGGGAAGGTAGTGTTTGATCCGCTCTGATGCTTTGGGGATATATAAGTATAATGCAGACGCTTCGCCGATCGCGCGTTCGCCATTAACATTTTGAAACAAGGTTTGATAGCGTTCTAATGTCGTTATAGATTGATTAATCGTCACTCCTAAACCTTGATAATTCAGGCGTTCACCTTCAAAGGCAAAAAACTGCGGTTCTTTGAGCGGACTCATATAAATCTGCGGGTGCTGTTGAAGGTATTGATAAAGGGCAGTCGTTCCTGATTTAGCTGCACCGATAATTAAAAAATTTGGCATCATGCTCATGGTATCGAACTCCTTTTTAAGGGATATTGCGATCGCAAAGTCGTAAGCTTTCTCAATATCTTTTTCTGTAAGGTTTGCTGCCACGTCTTTTGATAGCGTAACTTATCGTAATCTCGATCGACTGCAATGCCACAGGGTTCTTTTAAGGGAAACGTCATGGGGAAACAGGGAAGGTTTGCCACACCGCTAATGTCAACCTTAGTTCTTGTCGCTGAGTGGGTAAAACCAATATTACTCACTAAGTTAACCGAAGGAACCACAGATAAACCTGAATTCAACAGTCGCGCAAATCCCCACTGATAGTCCCACGTATCAATTGTACCCGCATAAGTCCGAGCGAACACTTTTTTCCGATTTAAATATTGCTGGCGATCGCCAATAACATCCCTTATCCGATTTTGCGCTTCGGGGTTTGCCCAGAGTTTCATTTCTACATCGTAGTTTTGCCACGCTCGTCGCCAAGATGCCCAACCCCAAATGGCTCCAAAATTAGAAAAGTGGTAGCTTTGGAATGCCGATTTCCACTTTTGTAAAATATTCGTGCCGTCAATTTTCCAAATGCGCTTGTCATCGCGATATTTGTCTAAGAGTTCTTCGCAAAATAGAAAAAAGCTTGGATGGGGCAAACAGTCATCTTCTAGGATAATTGCTTCTTCGACTTTACTAAAAACCCAATCTAATCCACTAGAAACTCGTTGCTTGCATCCTAAATTTAGGTTAGAATAAAGAGTGAGAACTTGACAATCCCAATCCACTTGTTTAAGTAGATCGCGAGTAGCTTGACAATTGTCGAAATCGCTGGGAACTTGGGGACGAGGACCGTCCGCGATCGCGAGAAGTTTAGAGGGTTTTGCTTGACGAATGGCACTGAAGACTTGTTGGGTGGTATCGGGACGGTTAAAAATAAAAAAAGCGACAGGAGTTTTCATCGTTTAAAGCGGTCGAATATACTGTTTTAAGCGCTTGAGGCGCTTGAGATTATCGCGGAAGCGAAATGGCAAAAGCAATGCCTTGATTAACATCAGTCCGGTTCTAAAAGCGGGAGGGTAAAAAAAGTAAGCAAGGGGGGTGGCGATCGCGTAAGATCCCATTGTGGCGATCGCGGCACCGACTCCTCCCTTCAGTGGAATCAACCACAAATTCAGCAGAACATTGGCGATCGCGCCGGATGCAGTTGCAGCAAAATTAAAAGCAACGTAATTTTCAGCGATCGACCATTTACTACTCGCTACTCCCAAAAACACAAACAAACTCGCCCAAATGTGCCATCCTAAAATCTCTCCTGCCTGTGCGTACTCCTTATCCAGCAGAACTCCAATTAACGCTCCCGAAAACAGGGTCATCGGCATCGCAATCGAAAGCGATAACCCAACCATAATATCGTATAATTGTTGTAATTTTCGATAATAATCTCGCTCGTTTTCCTTGGCACGTACGACTGCTGGAAAAATGGAGGTACAAATTGCTGCTGGAACAAAATACCAAATTTCAGAAAATCGGACGGCAGCAGCATAGTTTCCCACCGCTCGCTCCCCCACTAGATTTCCCAACATAACTTGGTCGATTTTCATATAAATCGTAATCATCACTCCTGAAAAAATCAGAGGATAAGCATTTTTGATTAATTCCATTGCCGTCGCCGCGCTAACTTGCCAAATCGCTAAAGATTGACCGTGTTGACGGTAAAGCAAAACCGTTCCTACTGCTTTCACAATAGAATTGATACAAAATAAATAGGCAAAAGCGATAACCGAGCACTGCAAGGCAATTAATAGAATTTTGGTAAGGGAATTCACCACAAACTGTACGCCTCGCAGCATTGCCACGCGACCGGATAATACTTGAGACTGAAACCAAAGTTCGATGGTATCAAACGCTTGAAAAATGAATCCGATGGCAATAATTAGCGTCATCGAGCGAATCTCGCGATCGCTATTAAACGTTAAAATTGAGCCGGCAGCACAGATAAAAGCAAGCAAACCTCCCCCTAACTTTAAAACAAAAGTCGTACCTAAAATCTCCGGCACTTTTGAAGGATTTCGCACCGAATTTCGGACAACAATTGCATCCAAACCTAACTTAGCGATCGCGGCAAATAAAGCCACAAAACTCGTACTGTAACTCAGCTTGCCAAAATCCTCAGCTCCTAAATAGCGAATCGTATAAATTCCCACGCAGAGCGACAGAACCATCGTCAAAAGACGTTCGGCTGCCAGCCAACCGATATTCCCAATAACTTGGCGCAGTACCGGACTCAACTTTTGACCGATCGCGAGGAATCGATGGAGCATAGGTTAACAATTAAAAATCAAAAACACCAAAATTTAGCGTCAGTTTCCCGGGGTCGGAATCGTGCATTTCTTACAGCACCTATTTTCTTTCAGTTGCCTTCGGTTTATCAGTTCAATGTGTTGCTGTTTAAGCATCTGAGTCGCGTTGTATTTCCCAATCTTACTCCGATTTTAGGATAAAAACTCGGTCTTCTTCTATAATCGGAATAGAGAATCGCCATAGACCGACTGCCGTATGAGTGACGAGACGGAGCCTATTCTGTATTGGAAAGGTCAAAAAATTCCCCTCTCAGGAGTCCATTCTCCCTCCCCAGAAGATGGCGAGGAAGACAACTTCGGTGTGCGCCAAATGCTGGCTGTGGTTCGCCGCAGAATTGTAATTATTGTCGTCGTCGCGTCTGCAATTGCGGCGGGGGTTGGGGCGAAACTGACCGCACAAACTCCCCTTTACGAAGGCGAATTTCAATTATTAGTCGAACCCGTCGCCGGACAAGATCGTCTTGCTCGCCTCGAACAAACCCTCTACGAACAAGGGAATCGAGGTGCTGCCAATAAGCCAGGAGGACTCGACTACAATACTCAAATTGATGTCTTGCGCAGCTACCAATTGCTCTTTCCGATCTACGAAAAAATTCAAGAGCGCTATGCCGATTTAAGCTACGAAAAACTGCTAGAACGGCTCGAAATCGACCGCAGGCGTGAAACGAAAATTCTCAACATTCGCTATCAAAACACCAACCCCGAAAAAGTTCAGTTTGTTCTAGAAAAACTAGCAGAAGGTTACATTAACTACTCCCTTGCCGAACAGCGAACGGAAACCAATCAAGGCTTGCAATTTGTAGACCAACAACTCCCGACTCTGCGCGCTCGAACCAACGAATTGCAAGCCAAACTTCAGAGTTTTCAGCAACAACACGACCTCATCGACACCCAACAACAAGGTCAAGAATTAGCCGGAAGATTAGAAGAAATTATTAAACAGCGTAAGGAAACCCAAGCCACATTAGGAGAAACCGAATCCATCTACCAAAACCTCCAACAGCAACTCAAAATCGACCCAACCCAAGCGATCGCGCTAACGGCTTTAGGCGAAGCACCTCGCTACCAAAACCTCCTCGCCGAACTGCAAGAAGTTGATAGCGAGCTAGCTGCGGCCCTCGCCGCCTTTACCGAAGACAGTGCCATCGTCCAAGACTTGCAAGACCAACGCGATCGCCTGCTTCCCCTGCTGCAACAAGAAGCGAGAGCTGTTCTCGGTTCGCAAGCCGACCAACTGGGAAACCTCCAACGCCTCGCCTCCCCCAACAGCATTCGCACCGATCTCACCCAAAACCTCGTACAAACCGGCAACCAACTCAAAGCCTTGCAAGCGCGCGCGGCGAGTTTGACGGCAGCCGAAACCCAAACCCGACAGCAAATTGACCGTTTCGCCCAAATTTCGCGTCAATACACCGATTTGCAGCGAGAATTAGAAGTGGCGACCGAAAGTTTAAATCGCTTTTTGCAAGTGCAAGAAAATTTGCAAATCGAATCGGCGCAAAAAGTTCAACCTTGGCAGTTAATTTCGGATTTAAAAGTGGAAGAAGACCCCATTTCGCCCAACGTGCTGCGAACCCTTTTTCTCGGCGCGATCGCAGCGGTTGTTGCCAGCACCGGAGCAGCTCTCCTCGCCGAAAAACTCGATAATAAGTTTTACTCCGTTGAAGACCTGCAAAATAAAACTCAATTGCCCCTTTTAGGAACCATTCCGTTCTTGAAAAAACTCAAAAAAACGCCCCGTAAAAAAGCCTCTCCTCAACCTGCTCCTCCTCTGTTAGCTGAAACCGTTTCCGCCGCAGACTCCGGACGCTACCAAACCTCGCCCTTCCTCGAAGCCTTCCTTTCCCTACACGCCAACCTTGCGTTCCTCAGTCCCGATAAGCCTTTGCGTTCCTTTGTCCTCAGTTCCTCGAGTCCAGCCGAAGGCAGAACCACCGTTGCGCTGTATCTCGCCCAAGCTGCCGCCGCAATGGGGGACAAGGTGTTACTGGTAGACGCAGATTTGCGCCATCCTCAACTCCACGAACGCGCCGATGTACCCAATGTTTGGGGTTTATCTCATGCCGTTTCGAGCGAGATTGAAATTGAAAGTATCATTCAGCCTTCTCCGGCGGAAGATAATTTGTATATTTTGACAGCAGGTCAAATTCCGCCCAATCCGACTCGATTATTGTCGTCACAAAAAATGCGTAACTTAGTCGAGAAATTACAAGAAAATTTCGATTTAGTGATTTTTGATACGCCACCGTTATTGGGATTTATTGATGCTAAACTGTTAGCCGCGCAAACCGAAGGAATGGTTTTGGTCGTGGGACTCGATCGCGCGGATCGCGATTTGCTCGACCAAGCGATCGAAGGCTTAAAAGTATCGAAAGTCGCCCTTCTCGGCGCGATCGCCAATGCCGCCAAAGACTCGATTCCCGGTTCTTCCTATCAGTATCAACGTTACTACAAATCCGCACGCGGTGCAGTGAATGCGAACTAATAGCTCACTGACCTGTTCGCACGCGCGATCGCGGCTATCTTTCACCGTACTGCGCTTGCCAAACAAGGCATCTGCCTCGTCAAACATTTGACATTAACGCCATCTGTGGTGAAAAGGGTTTGACTGTCTGGAGAGAGCCGGATATCACTTACGTCAAATTTAGAATGACTCAGTGGGTAAAGAAACCGACAATCGGGAATGGAATGACGTTCGTGCATGGTTTGACCTCAATAAAGTTAAGACTGTCTTTAACCGAATTCGGGCAGTTCCCAGTGCATCGCCGGAGAATTCGCCACTTGGGACTCCGAAGAAGTGTCAGTTCGATTCAACTTCACTCCCGGATCGTAGCCCGACCAGTCATCCAGTTCTGAGGGCAAAGCGTTATATTGTTCGGGGAGAGAGTTTCGGATTCGACTGCTGATTTCGATCTGAAAATCGAGCAATTTTTGGCGCAACTCTTCTATGCTGGGCTGCGCTGAAAGAAAATTGTATTGAGACTCTATTGCAATGCTCGCGGCTGTTGGGTCTTGGGCTTCTGCCGAAATTCCGTAATATTCGTCCTTCCCTTTTTTGACTCGTAATAATCGATCGAATATTGCTCTCATTTTCTCGAACTCACTTACAATTCCTGCTTCTGAAAAGGCTCGGTTGAGTTCTTCATAAAGTTCATAAAGTTCGGGATTGTTAGTCTTTGCTATCTCAATCATCTCCTTGATTTTCTGAATAGCATCATGGAGTTTGACTCATTCCTTGATTAGGTTTGTGAGGCGACCGATCCTCTGATTCTGAGGGAATAGTCTCGTATTCTTAGGGTCTATTGTTGTGAGTTTTACTATTAATTTTTCGATTGAATTCCATCACTTTTTGCCGCAACTCTTCCGGCAGCTATTCTTTTACCCAATCCGCCAAACCTTGATAATCTTTTTACTGTCGTAGCTGGCGAGAAATCGACCATCTGGACTCCACGCTACTCCGCTAACCGCGCTCAGATGACCTTCTAGGGTTCCCAGGAGTTGACCGCTACGAACGTCCCAGAATTTAATTAGCTTATCTTTGCTAACGCTCACTAAAGTTTGACCGTCGCGGCTGAAAGCTATCCCTCTGACAATAGCTGCGTGAGCATTAATCGCGAGCAGTTCGCCATAGGTTTGCCAGTCCCAGAATTGGATTTTGCCATCGTGCAGTCCTGCGGCGCAGGTCGTCCCGTCATTAGTGATGGCGACAGTCGCGACACAGGCTGATAATTTTTCAATACGATGCGGTTTCCTAGCACGACCGATTTGGGAAAATTCTACTCGAGAGAGATCGCCGACGAAGGTATGACTGTTGGGACTTAGGGCAAGACGTTCGCCTAAACTATTCGGACCTAGTGAATATTTTTGGGTACGGATATCCCAACTATCTGTGATGGCGCTACCTCCACTGATAAGGGTTACGTTGTCGGCGCAAAAGGCGATTGATGTATAGTCGTGGTTGAAGTATGTTACGTGTCTCAAACGTCCTAATCGCTCCCCTGTCAATAAACTGCATAAACCTATGGAATATTTTTCACCGGCTTGGGCTAGAATTTGACCGTTGGGGCTAATGGCTAGAGCCTCGCATAAACCCTTAGCATAGTTGGGAATTTCTTTAAGGAACTTTCCCGTGCTTAATTGCCAGAGTTTAACAGTTACGCTATCTGTAGTCGCTAGGGTTTGTCCATCGGGACTGATAGTAATATCTCGGATACTGGACTGAGAATGTCTCAGTTCGTAAAGACATTGGGATTGATATAAGTATCGCTCTGACATGATTTCATCTCCAGGGTAAATAGATTAACCAAATTCGGGCAGTTCCCAGTGTTCTGCTTGAGAGCGTGCCATTTACCCAATCCGCCACACCTTGATCGTCTTTTTACTGTCGTAGCTGGCGAGAAATCGACCATCTGGACTCCACGCTACTCCGTAAACCCGACCTTGATGACCTTCTAGGGTTCCCAGGAGTTGACCATTCGTGACATTCCAGAACTTAATCAGTTTGTCATTGCTACCGCTGACTAAAGTTTGACCGTCGCGGCTGAAGGCAATAGAACAAACTATATCCGTATGGGCATTAATCGCGAGCAGTTCGCCATAAGTTTGCCAGTCCCAGAATTGGATTTTGCCATCGTGCAGTCCGGCTGCACAAGTTTTCCCGTCATTGGTGATGGCGACAGTCGCGACACAGGCTGATAATTTTTCAATACGATGCGGTTTCCTAGCACGACCGATTTGGGAAAATTCTACTCGAGAGAGATCGCCGACGAAGGTATGACCGTTGGGGCTTAGAGCAAGACGTTCGCCTAAACTATTCGGACCTAGTGAATATTTTTGGGTACGGATATCCCAACTATCTGTGATGGCGCTACCTCCACTGATGAGGGTCGCGTTGTCGGCGCAAAAGGCGATTGATGTATAGTCGTGGTTGAAGTATGTTACGTGTCTCAAAAATCCCAGTTGCTCCCCCGTCGATAGATTCCAAAGATATATCGAATATTTCTCGCACGCTCCCGCGATAATTTGGTTGTTGAGACTAATGGCTAAAGAAAAAAGCAATCCTCTACTTGCTCCTCCACCCCGTTTTTTGAGGGTTCGGATGAGTTGACCTGTGGGGAGAGCAAAAAGCTGGACTGATATTCCCTCACTGCTCGCCAAAATTTGACCGTCGGAACTGATAGCCAGACTCGTGATTTCATACTTAAAAGGTCTCAGCTCATAAATACATTGAAAAGATTGATACGAATGCTGCTCTGACATGATTTCATCTCCAAAGTAAATATTAACCAAATTCGGGCAGTTCCCAGTGTTCCGCTTGAGCGCGCGCCATTTTTGAAGGAGACGGAGTTTGGCTCATTTCTCGATTGGGTTCGTAAGGCGACCAATTTTCTAATTCTGAGGGAGAGGTATTGTATTGTTGGAGTCTATTGTTGCGGATTTGGCTATTGATTTGTCGATTGAATTCCATTATTTTTTGCCGTAACTCTTCTATAGAGTTAACTTCAAAACCTTTCTCGTGCGCGACTCGCTCGGCTGCCTCTGCCTTAGCCGAATCATTCATCCCGTAGTACCTTCCTTCCCCCTTCTTAATCAAAAGCAGCTCGTCAAACAAGTCTTGCATCTTCCGAATTTGTTCCTGGGTGGCTGAGTCAAATGCTGAGTGATATAAGTCTGAAAATTTGTCTTCAATTTCTCTAAGGGCATTATTGACTCGGTCAAGATACTTAGCACTCTTCCAAAGAGCCGTTCCTAGTTGTTTATCGGCTGTGACTTGTTCCATCGCAAAGCCGAGTTGTTCGTTGATGGAGACTAGATATTGATCGATGTCTAGCGGGATGCCTAAGTCTAGCTGTTGTCCCAACACGACATGCTCGGCAGCCGGCCCGGTGTGGTAGGCTTCGTTGGCGAAGAATAGCGCTTTGCTCTGCATTTCGTTTAAGTCGATGGTAAGTCGGTCGATTCGGTCGGAAATCTCTTGTGGAGTCAGGTCGGACTCAATTTCACCGTTCCTAATTTTCTTGTATTGTTCTAACTGTCCTCGGATTTCCTGAGCTTTGACTAAATAAGTTTCGTAAAGTCGATTGTAAGCTTCTAGCTCTGCGTCTTTGTTGGCGGCTTTGATTTTTGTCACATCTGTTTCAGGGGCATTGTTACTATCTAAAACTGAGTTTTCTCCAGGCTGCTTCATCCTGTTGAGTTCAACCATAGTCCGATCCAATTCTTCCATTGCTCGGTTGTAGATAGAATCAGCTTTATCCAGACGAGCCGTAGTTGCTTCTTCTAAACTCGGGTCGGTATCAGCTAACGTTTCGCTTCGATGTCTCGACCATTCCTCGGCTGTCATATTTCTACGCTGCTTCGCTAGGGCCATAACGTCTTGGTCTGCGAGGAGTTGCTTCTTTGCATCTTCACCAACTCGGTTTCGATGCCTTTCCGCATTAACTTCCTCACCTAATTGCTCTCTAACATCTCTTACTTGCTGACTAACTTGCGCAACATTAGCATCCTCAAATTCCAACTCTGGTTTACCATTTTGAGGATTCTCCCGCCTCAACTTATTGATTTTCTCAATTTGTTCCCGGATTTTATCGTCCAGAACGGGCTCAAGTTCGCGCATTCCTGCAATTTTGTCAGTCAACTCATCGCGAGAACGACCTGCAGGCATGTCGGCTAACTCATCTATTGCATCTTCTAACTTTGTAGGCAATCTCAAATACTCTTCTAACTTCCGCAAAGCCAGCACCTCATTGAGTCGATTGCCCATCGCGCTACCGGGCATATGACCTGTGGTATAAACGTTGGTATCGAAAACCGTACCCGACTCCTTCCCAAATTCCGCGCGGAAAAGTCGATTAAACTCGATAACTGCCTCAACTTCGACGCTCATATCCCCCGAAACCGCAGAAATAAAGGTGACATCGTAGTCAGATGTGGGCTGCTCGCTACCCGCAGCAACAGTATCAAAAAACTTTCCTTCGCTATCGAGTAACACTAATTTCTCTTTGAGATTGGCCTCGACCTGCTCGGATATCCTCTTAAATGTCTTCTTACGGAACCGGGTAAACTGAGACATTAGCGGGGTATTGTTATGTCCCTTGTACACCCCATCTTGAAGTCTCTTCCAATTATTATCAAAACTCGCCATATACGCTCTCAGCTCAACATCGGAGAGCTGCTGCCGCTTTGTCTTGAGGTCGATGCGCGCGTTAAGGAACTCCCGACTTTCCGGACTCACTTGTTGGAACGAGCCGCTTTGGGAATACTCATTCGTAGCTTTGAGTAGATCCTCGTAATGTCCATTCCCTCGCAACTGCCTGAATTCGTCTGGCGTTAATTCTAAAGCATCATTAATCTTGATATATTCCCCATCGCTCCTCACACTAGAGGCTGGCACTCCCTCTAACTCTCGACTCAACGCCACCAAATCAGCTTTCTTTTCAGGGCTGAGACTCTGCCACCGTTGAGGTTCAATATCGAGGCGCTCGTTAATTTGAATAACTTCTGTTGCACTGTCGCCTGCACTGTCGCCGCTAATTCTCTTAATTTCAAAAGTTGCATTCTGAAACTCTTCTCTGGCATTAGCCAGCATTTCAAGCGGAGTCACCTCGGTTTCGCGAGTTGACCCAGTTTCGCCAGTCGCCTCGGTTCCGTCAGTTCGCCCGGTTTCGCGAGTTGGCCCGGTTTCGCCAGTCACCTCGGTTTCGGGAGTTGGCCCAGTTTCGTCGGTCGCCTCGGTTTCGGGAGTTCGACCGGTTCCGTCGGTCACCTCGATTTCGGGAGTTCGCCTGGTTCCGTCAGTTCGCCCGGTTTCGGGTGGCGGCGCATCTGTCGGCACTTCAGGCGTTCGAGGTGCGGTTTCGGGGGTCGGCGCATCTGTCGGCACTTCAGGCATTCGAGGTGCGGTTTCGGGGGTCGGCGTATCCGACGTTGTGGGTGTTTGAGGTCTTTGCCCTGGAGTCGGCGCATCCGACGTTGTGGGCGTTTGAGGTCTTTGCCCTGGAGTCGGCGCATCCGACGTTGTGGGCGCTGGTGTTGACCCCGATTGATGGAAAGTTGGCAAATCTCTGGCACTGTAAGCCAATAAACCCCCATTTAACGCCAAATTCGACACAATTCTCACCACTTGCTCGACCTTCTGACTCCTCGATAAATCCGAGTCCACAAGTTGCTCGATTTGCTGCCATCCATCCACTGACACCAGAACCATTGCCCCACTATCGGAAGCAAATGCACCCAACACCAGGAACTTATTAATACCAGCCACTTGAAAAGCCTGCCCTTGGCGGATCGCTCGTAGGGTTGCGCCGCCATCTAATACGCTCGACACAATCCCCAAAATATCGATGGTTATCGAAAGACTCTCTGGTTGTGCATCTTGAAGTTCGTCAGCCAAACTCAACGCACTCGCTGTTCCTCCCAGCACCGTTGCACCACCAAATAAATAGGGCGTAGCCACCTGAGCGCCGGGAATAACTAGAGAGAGAAAACCCAGTCCGACGAGAACCAAACTTCCCCAACTTAAACCACCAGCCCATGCTCCTAAACGAGAATGGCCGTCGGTGCGAATCTCGCGTTGGATAACGGAGCCATTTTGTCGAGGGTCGCGCAGTTCCAACTGAATGATGCCGGCGGTGTATTCGTTGCCCTTGGCAAAATCGTCTAGGGCGGTTTCGATTTGGTCGCCTCCATACTCCATCTTTTCCACCCCTGGCGTTAAATCTACTAATTGCCAACGCTCTGGGTTTTGGCTGTCGGGACCCATGTAAAGGGCTAGGGGTGTTGAAATTGCATTTTGGCTACTGAGGTGAACCGCTCGGATGGGGACTTCTTTTCCCTCTTGAATCTTTTCGATGTGGCGATCGACCTGTTGTATATGACTTTGAAAATTTTTGAGTTTTACGAGTTCGGGTAAGGAATAAATAACTTGGATATATTGAGTTTGACCAATCAACTCTCCCTGACTGTTATATTCTTCGCAGACAATGGTGTAAACATTTTCTCTCATTGTCACCCACTCAGCTTGCTTGTCGTCGCTGTCAAGGTCGTAGGCTTGTTTCCCGTTAATTGCGATCTGTTGATAGCCGTGAAAGTTCTGAATTGAAATTGGTTCTTTGGGTATGACATACCAGCGCCGACGATGGGCGTTGCGATTGGAGTGAAGGGTGTAGGTGTTGTAGTTGAGAAGCGAACTCGGAGTCGTAGGATTAGAACCGCTGTTGGTGATATAATTCTCACCAGCTTGCTGCTGTGGCAGTCCGCCTCGGGCGAGTTCTAGATGTTTCATTTCTAAACTCGCTCGGAATTTTATATAGTCTTGTTCGGAGGTTTGTTCGAGGGTTTCTCGCGCTAGTTGACCAGGTTCGCGTACAACTTGTTCGTAGGTATAGGCGGTCTGTTGTTGACCTTTGGTGACTTGGCAAACGACGGTGTGTTTCCCGACAAAATCCCATTTCGCGTTTCGCCAGATGCTTCTTCCGCGACCCGAGGGACCCTCAAAAACTGGGGCAGCCGAATGAATAACTCTCTGCTCCTCATCATTTTGGACGAACCATCGATAGTCAGGAGGATTCTCTTCTAAGACCGGGGGTCTGTAGAGTTTGTAGGTGACAGTGGTTCCTGGAACAACTTCTTCAATTAACGGTTCGACGGTAATTCCTGGGAATCTGCCTTGGGGGGGAACGGGCTTTTGCTGATGTACCAAACGAATGGGTGCTGACGAGTTGCGTTCTTGGTCGTAGGTGGGGATTCCTGGCGAGTTGGCCGTTACTTCGCTAGAGCGTAACCGGAGGTCTTCGTCTCCCACTTGGGGGATCATTTTGTCGCCGTCGTTATAGCATCGAATTCCATCACTCTGGCGGATATAGAAACATTCATCTCCGGCGGTCTCAAGTCTCGTTTCCTGGAGTGTGCTGTAGGTGGTATAGTCCGATTCGACCATACCTTCTCCGTGTTTGTAGTAAAGACCAGTGAGGGCACCAACATACCTGACACTATCTTCCTGACCGGGTTCCGGTTCAGCTATTAAATTGACTACGTATTCTTGATAGTATTGAGTGAAGTCTTGGTCTTGATCGAGTTGTTGGGTTTCTTGAGGAAGGGGTGAGTTTTCTACGTTTTCGGCGAGGTAGATTGGACTTGCTGTGGTGGGGGTTTGAGTGGGGAAAGCTTCTTCGAGGTTGTTAGAGGGGACTATGTCGTCTATTGCTAAGTTTTTTGTTTGAGTTGTGCAGTCAATGAGCTGGTCTTGGGTTGCGGGAGTCTCCGGGCTTTGAGAGTTTCCGTAGAGTTGGGGAGCGATCGCGCGCGCTAATCCGGTGGGTTTACGTTTGGGGATGGGTGGAAAATTTTCGTCAGGTGCTTGTTGGGGTTCGTAGAGTTCAGGAGCGATCGCGCGAGCTAACCCAGTGGGGTTGAACTGGGGAATGGGTTGGGGATTTTCGGATGCTTGTTGTTGCTCGTAGAGTTCAGGAGCGATCGCGCGAGCTAACCCAGTGGGGTTGGGCTTAGGAATGGGCTGGGAATTTTCGGATGTTTGTTGTTGCTCGTAGAGTTCAGGAGCGATCGCGCGAGCTAACCCAGTGGGGTTGGGCTGGGGAATGGGTTGAGGATTTTCAGATGCCTGTTGTTGCTCGTAGAGATGAGGGGCGATCGCGCGAGCTAACCCAGTGGGGTTGAACTGGGGAATGGGTTGGGGATTTTCAGATGTTTGTTGTTGCTCGTAGAGATGAGGGGCAATGGCGCGGGCTAACCCAGTGGGGTTGAACTGGGGAATCGGATCGAGGACGGGCTCTGCCGTAGATTGCGACAAGTCTTCGCGGGTGATTCCTTCGGGACGTAACCCCGGACGGCGCGGCGGTTGAGCGGATTTTTCCTCCTCGGCTTGGGGATGGGGACGGCTGGAGGGACGAGGGATTCTTTGGAATTGCTGTGGCGATCGCTCTCTCATGGGATCGATTCCGTAAACGCACCCCTGCCATTTTACTCTTTCGATCGCGGAGTGGGTGAAACGTTTTGTTAACTTTCGCTCTTCGCGGGCCTTCCCTTCCTCGAAGGATGTCTTTAATCTAAAATTCCCCTCCTCTTAGCGCCCCAACTTATTAGGAATTCCCTCGCAACCGCCAGGAATCGTACTGCGCGTATACTCGCCGCCCCAAGCGCAAAGATAGCAGCGTTGTTCTTCGTTGAGGCGCTGAACCTTAGTAAAGTCAGCTCGTTCCACCACTGCACCGGTGTGCGCGCCTGTTTCGTAATCGGGAGATTGGAGGCGACTGCGGGGACTTGCCGCTTCCAGATGGCCGTAAAAGAGGCGGACGCTTTTGAAATCAACCCCTGCTAAATTTGCCTCGTAAAGGACAGCCCGGGCAAAATTCGCCTTCACCAAATCGCAACCTTTAAAATTCGCCCGAACCAAATTTGCATCGCTCAAGTCTGTCCAGCGCAAGTCGGTTCCCGCCAAGTTGCTACCGGCTAACATCACGCCTAAATCAATGACGCGCACGCCCCGGTAGCGATCTTCCTGATATCCACCAATTCCATCTAAAATCGGCTTGCCCAACTGCCAATCTCGTCGCAGAGGAGTCAGCAGTCGAGATTGGGACAAAAAGCGCAGAATTTTGGCTTTCCCCGCAGCATCGACGCTTCCCAGGATGGCAGCGGTGCGTCCTTCAGCAAAGGCACGTTCTTGGGGCAAATCTTCGAGCAATCCTTCTTCGTCGAGGGCGAGTTCGGAAATACCTTGGAAGTAGGCATCAATGGTTTGTTGCTGGGTAATGGCGTTTTGGCGAATGGTGAGTTCCTTGGAAATGACGTATTGGACCCAAGCGACGTAAACTGCTAAAATGGCGATCATAATTTGACCCAACGCTCCAAACCAGTCCGCCCAAGAGCCAAATTCGTCCCATTTAATTTGGGTGAGCCAATTGCTGACGAGACGATAGAGACCGAGAAATTTGAATAACCCCGCGATCGCGATCGCCGCCGTTACCAACGCAAAAACCGTTTGCCGTTCGCTCGGAGTTAAAAATTGCGCAATCCAGTCGCGTACCGAGGGCAGGAGTTCGCGCATCGACAGTAACAAGGTGACAACTGCGCCGGAAATGCCAAGCCAAGCATTGTCAAAAATAATCCCGATGCTTAAGATAATTAAGGCCGCGATCGCGACCCACGCCCGAGAGGTTTCGGGGGAGTTCAACACTGCCGTCCTTGCCCGAACCATCAGTCGAGAATTTGGCGAACTCCCATTGGTGACAACCGAAGGCTTCGCCACAATTGTCGATCCCTTGGTCAACCCATCCTGCTCGCTGTCAGTCGATTGAGAGTTTTCCGGCTCGGAATTCGATGAAGCAGAATTAGACTCAATGGTCATGGGGCGCGTATCCTCGTGGAATCAAACAGTCTCAAACCTCTATTTTATATAAAATCCGCGACTTGCAAATTACAGTTCGCAATTGGGAAACATAAGTGCGGGACTGTTGCACGCGATACGCATCGTTCTAATTTTGGGATTTTCTAAATTCTGAATTTTTCCCTCCTTCCCATTCCCAAAAGATCGGCTATCCTATGATAGTCCCGCACGGGTGCAGCTTACCTTCAACAGAAGAAATCTTCATGTCACAACTCAACGGCACAATGATGCAATACTTCCATTGGTACATTCCGTCCGATGGAAACCTCTGGAACGAAGTTGCACAAAACGCCTCAGAATTAGCCAGTGCGGGGATTACTGCCCTCTGGTTGCCTCCCGCCTACAAAGGCAGCAGTGGCGGCTACGATGTCGGTTATAGCGCCTACGATCTCTTCGATCTCGGCGAATTCGACCAAAAAGGCTCCGTTGGGACGAAATACGGAACCAAAGAACAATTGCTGGCCGCGATCGCCGCTGCTCGAGAGGCCGGAATTCACATTTACGCCGATGCAGTTCTCAACCACAAAAACGGCGGCGACGAAATCGAAGAGGTTGAAGCGACACCCGTGGCTTGGGACAATCGCAACTATGAATTAAGCCCGCCCAAACCCATCAGCATTTACAGCTACTTCGGCTTTCCCGGACGCGGCGACACCTACTCTAGCATGAAATGGCATTGGTGGCACTTCGATTCTGTCAACCATAATGCCAACGATTGGAACGATAAAAGCATCTATCGCCTCAAAGATAAACGCTTCGAGACCGATGTCAACCCCCGCCACGGCAACTACGACTTCCTCATGGCTTGCGACTTAGACATGAGAAACGAACAAACGCGCGGAGAAGTTACCTATTGGGGCCAATGGTTTCTCGACACCACCGGAGTCGATGGATTTCGTCTCGATGCCGTCAAGCATATCAGTTCTTTGTTTTTCCACGGCTGGCTCGACAAAATGCGCCAACACGCCCAACGCGATCTCTTTGCGGTGGGCGAATATTGGGAGGACGACATCCAAACGCTGCACTGGTATCTCAGCGCTACCGGCGGACGAATGTCTCTGTTCGATGTCCCCCTGCACTACAACTTCCATCGCGCCAGTCGTATGGGCGGATACTACGATATGCGATCGATTTTGGATGGGACACTGATGCAGCAACAACCCGCTCTCGCTGTCACTTTTGTCGAAAATCACGATTCGCAACCGCTGCAAGCCCTAGAATCGGTTGTAGAAGCCTGGTTTAAACCCCTAGCCTATGCCCTAATTTTGTTGCGCCGAGAAGGATATCCTTGCATTTTTTATGCCGACTACTACGGCGCGCACTACAAAGACCGAGGTTACGAAATTTGGATGGATTCCCACCGCTGGCTCATTGACAAGTTTCTCTATGCCCGCCAACATTATGCCTATGGCGAACAGTACGATTACTTCGACCACCGCGATCTTATTGGTTGGACTCGACTGGGAGATAGGTCGCATCCAAAAGCAATGGCTGTTCTTATGAGCGATGGACCGGGGGGAAGTAAGTGGATGAAGACGAGAAGGCCGAACGCAATTTTCCGCGACCTCACAGAACATATTCAGGACGCTGTTGTGACCAATGAGTGGGGTTGGGGCGAGTTTCACTGCAATGGCGGGTCGGTTTCGGTTTGGGTGGAAGGGGAGAAGTTTACTCCTTTTGTGGCAATGCTGGGAACTTGAACTCGAGGCGAAATTGAAAATCGAATGAAGTTTCGGCGCGAACGTACTAACGCTTGTAGTAATAAAACAAGCAACAGAAAGGGAAAACATCAAAAGGTATATA
>JAXHVQ010000064.1:0-31325 GCA_034189065.1 Cyanobacteriota bacterium
CCCCCTCTCCCCATCCAGTTCGGGAAACCGTACTCAAAAAACTGTTGCGCCAGGAACATCTCATTGGTTACATTAGCACTCTAGTAGGGGAGAGTGCTAAAATAAGCATTCCCACAAAGGGGCTAACATCCCAAAACCCCTCAGAAAAATCCTTCGCAAGCAATTAGGAGTAACCTGCATGGCAGCATTAACCATCAACGTTTCCACCGTCACCCCCCTCGCCGATCGCGTCTTCGTCAAAGTTAGCGCCTCCGAAGAAAAAACCGCCGGGGGAATTTTACTGCCCGACACCGCCAAAGAAAAACCCCAAGTGGGCGAAGTTGTGGCTATCGGTCCGGGAAAAGTCAAAGATGACGGTTCTCGCGTCTCGATGGAAGTCCAAGTCGGCGACCAAGTTCTCTACTCCAAATACGCCGGTACCGACATCAAACTCGGCGGCGAAGACTACGTTCTCCTCTCTGAGAAAGACATTTTGGCTTCAGTCTCTTAAGTCAAGTCCTTCTCGTTACCGTTTTCCCCAAGCACTCACCATCACTTAACCCACAGAACTTATGGCTAAGAGCATTATCTACAACGAAGATGCCCGTCGCGCGCTCGAAAAAGGGATTGATCTGTTGGCAGAAGCCGTAGCAGTCACCCTTGGACCCAAAGGACGCAACGTTGTTCTCGAAAAGAAATTTGGCGCGCCCCAAATCGTCAACGATGGAGTCACCATCGCCAAAGAAATTGAGTTAGAAGACCACATTGAAAATACCGGCGTTTCGCTGATTCGTCAAGCCGCCTCCAAAACCAACGATGTCGCCGGAGACGGAACCACCACCGCCACCGTTCTCGCCCACGCCATCGTCAAAGAAGGCTTGCGTAACGTCGCAGCAGGAGCCAACCCCATCGCCCTCAAGCGTGGGGTTGACAAAGCGACCGAATTTCTGGTAGAGAAGATAGCCTCCCATGCCAAACCCGTAGGAGATTCCAAAGCGATCGCGCAAGTGGGCTCGATTTCAGCCGGCAACGACGAAGAAGTCGGTACGATGATTGCCAGCGCAATGGATAAAGTCGGCAAAGAGGGCGTAATTTCCCTCGAAGAAGGCAAATCCATGACCACCGAGTTGGAAATCACCGAAGGGATGCGCTTTGAAAAAGGCTACATCTCCCCCTACTTCGTCACCGATACCGAACGCATGGAAGCGGTTCTCGACGAACCCTATCTCCTCATTACCGACAAAAAAATTGCCCTGGTTCAAGACTTAGTCCCCGTCCTCGAACAAGTGGCGCGATCGGGCAAACCTTTAATCATTATCGCCGAAGATATTGAAAAAGAAGCCCTCGCTACCCTGGTTGTCAACCGACTGCGCGGAGTTTTGAACGTCGCTGCAGTCAAAGCGCCCGGATTTGGCGATCGCCGCAAACAAATGCTCGAAGATATCGCCGTCCTCACCGGCGGTAAAGTCATCACCGAAGATGCCGGTCTCAAGCTGGAAAACGCCAAGCTGGAAATGCTCGGAACCGCTCGCCGCATGACCATTACCAAAGATACCACCACAATCGTCGCCGAAGGTAACGAAGCCGGTGTCAAAGCGCGCTGCGAACAAATTCGCCGTCAAATGGACGAAACCGAATCGTCCTACGACAAAGAGAAGCTACAAGAGCGCTTGGCTAAACTCGGTGGCGGCGTTGCTGTGGTTAAAGTAGGCGCGGCGACGGAAACTGAGATGAAAGATAAGAAACTGCGCCTCGAAGACGCAATTAACGCCACCAAAGCAGCCGTAGAAGAAGGGATCGTCCCCGGCGGCGGCACCACCTTGGCCCATCTCACCCCCGACCTCGAAAAGTGGGCAACTGAGAACCTTCAAGCTGAAGCACTAACCGGTGCGATGATTGTCTCTCGCGCCTTAGCCGCTCCGTTGAAGCGCATCGCCGAAAACGCCGGTCAAAATGGCGCGGTAATCGCCGAGCGCGTGAAGGAAAAGGACTTCAACGTGGGTTACAATGCAGCCACCAACGAGTTTGTGGATATGTTTGAGGCGGGGATCGTTGACCCGGCAAAAGTGACTCGCAGCGCGTTGCAAAATGCCGCTTCAATCGCGGGAATGGTTCTGACCACTGAATGTATCGTTGTAGACAAACCCGAAAAAGATAAAGCTCCCGCAGCTCCCGGCGGCGGCGACTTTGACTATTAATTAATACCGGGCAGACAGTCAGACGGCTCGAAAGGGCTGGGTTTGACTGAATGAAACCAACAGAAGGGGAATGACATCGTTCGTTCCCCTTTTTCTATGGAGTTAGACTGACCCGTTCGGATTCAATCGAGCGCTGTAGAGTATAATATTCAGAATATATCGTCGAGCATACGTAAATCTCCTTGTCGAAAATTAAGTGTATTTGCAGGCTTAAAGCTCGAATTTCTGCCTAAAAAGGCGACAGGGTTTCTTTAGATGCGTAAAAAACGCGCGATCGCTCTACCCACAATCAATAAATGTCCCGATTTTTATCGTCAAGATGCGAAGAATTGAATTAAAGTTGCGAACTTCCAATTAAACCAGCACACCTTGTCATCGACCGGATTTGTAAGCAATCCAAAAATTCAAAACTGATATAATACGTTTCTTCCCAACAAATCATGCTCGATCTTGATGTTGCCTGGACGATGGGTTGCGCGGGGCTGGTGTTCCTGATGCAGCCTGGATTTATGTGCCTCGAATGCGGACTGACGCGATCGAAAAATAGTATCAACGTTGCCGTCAAAAATCTAGCTGACTTTGGCAGTTCCGTTATCCTCTTTTGGACCTTTGGCTACGCTATCATGTTTGGCACTTCCATCGCCGGATGGGTGGGGTCTGACAGCTTCCTCCTGGGCATCGAATCAGACCCCAAAACCGCCGCCTTTTTCATCTTCCAAGTGATGTTTTGCGGCACGACGACAACCATTGTTTCGGGTGCAGTCGCCGAACGCATGAGATTCTCCGCCTACCTCATTGTCGCCCTCATCATTTCCGGCTTCATTTATCCCCTATTTGGGCATTGGGCCTGGAACGGACTGGGAACCGAACAGCTATCGGGCTGGTTGGGACGGTTGGGGTTCTTTGATTTCGCCGGTTCTACCGTCGTTCACAGTCTGGGGGGATGGGTTTCTTTAGCCGCCTTACTCGTCGTCGGGCCAAGAACCGGACGTTTCTCCCGAGACGGTTCGAGCAATGCAATTCACGGCTCTAATTTGCCGTTTTCGGTATTAGGGGTAATGTTGTTGTGGTTGGGATGGTTGGGTTTCAACGGCGGCAGTACCTTAGCCCTTAACAACGATGTCCCCAAAATCATCGTCCACACCATCGTTTCAGGGGCGACAGCAATGCTCGCCGCAGCAGCGCTGAGTTGGTGGCAACGCCAGTTGTTGGAAGTGGAAACGCTCATTAATGGCTCTTTGGCGGGGATGGTTTCGATTACGGCTTGCTGTAGCGTGGTAACGACGGTGGAGTCAGCCGCAATTGGTATAATTGGCGGGATTTTGATGCTTTTGGCAACCCGTGGGTTAGAACGCCGGCGCATTGACGATGGGGTGGATGCAGTAGCAATTCACGGGGTATGCGGCGCTTGGGGAACGCTGGCAGTGGCCTTATTTGGCGATCGCGAACTCATTGGAACGGGTATGAGTTCGTTCCATCAGTTTTGGGTACAGTTGTTCGGAATTGGGGTTTGTTGGCTGTGGGCCTTTGGGGTAACGTATTTGTTATTGCGCTCCATCAATCGCGCTTTTCCACTGCGCGTCTCCGTCGAGGAGGAGGAACTCGGCCTCAATGTTTCCGAACATCAGGCAAAAACCGAGGTTTACGATTTATTTCAGGTGATGGATGCGCAAGCGAGAACCAAAGATTTTAGTTTGCGCGTCCCGGAAGAACCGTATACGGAAGTGGGGAAAATTGCGCGCCGTTACAACCAGGTGATGGCGGCGTTGGAAGAATATGCTGGCGAATTAAAAGCATTGAATGGGAATCTCGAGAAAAAAGTTCGCGATCGCACGGCAGAATTGGCGCGAGCTAATGAGGAATTGAAACGTCTCGACAAACTCAAAGACCAATTTTTAGCCAATACGTCCCATGAATTGCGCACTCCTCTCAACGCAACTATTGGTTTAACCGAGTCGATGTTAGATGGCGCAACGGGAGACCTTTCGCCGCCCCAGCGTCAAAATTTGTGGGCCATCGCCCAAAGCGGCCGCCGATTGTTAAACTTAGTCAACGATATCCTCGATTTTTCGACGCTCAAAGAGCAAACCCTAGAACTGAATCTGCAACCTGTGGCTCTACGATCCATTGCAGATATTGTTTTGGCATTGGGTCAAAGTTTGGTTGGAAAAAAAAACCTAAAATTGGTCAATGCTATTCCCGTAGACTTGCCTTTGGTTCGAGGCGATACCGATCGCCTGCAACAAATTCTCTACAATTTGGTGGGCAATGGGATTAAATTTAGCGATCGCGGCGTTGTCACAGTATCGGCACAACAAGCGAATCCTTCTCAAATTCAAGTTGAGGTTTCCGATACTGGAGTTGGCATCTCTCGAGAAAAATTACATCATATTTTTGAATCTTTTGAGCAGGGAGATGGTTCCACTGCCAGAACCTATGGAGGAACGGGGTTGGGGTTAGCCGTCACTCGTCAATTGGTACAATTGCACGGCGGCGAAATTTGGGCGGAGTCTGAGGTGGAGAAGGGGTCGCGCTTTATGTTAACGTTGCCGGTGTTTGAGGGGGAAGAAGGAATAGAGGAGGAGGACGCGATCGCAGTTTTTAGTCGGTTTCAGCCGCTGGAAGAAAAGGAAGAATTGGCGACTTCCCCTTTGACTTCGCCCAACACCGAGCTTAATCCGTTCAAAGTCCTGATTGTTGATGACGAACCCCTCAACTTACAGGTTCTTCTCAACCATCTTGCCCTTGAAGATTACGCCCTTACTCAGGCGAGTAATGGAGTGGAAACGATCGCAATTATCGAGGCAGGATTCAAACCCGATCTCATTTTACTCGATGTCATGATGCCCAACATGACGGGCTATGAAGTTACCCAAAAACTGCGCGAACAATTTCCGCCAAACGAACTCCCAATCTTATTAGTAACTGCCAAAGATCGAGTTGCAGATATTGTTGAGGGGCTAAGCGCAGGAGCCAATGATTATTTAACTAAACCCATTCACAAACCCGAACTGCTCGCTCGCCTTAAAACTCACCTCAACCTCTCTCGTTTAAATAATGCTTACAGTTATTTTGTGCCGCGACAATTTCTACAAATTTTAAAGAAACAGAGTATTATCGATATTGCATTGGGCGATCGCGTCGAACAAGAAATGTCTGTTTTGTTTTCTGATATTCGCGGCTTCACCTCTATCTCGGAAAAAATGACTCCGGAGGAAAATTTAAAATTTATTAACGGCTATCTGTTGCGAATGGAACCTGCAATTGTCGAAAATTCAGGCTTCATTGATAAATTCATTGGCGATGCAATTATGGCTCTTTTTGGGCAGAAAGCAGACGATGCTGTCAAAGCGGGTATTGCTATGTTAAACATTCTTTCTGAGTATAATACCACGCGACACAAACCGGAACGACCGCCTTTGAAGATTGGCATTGGCATTAATACGGGAAGTTTAATGTTGGGAACCATTGGCGGAAATGTTCGCATGGAGGGAACGGTTATTGGCGATACGGTTAATTTGGCTTCGCGTATCGAAGCTTTGACTAAGTATTACGGCGTTCACTTATTAATGAGCGAACATACTTTTTTGGCATTGGAAAAGCCTAGCGCTTACAACTTTCGCTTGCTCGATCGCGTGAAAGTGAAGGGAAAATCGAACGAGATTACGCTTTTTGAAATCTTTGAAGCTGACCCGCCGCAACTGCGGGAAGCCAAAATAGAGAGTAAGACAAAATTTGAGCGCGGTGTCGTTTTATTTCATCAAAAGCAATTTGCAGAAGCAAGACATTATTTTGAGAATTGTTTGGACTTAAATTCAGGCGATCGCGTCGCTCGAATTTACTTACAACGCTGTAAAAAGGGACAGTCTGTGGGAATAGGGAGTCGGCGCGATCGCGTTTAAGTTTGATTTAGAGTTGGCAAAATTACTTCGGAACTTAAAAAGTTGCGTCCGCTCTCGGATATTTGTATAATAGGTCAATAGCAAGCTAAGCCGATGGATTGCATTAATCTATAAGTTGATGCCTCTTTCGGTTTTTTGTTAAATGGATGAGCCAGATGCTTATTTGTCCAGTCAAGCTCAGCAAGATCTACTCAAAATATTTAATTTATTTGCCAATCCTGAAAAAGGTTCGCACTTAGAACGACCCATTCAAGTTGTCTATGTTACCCACTCTCCTTTTTTAATTGATAAAAACCATGCCGAGCGTATTCGAGTTTTGCAAAAAGGGAATGATGATGAAGGTACGCGAGTCGTTAAAAATGTTGCCAAGAACCATTATGAGCCTTTAAGGTCTTCTATGGGAGTTTATGTAAGCGAAACAACTTTTATTGGCAACTGCAATCTTATGGTTGAAGGGATAACCGATCAAATTTTAATTGCAGGAGCAGCTACTTATCTTCGCTCGCAAGGTGTTTCTAGCTTAGAAACTTTGGATTTAAATCAGATTACTATTGTTCCGTCAGGTTCAGCATCTCACGTCCCTTACTTAGTTTATTTAGCACGCGGACGCGACGTTGAACAACCCGCAGTTATTGTCTTGTTAGACAGCGACGAAAGTGGCAATAATGCAAAGCAGCAACTTCTGGATAAAAAGGGCGGTCAGCATAGAAAGCCTTTACTCAAGGAGTCATTTATCCTTCAAATTGGTGATTTAAAAGAGCAGTTGAAGATCGTAGATTCTAGTACAGCAGAAGAGCTAGAAATAGAAGATATTATTCCTTTACCTATTTGTCTCCAGGCTGTTAAATTTTATTTACAAGAATTCTTGGGTCTTGGCGAGCATGGTGTGGATTTTGTGACGGAAAATTGGCTGGAAGAAGAACTTCCCGATCGCTCTGTTTTTAAAGCAATAAATAAAAAGCTACCCGAAAAAACAGAACAGGGCTTTCAGATCGAAAAAGTTGGTTTTGTGAGAAACATTATTAAGACTGTTGACGAATGGTCGCGAGAGCAGAGTAAACTTGATGAATCGCAAAAAAAAGCTCTTCTTGAATTCAAAGAAAACTTTATTTTTTTATTCAAAGAACTAAATCATATGCAACGCCGCGCTCAGCGAGAGTTTACCAAAGAAAGGCTTTCACAAAAAATAGACCGTTTGATAGAAAGTTTTATATCAGATCATCCGAGTTCGGCAAAACGTGAAAGTGCTTTTACTCTTCTTGAGGAAATCGAAGATACCTTAAATGATAATAAGGAAAGCCATTCAGCTCATGAAATTCACGAGATAGAGAATGCTATTAAAAACTTGCGCCGCGATTATAACCTAGAAGATGAAATGGGTAAAAGTATTGATAATTACGACCAATTCAAAGCTGACTTAAAAAGAATTAAATATGCAGGACTTTTGGCTGTACAAGAATCTTCACGTCAAAAGAATCCTGAGAGTGAGCCTAATGAAGATAAACTCTTAACAGAAAACGATTCTAGTACAACCTCCGGCGAAAACGAGAAGGAGAATACAAAAATAGATAACTCAAAAAACACTAAAAAAAGATTAACTTAGTTAATGTTTAACTCATAGGCTCACGTTTTAATTTTCAATAGGTATATTATGCTTCAATCGACTGCAACCGCCATCCCCCCCCAAACGCCCGATACAAAACTGACCTTTGAAGAGTATAGCGTTTATCAAGGGGACCCCGATCTTCTGTACGAACTCGAAAAAGGCAAACCGATACCCATACCATCGCCCACCATCTTACACGAACGCATTTGCGAATTCCTAGTTTATAAATTCCAACGATACCTAACAGCAGAACAAATTCCCCTTGTTACTAAAACTAATCTTGGTGTTAGGACAGAAGAAGCTTCGTCGCGCATTCCTGATGTTGTGGTTTGTACGCAAGATTTATGGGAAACTATCGCGCGACGCTCGGGTTCTGGTATTTTGGACTTAGAGGAAACGCCTCGATTAATAATTGAGGTCGTCAGTGAAGATCGACGGCGAGATTACGTCATTAAACGGGCGGAATACGAACAAGCTGGCGTACCGGAATATTGGATAGCCGATGCTAAGAAAAATAAGCGGCGCGTTCGAGCATTTGCTTTAATGGAAGGGGAAGAAGGTTACGTTCAAAGGGATTATGAAGAGGGAGAAACGATTGTTTCGGTGCAGTTTCCCAATCTTGTCCTCTCTGTTGAGGAAATTCTCAATCCTCCTTTGGTGGATGAGTTGATTCGAGGCGAACAAAGCCAACTCCAACAACTCCAAGAAGAACTATCTGAGGAGCGACAGCGCACCGAGCGCTTGGCGGCGAAATTGCGAGAGTTGAATCTCGACCCCGATACCCTTTAATTTGAATTGTCAATTTTTTTGTGCAAATATGGCGTATAATCAGTTTACACTGGGTTCTATTAGTCCTCTCATCCCTGCTGGAGAGAGCGTAGAAGCTGCGATCGCGTTTTACGAAGAAAAGCTGGGATTCCGAGTCACCCACTCAGAAGGCAATCCGTTGAAAATGGCGATTGTGGAACGCGATCGCGCAACTCTGTTTTTAGTACGAAACGGCGATCGCCATCTTGCGGAAAATACTGCCCTGCGCATTCAAGTTGAAGGAATCGAGCAGTTTTATCAGGAAATTCTCGCAAAAGACGAAACAACGATTCATCCCAACGGAAAACTCGAAATTAAACCTTGGGGGCCCAAAGAATTTGCGGTAACAGATTTAGCAGGGGTTTGCTTAACTTTCTACGAATTCCCCTCATCCGAATCAAGCCAGTAACTCATCCACCGCGACGCTAAACCCGGGTAAAACTTTCTGCGTCGCTGCAACTTCCCCCGAAATAAAGATTTGCCGAATGTCTTCAGTTACAACAATAACCCAACAAGTTTCAGGGAAAACCAACCAAACCTCCTCGCCTCCAGACTGCAAATATTCTTGCGCCTTCGCAATAACGTCCTCAGCTAAATCGGTCGGAGAAACAATTTCGGCACAAAGGGGAAAACTCTGCGGCAACACTTTCGCATCGCCAAACTGAGCCACCAGTTGAGGGGTAAGATATGCTACATCGGGATAGCGCCCTTTTTTGTTCGTGCGACAGGGAACTTCAGTGTAAACTTCTCCCCCCTGTCCGCTAGATTCTTTATAACTTCTCCAATAGAAATAGAGATTGCCTTGAATCTTACTATGCTTGAGAGTCATACCATTTTTTTCCAAAAGTTCCCCATCGACCCATTCTTGGCGGTCGGGAGGATTTTGCATCCAATCTTTTAGGGAAAAGGATGTAGATGGAGTTGGCAGGATAATAGAAGCTGTCATTTCAATTACCAGTTATTTGGTAGGGACGTTCAATTGAACGTCCCTACATCAGTACCTCACTTTCGCCTTACCGAAGTAAAGATTAATACTAATATTTTTCGGTTATTTGGGATTTTAAATTCTCCATAAATTACTGTTTATCTTCAATATACTTCGCTGCCGTTTGTACGTCCTTATCGCCTCGTCCCGAACAGTTGAGAACGATGCGAGGACTGCCAGAAAGTTGCGGACAAAGGGTTTCTAAATAAGCCAAAGCATGGGCAGTTTCGAGAGCGGGTATAATACCTTCTAATTGTGCCAAACGCTCAAAGGCCGCGATCGCCTCAGTATCGGTTACGCTGTAGTATTCTGCCCGTTTCGTTTCCATCAAATAGCTGTGTTCGGGACCCACCCCCGGATAGTCCAGTCCGGCGCTAATGGAATGGGCTTCTACCACTTGACCCTCATCATCTTGCAACAAATAACTCATCGCGCCGTGCAATACTCCCGGACGACCAAAAGTCAGCGTCGCTGCGTGTTTTTCGGTATTGGTGCCTTCCCCCGCTGCTTCCACGCCAATTAAACGCACTCCTGGTTCGCCCACAAACTCGCAAAACAATCCCATTGCATTAGACCCGCCGCCCACGCACGCGATCGCAATATCCGGTAATCCCCCCCACTTCTCTAAGCACTGTTGGCGGGTTTCTTTGCCAATAATTGCGTGAAAATCCCGCACCATGACTGGATAAGGGTGGGGGCCGGCGACCGAACCGAGGATGTAGTGGGTATTTTCCACATTCGTCACCCAATCGCGAATTGCTTCTGATGTGGCATCCTTCAGCGTTCCGGTTCCTGCCGAAACCGGCTGAACGGTAGCCCCCAACAAGCGCATCCGAAAGACATTTAGCGCTTGGCGTTCCATATCCTGAACGCCCATATAAATGACGCACGACAGCCCAAAACGAGCGCAAACCGTCGCAGTCGCCACTCCATGTTGTCCCGCCCCCGTTTCGGCAATGATGCGCTGTTTGCCCATGCGTTTGGCTAGGAGGACTTGAGCGAGGGCATTATTAATTTTATGCGCGCCGGTATGATTTAAATCTTCGCGTTTTAAGTAGATTTGCGGTTGCGCTCCGTCAGTTTTAGCGTAGCGATCGCTCAACCGTTCGGCAAAATACAACGGACTGGGCCGTCCCACATAATCTTTCAGCAAGCCTTGAAGTTCCTGTTGAAACTCCGAGTCATCGCGATAGCGGTTGTAGGCAGCTTCCAGTTCGCTCAACGCTGGCATCAGGGTTTCGGGGACATACTTGCCGCCAAAACGACCAAAACGACCGAGGGAATCGGGAACAGTGGTGGAGGAAGGTTGGAGCGGTGTTGCAGTCATTTCAGTTATTCAGTAATCAGTTACCAGTAAACAGTAAATAGTCATTGATGATAAGTTAGGGCTAGACTTTGCTGACTATTTGGGAGCGAGCGCTGCCAAGACAACCAGTGGAACAGACAAATGTTACGTCACAATTCTGTTTAGCTCGAACGTTTCTCAATTTCAGAATCCTCCTCTTCGAGATGGGGCGGTCGTTCCTGTCCCAATCGATTGAGAAGATGAACCATGCGATCGCCTCGTTCGAGGGATCGGTCTTCGCGAAACTTCACATCGGGCGTTCGGCGCAGGCGTATTCGATGTCCCAACTCGCGGCGGATATACCCTCTCGAGGATTCTAATCCCTCCATTGTCTCAGCTTTTGCATCCTCCGTGCCGTAGATACTCACAAAAATGGTGGCGTGTTGTAAATCTCCCGACACATCGACATCGGTAATGCTAACCATGCCCGCACCGACGCGATCGTCTTTAATATCGTTGAGCAGCATTTGACTGACTTCGCGCTTAATCGACGAAGCCACCCGAGAAACACGACGAGGGTTGGCCATGACATTTACCTCGAAATAACTGTGACATTGCGCGGATAATCGGGGCGAGAATGAGCTTTTTCCACAAACTGCCGCGATCGCGCGCTCTTCCTAGTCTAAACTGTCGATAGCCCCAACATGGCGCGCAAGGTGAAAAATAGAAATAAAAATGCTCCCATTACCATTCCCAAAAAGGCGACGGTGGTGACGCGGTTTTTCAGAAGCGGTTTGAACCACTCGTAGAACGAGTATAAAACGCCCAGCGAAAAGCTAATCAGGAAGCGGGGATAGCGCGCAATATTGTCCAAAAAGTCTTTCATCGTTCTCAAGGGTTGCGATCGGCACTCTTCTATAACTGGTACCACTTGTTTTCGAGTTCGACAACCCGATGGCAATTGAAAATTAAAAATTACGATTGCTGAAACCCATAACCCACAACTCACAACCCATCACTGGTGAACTCTGAACTCTGAACTCTGAACTCTGAACTCTGAACTCTGAACTCTAAACTCTAAACTCTGAACTCTGAACTCATGGATGCCCTTGAGTAATTCGCCACAATGGTGTAGAAATGTGTACAATCGTTGATATATGTAAAAACGTAATCCTAGATGCAGATTTTCGCGTCTCCGTCCTCCCAATCTCAACGTCCCTCGATGGCTTCAGGTCAATCCCTGAGAGTTATTGCCTTGGGAGATAGCCTCGTTTATGGCTACGGCGACCCCAAACGAGGGGGATGGGTCGAACAACTGCGGCGATGGTGGATGTCCCCCGATAGCGGCGGTCACGTTCTGTATAATTTGGGGATTCGAGGCGATCGCGTCCAACAAGTCGCCCAACGACTCGAAATCGAATTTCGCCATCGAGGGGAATTACGGAATCGTCAGCCCGATCTCATCATTCTTTCCGTTGGAGTCAACGATTCCCCCAGGTTAAGGCGAACAGATGGTCGTAACTATACGGAATTCACTGAATTCACGACTCAAATTGAGAGCCTGCTCGATCGCGCGCGCCAACTGTGTCCGGTGCTATTTGTCGGCATGATTCCCGTCGATGAAAGTAAAATGCCCTTTTGGGACTGCCTATATTACACCCACAGCGACCAGTATCGCTACAAAGAAGCCACCCGTCAAGCCTGCTTGGAGCGACAAATCCCCTACCTCGACCTCTTCGACCGATGGATGGCGCGTGGCGAAACCTGGCAGACGCAGCGATTGACTAGCGATGGATTGCACCCCAATACGTTGGGATACCAAACCCTATTTGAAGATATTTTAGGGTGGGAGGCACTTTGTCGTTATCTGGTTGCTCGAACCTTTTAACCCACATTCCGCACTTCAAAAATGTCGTGTTTTAGGTTACAGGATTGTCTCCGGGAACATCAAGCACAAATACTCACTTTACTGATGGCTAATATCTTGGGATAATTAGTCCAATTACCTGTGAATATTTCTTTGAAATATTCACCTTGTTTATATCAACAAATAGATAAAAAAGGAAGCGGAATGTAGGTTGTAGAAAACTAATTCAGGTAATGCTAGAATATTTTAGGGCAAGGCAAAAATCAAGCCAACAAACAATAGGAGACTATGCTAACGGAACTGCAAACTAAAAAATGGACAAGACTATTCCAAGTCTATGATGCCGATGGAAACGGCACCGTCACGCAGGAAGACTTTGAACTCATCTTCCAAAATTTTGCCAAATTCCGCAATCTGGAAGCCAATACACCCCAGTACGATCGACTCCATGCCAAGTTTATGGAAGATAAAGTGTCTTGGGAAATATTTTGGTCGATGATTATGACTCGGTGTCAACGCAATTTGGTGGTTTTTATGGCGATAAACTTATAGCAGTAAATCGTATAATTCCTCGGCTTAAGGGGCGTTTAGAGGTAGAAAATTACACTCAATTACCAATCTTTCTACAAAAAGATTGCCATCATGAATTTACTCGCTTGGCTATCGATATAAATTTTCGTAAATCTCCCATATTTGTATTGCTCGTAAGTAGGTGGGCGTAATTAAAAGAACAATGTCTCCAGCTAAAACCCTTATCTGGCAAGGAATACGAATTTCGAGGTTATGCGTTTATTTTTGCCCACCTACTTAGCAGCAGAAATCAGGTATTTAATGAGATGCGGGTGTCAGTATGCAATTGCTACTGGCACTTTCCCCGAACCTGGAAATCTTTATTGTAAAATTGGTGTAACCCGAATCAATTTTCCTGAGTTCAAATATTATTTGCTTGACCAAAACAGGGTTTCACTAATGGTATTTTTTCTCGAGCAACAAGAAAATTTTCGGCGATTATTTACAGTTGTCGATAAATTAAGGCAAAAAGGGAAGGTCAAACTAATTGACGATGAAATTGACCTGTAAGACCCAATTCGGCATATTTTTCCTGTGAGTATTGGAAACCTTAGTTATCTCCGACTGTAGAACTATTGGAATAACTTTTTTGTGTCTTCAGAAAGAATCTCTTGAGCGACAAAGGTGTGTTACGCTGCGCTAACACACCCTACAGATAGCGCCATGTCGGGTCTATTTCAACTTGTGCGATCGCCGCCTAAAATTCGACTATAACTGGTGTATGATCGCTGGGTTGCTGCAATTTTCTCGGTTCTACATCAATGGTACAAGCTGTTGCGCGCTCGTACAGTTGTGGGGTCAAGTAGAGATGGTCGATTCGCCATCCGCGATCGCGCAAAAATCCAGCTTGTCGGTAATCCCACCAGCTAAACTGACCTCCTTCTTCCGTGAATTTACGAAAAGCGTCGTGCAATCCTAAGTCGAGAATCTCCCTCAATGCCTGACGTTCGGCGGGAGATGCCATGATATGTTTTTCTCCCTTGGGTTTATAAATGTCGCGATCTTCTAAGGCAACATTAAAATCTCCGCAAATACACAAAGACGCTGAAGATGTAGAAAGTAACTTTTGCAAGTATTCCCGCAGAACCTCAAACCAACGGAGTTTGTAATCGTACTTCTCGCTTCCCACCGCAGCGCCATTGGGAACGTAAACGTTGACGATGCGTAAGTTTTCAATAACGCCGCTAATGACCCGTTTTTGCTCGTCAAACTCGGCGGCTATGTCGTTTCCGACGACGGGCGAAAATCCCGCGATCGCCTCGGAAAGGGTAACTTTACTTAAAATTGCCACCCCATTGTAAGCCTTTTGCCCGGAAATGAAAAGGTGATACCCCAGCTCTTCAAAAGGTGCTTTTGGGAATTTTCCATCCTCAACTTTAGTCTCTTGCAAGCACAAAACGTCAACGCGGTTTAAGATTAGCCAATCGCTTACAATTTTCTGGCGGGTGCGAATTGAATTAACATTCCAAGTTGCAATTTTCATCAATTCATGGTATAGATAAATTCAACTGAAGTTGGGAAGGCGATCGCTAATCCTCAAGGGCCACCGCGTACACCCAATCGCCATATTGCTCGTCCCGATTTTCCGCGATCGCATTCAATTTGTTTCGTAACATTTCCGTAATCGGTCGAGTTGGGGAAAGTTGATAATTCTCAATTTGTTTAACCGGCGTAATTTTCGCTGCCGTTCCGCTTAAAAACACCTCATCGGCAATATACAACTCCGACTTATCCACGGGACGTTCGATAACCTCAATCCCCGCATCCTTTGCCAACGTAATAATACTATCGCGCGTAATGCCTTCCAAAATATCTTGGTCGAAACTAGGCGTAATTAACTTGCCAAACCTGACCATAAAAATATTCATTCCCGACGCTTCGCAAACCTTCCCTTGGGAGTTAATTAAAATCGCCTCATCGAAACCCGATTGGACCGCCTCGGTTTTCGCCAAAGAAGAAGTAATATAAGCCCCGCTAATTTTTCCTCTCAACGGAAAACTGCGGTCTTCTTGACGACACCACGAACTAATGCGACAGCTTACCCCATCGGGGGATAGATAATCGCCCAATTCCAAACCGTAGACGAAAAAATCCTTTTCAATATTATGCAATCTAGGCGCAATTCCCAAGTCCGAAGTATAGACAAAAGGACGGATATAAATCGAAGTTTCAGGCTTATTTTTTTGAATAAAATGAACGAGAACGCTTTGAATTTTGTCAGCCGGTAAATCGTAGTGCAAAAAACGCGCGCTATTGCTCAAACGCTGACAGTGGCGGTCTAAGCGAAAGAGTAAAATTTGTTTGGGGTTATTGGGGTCGGGAAATGCTCGCAACCCGCCGAAAGCACCCGTCCCATAGTGCAAAGCGTGGGTGGCGATGGAGATTTGCGCTTCGGCAAAAGGAATGAATTGGTTTTGGAAGTAGGCAAAAGGAAGGAAGTTGGGCATGGGGGAGTTTTATCAATTAAAAATTAAAAATTAAAAATTAAAAGCCTTAGATAAGTCAAGGGTTTGGTGCTACAGGACGTACTGAATCCTTACTATAAGCTGGCTGCGGACTTTCGTCAATATCAGGGAAGCTTCTGCGACTCGCATCGCGCGATCGACCAAAACGCCAACTACCGAGATTAACATTTTCCCTCTCAAGGAATCTGGGTGTCAACTGTTTAAGTTAACACCCAGAGACATTAAAGTATTTTTGCTCTATCTGTAAGGTAGGTTAGCGCAGCGTAACGACCTTTGTCTGTTTGTGTTACGCGATGACTTACTCCTCAAAGTTCGCCGCCAACTGTAGGGTGGGTTACGCTGCGCTAACCCACCTTTGTCGCTTACTCCTCGAAGTTCGCCGCCAACTCAGTCGTCATTGCAGCATCCACCTCAGCAATCGGCGCAACTTCCAACTCAGCCGTCGTTGCAGCATTCGCTTCAGCAATCGGTGCAACTTCCAACTCAGCGGTCATTGCAGCATTCGCTTCAGCAACGGGTGCCATTTCCGACTCGACGTTCGACTCGGCTAACTCAGTCGTCGTTGCACTATCCACTTCAGCAATCGGTGCAACTTCCAACTCAGCCGTTGTTGCAGCATCCACCTCAGCAGCAGAGGTCGAAGACTGTGCCATTTCCACCAACTCAGCAGACTCCGTGAATTGCGAATTCGCTTCAATGGTTTCCGACTCTACGGGGTTGCTCGAAGAATCATCGTCATCGTCGTCGTCATCGTCGTCATCATCGTCGTCATCATCATCGCCATCATCGTCATCGTCGTCATCGTCGTCATCGTCATTATCGTCGTCGCCATCAAAATTCGTGGTGTCGTCGTCATCGCCATCGTCATCGTCATCATCGTCGTCATCATCATCGCCATCATCATCGGGCGCATCTGTATCTGGCAACTCGGCTGTTTCCTCTTCCGACAACTCGCGCAAACCCACCAAACCCGGGAAAATGCGGCAGTTGGGACCGAGTTGAGCGTAAGCCGCGCGACGACGGCGACCCACAGCGCGACCCCGACCTCGATTGACTACGTAGTATCGCTTATTTCCCTTGGTCACGACGCGCACGCGGTTGCTGCGGCTGGAAGAAGACAGAATGCGGTACTGAGCGCGCGCTACCCGCGAATTACCCGACAGCGCAAACAAGTTGGTGTTGACTGACGAAGCGCGAAAACGAATCGCTGAATTGGCGCGACTGAAGCGCGACCGACCGCGAGAACCGCGTTGGTTGACGACTAAATTTTGTTGCTCGTTGGAAATGGAAACCGTAATGGGTTGACCCACTGTAAACGTTGTATTGGCAAAGGTTACAGGCGCGCCCAGTACCAGTGGGGAACTGCTACAAACGTTGCAAGGCGAGGCGCTGCCCGGAACGGAGACATCGGTCGCTGGGAAGGGCGTGGAGGCCAAATCGTCACGATTGACCGTTCCCACGCCTGCAACTGCGTAAAAATCGACCGATCCGTCGCTGCGACCTTTATACTCAAAGTTGCCGCTTTCAAATTCAAACTTAGTATCGCGCCGTGCAGTCCCGGAGAACGCAAAGCTTCTCGGCGCGTATAGCGATAAAATTCCGTTGCTCTCGCCGTCAATTTTGTAGTCGTACTCTGCATTCCTATTAGGAAGATTACCATTATCCTCCTTAATATCCAACGGCCCGCCAACGGCGATATCGACATACCCAAAATCTAAGTCAATCTTAAACTCGCGATCGCTGCCCGCGCGACTTTCAATCTTAAACTTTTCATTCGCCTCGCCTACAAAGCGAAAGCTATTAGCCGTTCGCAGAAGCTGACCATCTGCATCTTCCCCTTCAAACTTAAACTTAACGCGCCGGTCTACCAGACCCACAGGCGGTAGAACGGGAAACACAACGCCAGTCGAACGAAACTCTAGCGAGGTCGGCAAGTTGATGAAACCGCTATCGAGAGTTGCTTCAAAACTTCCAATTTCCAATTTCCCGTTAGTCGGCTCAAAGTTCGAGCCCGGTGCCAGCGTCAAGTTGTTAATGGGTAGGAACACCAAAGGAGCTGCTCCCGCCGTTTGCGGACTAATCAGCGTCCCGTTGATATCGGTCTGAGAATCAAAGCTATCGAGCGTATAATTGAGAACTGTTTCTCGCCCGGTAAACGGAACGGGAGCGCCGTTTTGAGTGTAGGCTATTCCCGCTAAAGTTCCTTGAAGTACGCCGTTATCTCCCATATCCGGCATCCCGTTGCTATTGGCATCGTCAAAGCTCGCTGCGGCGGGAGTGAAAACAGCGGTGTTTGTCGTTCCTTTGTTCGTTTCGATTTCCAGCGTTTGAATGCCAATGTCAAACAGACGAACGTTCCCCGCTGGGTCCATTCCGGGAATAAAAAATGCCGCCTGTCCTGTCGCTTGACCCCCCGTGACTTGAATGCCAGGGGTTTGCGTCGAGGTCGAAGTGGCGGTTTGAGCGCGGACGGCGGGGGTTACGGCGGCAACAAGGCTGCCAGTTAACCCAACTAAGAGAACGGAGCGAGCAGATTTGGCGAGCATCATAATAACTTCCTTCGCGAGTTGAAAACAGTTGATATTGCTCGATTGCAGAGCAGTGCGGCTAGCAAATTCAGTCCTACAAAGTCGAAGGTTTTGGGGAAAACTCGTCCTTCGCGGTAAAATTTCGGAAAATTTATCCGGATTGGGTTGCTGTCTGTTTGTAGGACCGAGAGTGGCGAAAATTGAATCATTGGCGTAGAGCGACCCGGACTAACCGTGCCATTCGTTTCAGATTGGCGATCTTAGTTCTGGGACGTTTGTCGTGTCTAAAATGTTTCTTCCTATCTGAAATTTTCTGGAAAAAAGTTATTTTTCCTTTGTAATATTAGGAAAGCACCCTGAATTTAAGCGCATTCACTGAAAAAGCTTCTCCTCTTTCACTAACTGCACTAAGAGAATCGAGCTAAAAGGTGAGGGTTGCACGGATAGCTCCAATGCCAATCGTAGAATTACTGGAGTTGTGACCGGGATTAAAAATAACGATCGCGCCGGGAGTAATATTGATATTGTCCGTGACGCGCCAGCGATAAAAGGCCTCCAGGTGATAAGTCGTATCGGGTTGACCGCCTTCGTCCCCCAACTGACCGGCTAACACCTTATCAATAGTCGTCACAAAAGTATTGGGAACATTGCGTCCCAAGGGAAGGTTGCTGCTGCTAATTTTGGGCGGTTGACCGAAGTAAATACCGGCTAAGTTGCCCTCGCCCAGAAAATCGGGGAAGTTAGCATAAGCCATCCAATTATAAGTATCCACGCCTCCCGAACCGCCTTGGAAGTCGGAAGTGGTAAATCCTCCCCAACCTCCCAGCGTGACTTGAGGTGCGACACGCCATTCTGTCCCCAGTCCGAAGGCATTGGTTTGAATCGGTCCTCGGAGAAATCCGGCGCTGTTAACAGTTGGAACAACCAGCAAACTATCGCCCACGCCCGTTCCCAAGTTACCATTGGGCGAGTAGGAGTTAATGTATTGAAAGGCAACATCAATATCCTCTGTAGGCGAGGCAACCAGTTGCAACCCCGCGCTAGTCACCCCTTGGTCGCCGCCAAAAACACCGCCGTTGACCGAATCGTTGGCAAGGTTGGTGGAGTAAACGCCTTGTAAGCTAAAATTATTGCTAATTTGCCAATCAAATCCCAACCCCGCATTGCCGCCGCCAACTGCAATAACCGGGTTGCGTTGGGCGAAGCGAGAAAGGGGTCCAAAACCCGCACTTTCAACGCGGTTAGACCCCCGGAAAACGTTGACAGCGTTGACTCCCACAGGTCCGGCGATGACAGCGACTTTGTTAGCGATGAGATGGCGATAGCTGAGGTCGCTGATGCGGACGCTATTATCGGTATCGCCTTCGTAGCTGAGTCCGACGTAGTTTTCGTTAAAGTTGCCGCCAATGGTATTGCCATCGCCCGCTTGGAGTCCGGTAATCAGGAGGCTGTTGGGACTAAATTGGGTAAAGAGACTTAACTGGACGTTGGTAATCAGGTTAATTTCATCGCCAGTGTCGGGAATGCGATTGAGGAGGTTTTCAAATTCCCCCTCGCTGCGTCCTTGCGCGCCGACGACCACTTGTCCGAAGAGTTTGGTGGTGGTGGAAAATTGGGTATTTTCCAGTTCGGTGACTCGCGCTTCTAAGCCATCTACGCGACCGCGCAAAATGGCAAGTTCTTCGTTAAATTCTTGGAGAAGGTTGCGCAGGACATCGAGGTCTTCTTGGCGGATAAAGTTACCGTCAGCCGATAGGAGGCGTTCGATTTGGTTGAGGCAGGCGTTCAATCCGGCGGCAAATTCGTAGCGGGTGAGGGGACGGTTGCCTCGGAAGGTGCCGTCGGGATAGCCAGCGAGACAGTCGTAGCGTTCCACCAGGTTGTTGAGGGCTTCAAAGGCCCAGTCGCCGGGGGAGACATCGCGGAAGCGCCGCGCGTTGGGGACTTGACCCATTGGGTCGTCTGGGGAAAGGGGATCTTCGAGGGTGAAGGCGGATTGGAACTCGCTGTTGTCGGTTGCCGTCAAGGGGGTTGGGTTGGTTGCGGCGATGGTTTCGTTGGGTTCGGTTGGGGGCGAGGTTTGGGCGATCGCTGCCTTGATGCCGAACAGACTCAAAAGCGCGATCGCAATTGTTAATGAGGCGATAGAATTGTCGGATTTTTGTCTTTTCACTTTGCTCAAACTCCTCAAAACACCGATTTTTGACTAAATTTGAGGCGAATTTTCGGCGATTTAATCTTTATGCCATCATAAATCGCTTGAGACTCGCGCCCACTTTGGGAAACTCTTTGTTATAGTACCCTGTCGATGAGAGTAACTCTCGTTGTGCGTAGATGAGTTTGGATTGAATAAAGTTCCGACAATTGAGTTGAGAACGCGATCGCTGTTTTTCCATTGACGGACGTAGGTAAGATGGGGATTTCAATCGTACCACTTCCTGTTCGTCAAGTATAACCCTGATTCTACTATTCGTTTTTTTACGAGATTTGGGGAATAGATTGTAGAGTTTAGCACGTATTGCGAGCAAATATACGTAAAATGCGATATTCGATACGCGCTTTTCTCCAAGAGCAAGGAGGAGGTAAGCTGGGCGAGGAAGAAGCTAGCCTTTACCGAGAACTTACCGCTCGAGGCTATCCCATTACCCTGTTTTTAGCTAAGAAAATGCACAGACGGCAGTTGCCCTTAACCCGTCAGTCTTTTGTCGCAGGCGAGATGGATATTGTTGTCGCTGCCCTCAAACAACTTGAGATTTCCATTCCTCAACCCAATGACTACCCCCCATCTTTAGCAAAATTTCTGCATCGCAGGACTTGGACAAGTTCTCTGGGGGTTATCGAGGCAAAGTTGCAACAAGAAGTCGAAATTAACCCCATTTTTGCCAAACCCGCTAACAGGCGAAAACGGTTTACGGGTCGAGTGTTTGAGTCGCTGGCAGATTTGGGGGCAGTGAGTGGAGTCTCGCGCAAAGAAGAATTAATTTGCTCGGAAGCGGTCAACTGGAAAAGCGAGTATCGAGTGTATATTATCCATTGTCGCATTGTCGGTACTTATTACTACAGCGGCGATCGCAACATCAAAATAAATCGCTCAGTAGTCGAAGATGCGGTACGCTGCTTGGATAACGCTGGAGAAGCGATCGCAGGTTACAGTTTAGATTTTGGTGTATTGGAAACTGGGGAAACTGCCCTCGTAGAAATGAACGATGGATTTGCTCTGGGCAATTACGGACTCGACGACAAGCAGTATGCCGATTTGATTCTTGCTCGGTGGAAAGAGATACTTGCCAATACGTGAATTTGAAGTGCGCCCGATGTCCCACTCACCTCGCAATCATTTTCATTGACTTCTCCCTATTGTGTCTTAACATTGAATATCGACTCGACCTCGAACCCAAAATATAGTTATAAGTGCTTATTTTTAACTTGTCATGAAATAAAAATACAGAGTCGCTTCAAGATGTTTTTTAAAGATTGAGTAAAGAGACAGCCGAACTTTTGTTTAAAATTTTCTACAGTAATCAATCTCAAGATTATCGCATTTGCGTCGTTTCAAGCCTTAATTTTTTTTGAGGAGAATTTTTAATCCTCAGCTAGAATCGGTTGTAATTCAATCAGGACGGCATTTCCCAGCTATAATTATTGCCTTAAACTCTATTTTACAAAGAGCGGCGAGAGATCGAAAAATAACTCTGTAAATTTTCAATGAAGAGTAAAACTGGGACAACTCATTCCAAAAAATTGACGCTAATCTTAAATATAAGGAAGGAGAGTTGAAAGCTTCCCTTTAGATTTTCGATTATCTAAAATATCCGTGAGGTTCGTCCTAATGTTCGACAAAGCAATTGACAACAAATTCAATCACTTTCTTTCTTCAGGGACTACCATCATTGGCACAATAATGACCGTGGGACTCGCTGCCATCCCCGCAAATGCTGCGACAGTCATGGGCTTCCAGGGAGCTTACGACCCCAGTAATTTTACGCTGGATAATTTTAATGCAGATGGATTTGTCGATACCTCAAATGCCCCAAATTCCATCCTTTTGAGAGGAGGGAATAATAGTTCGGGTTTCTTCGGTCAAACCAGTTTTACAGCAACGGCGGCGGCGACGGGAACAGTCATGTTCGATTTTATCTATGATAGCTTAAACGTAGACGGTCCTGCCTTCGATCCCTTTGGGGTAATTTTGAACGGAATATTTACGCAACTTACAGATGATAACGGGCCTGATGTGCAAAGCGGGATGTTTTCCTTGAATGTCAATCAAGGAGATACTTTTGGATTCGCCATTCAAACCGAAGATAATCTTCTACAGAGTTCTCAAGTCGAGATCTTTAACTTTAAAGCCCCAGGTGTGGAGGTTCCCGAACCCGCTTCTCTCCTGAGTCTTGTGGCAGCAGGCAGTTTGGGACTGACTTTAAAGCGCAAGCTAGGGCAGAGAGAATAGGGCACGAGAGCCCTTCACTTCGGAATAATGAATAATGAAATAATTATTCATTGCTAAATAGGCTCGCTCGCCAGATTTTCCGGGTCTTTTCCTTGCTCAATATCTCATCGCGAATCCTAAAATTGCGTCGCATTTACCCCATCATTAGAGTGCATCTACCCATCAGTTTTTCTCGCCACGAACAGCCTCTAAAATACGCGAAAAATAAAAGCGCGTACTGGTCATACTCGTCCGTTGAATTGAAAACCCTTCTCGCTGCAACAGGGCAATAATATCGGCTTCTCGGTGCTGATAGGCGCGGGTTGCTTTACTCGGACCGGGGAAGAATTCGCCAATTTTTTTTAACAGCGTCAAACACCAAGTTTTAGGTGCAAAACTGAGGATGAGGCGAGATTCAGCCAAAGACGCTAAGTGAGCGATCATCTTGGCAGCTTCTTCTTGGGGATAGTGGATGAGAACATCGAGACAAATAACAGTATGATACTTTCCGTCGAGGGCTTCCAAATCTCGTACGGCAAAGGTTAAATTGCTCGCGTCGCTTAATGTTTGCTCGGCTCTTTCTTTAGCTTCCGTCACCATTTTCTCAGAAATATCGCTGCTGAAGAGCTTTGCGCCTGCGTCGGCTAGGGGAATGCTCAAACTCCCTACGCCGCATCCCGCATCGCAAATCGACAATTCCGATAAATTGTCGTCTTCTTGAAGCCAAGCTAGAACCGTGTCGATGGTTTGTTGATGTCCGTTGCGGATGTCGAGTTGAACTTTATTAACTTCGCCGTCGCCGTAAATTCTGCGCCAGCGATCGAATCCCGTTGCATTGAAATAATCTTTAACAATTGTTTTATCGTCGAGTACGTTCATAAATTTCGCTTGAAGGCGTGGTAAGGGAGTCAGTAGGACAAAAGAGGCTTAACTACTTTATCAGGTTGTTGGTGTCGAGGGCTCGCGTAAAACGTAACCTACGCCGCGCACGGTTTGAATCAACCGGCATTCGCGATCGCGCTCGAGCTTGAGCCGCAAATAGCGAATGTAAACTTCAATGATATTAGAGTCGCCCATAAAATCGTAACCCCAAACCCGTTCGAGGATGCGATCGCGCGTGAGAACCTGCTTGGGGTGGGACAGTAAATATTCGAGTAAATCAAACTCCTTAGCGGTTAATTCGATCGCGCGATCGCCGCGATATACCTCTCGAGTGCTGCGATTTAACCTCAAATCGGCAAATTGGATCGAGTCTGAATCTTCCTCTTGGCTGCGACGTAAATGGGCCCGCACGCGCGCGAGTAACTCCTCAACGCTAAACGGTTTAATCATATAATCATCCGCCCCCGCATCCAAACCTGCAACGCGATCGCCCACTTCATCCTTCGCCGTCAGCATCAAAATCGGAATTTTACTCCCCGTCTGGCGCAAACGGCGGCAAATTTCAATTCCAGAAATTCCGGGGATCATCCAGTCGAGGATCGCCAAATCGGGGTTGGACTCGCGCGCGGCAGCCAGTCCGCTAACACCATCGGCTGCGACAATGACCGTGTAGCCTTCGTATTTTAGTTCCAACTCGAGCAAACGAGCGAGTTTCGCTTCATCTTCGACGACCAAAATCTTTGCAGTCATAGGTCATTGGCAGCATTGAGAGGGAGGACTTCAATTGTCTCAAAAATCAAGGACAACAGGCAAGGAACTCAGCATTTATACTGGCTGCATCGTTGCCTTTGCCCTATTTCCCAATTCATACTAATTCATAGTAATTCTTTAAACCTCCCTTTATATCAAATCCGGTTAGACACCATTGGTAAAAGTCGCTGTACTCCCCAGTTCTGTAGAAGTGCATCAATGTGCAATTGAGCGGATTTGATATTACGGGATGCGAGAGATTCCCATGTAGACATCAATACTAGGCTTGCGTCTTAAACCTTGACTAAGCTAAGACGCATCTAAATTGGGTATCTTCGATCCCCCCGTCCCCCCATCCCCCCATCTCCCCATCTCCCCATCTCCCCCATCTCCCCATCCCCCCATCTCCCCATCTCAGCTTTTTGAGCCAACAAGACTCTGTGACCTACAATACGGATGGATGCACCAATACCAAGTTAGAGGGAGAGCGCGACATGGCAGGAGGCGAGATAAAAGCCGATCTTTGGATCAAGGAATACATCACACCGTGGGATGTCTACGAACATGGCATTACCCAAATTCTTGCCTATAAAAAGACAGCCTATCAAGTCATGCACGTCGTAGAAACGGGAGTGTATGGGAAAGCGTTGGTTCTCGATGGCAAGTGGCAGTCTTGTACCGGAGATGAGTTTCTCTATCACGAACCCCTCGTTCATCCCGCAGCGATCTGCCACCAAGCCCCTAAAAACGTTTTAATCTTAGGAGGGGGAGAAGGAGCAACCCTGCGCGAAGTTCTCCGCTGGCAGACGGTGGAACGTGCCATGATGATTGATATTGACGGGGAAGTGGTGGCAGCGTGCAAAGAACATTTGGTAGAAATGCACCAAAATGCGTTCGACGATCCCCGAGTCGAACTTCATATTGCCGATGCCTTTGAAAAGATTGAGACAATTCAGGACAAGTGGGATATTATTATTTCAGACTTATCCGATCCGATTGAAGAAGGGCCTTCGTTCAAATTATTTACCCAAGAGTATTTTGAGAAGTTAAAAGCCATTCTTGCCCCCGGAGGATATTTGGTCATCCAAGCTGGGCCTACAGCTCCCGGAGAAATTCAACTGCACGCCCGTTTGGTAAAAACCTTGGGGACGGTATTTCCCCATGTGGTTTCCTATTCCTCCGCCATCCCAACCTTTGCCGTTGCGATGGGTTTTGCCCTCTGCTCTAACGAAGCGATCGATACGCGCCCCGATCCTGAAGCGATCGATAACCTGTTGGCAGAGAAAACCACGGGAGGTCTGCGCTATATTGATGGAATTACTTACTTAGGATTGCTGCAAACGCCCGCTCACGTCCGACGCGCGATCGCCCAGGCGACTCGGGTTTACACCCTCAAAGAACCGCCTGCGTATTTCGGGAAAGGAGTTACTTCTCACTAAACGTCGGCGCGTCGTAAGAGGCACGAGCGCAACGGGTGCCAAGGGAAAGAATTCAGAACGTGCGGAATGATCCGTGCCATCCCTGAAGAGGAAGGAAACTAGAGTCGGTCGTATTCGTTACTTATTGCCCTAACTTTTAAGATAATGAGCATATCGAGCAAGCAAGTCGGGATTTATTTAAGTTTGTTAATATTTGGCGGCAGTGCGGGAGTGTGGGGAAGTCGCTACCTCGCGCGGCGCGATCGCGCAACCCCTGAATCGGCAAAGGTCGTTCCGGCATCCCTCCATCCTTTTGTGGTTCAACCGAGTCCTGCTGCCAACCCAGACAATCGCCTCAATTTTATCGCCCAAGCCGTTCAGAGAGTGGGTCCGGCCGTTGTGCGGATCGATGCGTCGCGAACGGTGTCCCAAGATACGCCCGAAACGTTCGCGCAGCCGTTTTTCCGGCGCTTTTTTGGCGAACAAGTTCCCGTTCCCTCCCCCCGGGTGCAACGCGGGACGGGATCGGGGTTTATTTTGAGTTCGGACGGTCGCTTGATCACCAACGCTCACGTTGTAGAAGGCTCCGATCGCGTCACCGTTACCCTCAAGGACGGTCGAGAATTGGAAGGTCGCGTTTTGGGAGTGGATGAGGTGACGGACGTAGCCGTTGTCAAGATCGAGGCGAAGGATTTACCCACAGTTTCCTTGGGCGAATCGGAGAATTTGATCCCCGGAGAATGGGCGATCGCGATCGGCAATCCCCTGGGATTAGACAACACCGTCACCGTGGGCATCGTCAGCGCCCTCGGTCGCTCGAGTCGGCAAGTGGGCGTTCCCGACAAGCGCGTCAGCTTTATTCAAACCGATGCTGCCATTAATCCCGGCAACTCCGGCGGACCGCTGCTCAACTCCGACGGGGAAGTCATTGGGATCAATACAGCAATTCGCGCCGATGCCCAGGGATTGGGGTTTGCGATCCCCATCGAAACCGCTCAGCGCGTCGCCAACCAACTGTTGGATAAAGGACGGGTGGACCATCCCTATTTGGGGATTCAAATGCTCGATCTTTCGCCCGAGTTGAGGAAAGAATTTAATCAAAGTCCCGAAAGTCCTTTTCAAATCGATCGCGATCGCGGCGTAGTTATCGTGCGCGTCGTTCCGAACTCCCCCGCAGCACGGGCGGGTTTTCAGCCCGGGGATGTGGTGCAAACGGTCAGCGGAAAGTCGATTCAAAAGTCGGCAGAAGTTCAACAAGAGGTGGAACGCAGCGCCATCGGCAAGGCTTTACCGGTGGAAGTATTGCGCAATGGGAAAACAGTGACGCTCCAGGTTAAACCGGGGGCCTTTCCAGCGAAGGGCTAAAAAGAGTCATTGGTCATTAGTCGTTGGTCATTAGTTATTAGTCATTAGTCATTGGTCATTGGTCATTCGCTAAACTTTTGCCTGTTGCTTGTTGCCTGGTGGCGGGCTACTGTTAAGTCCTGTTCGCAATGAATTACCCATTTTGATATGCTTAATGCCTTGATATAGCGTTTCTATTTGGGTTGTGAAATTCTCATTTCGTACAGAATTCAGAATTTGAGAGAGGAGCGAGGAATTCTTAAAAGTAGACGATTTCTCATCTCCGTTTACGTCTCGTTTAAAAACGCTATATATACCGCACTTTCGACGGTAATAGGCGTGTAAAATATTTTGTTAAGGTACTTAACGGCGATCGCTTTTTTCAAAATTCGTGAAGTTGCAGATAATCCTGCCTATTCTCACAATCTCCTTCCTAGTAAGTCTATAGAACTTCACTTAACGTGAATTTTCTAAAACGATTAACAGACTATTAGGAAGATATTTATGCTTGGAAAAAGTCTATTTGCAGTTGTTGCGATCGCAAGCTTTGCCGAGGCTGCTTCTCTGTTTAACCTCCACAGAACGGTCGATCTGATTTTAATGCTCTATAATTAGACAAAATGCGAGCGGTGAGTCGAAAATTAGCAGATAATGTTACCAACAATTACTGAAGATACGATTTCCCTCGCGCCGGGGGACGAACTCATTTTGCGATATAGAACATGGCAGGATTACGAAGCGTTGCTCGCTCGCCGAGAAGATCGAGCTGGGTTGAGAATTCGCTATAACCATGCAACTCAAGAAATTAGAATTATAGCTCCCCTACTCAGACATTGCAATCAAGCCGATTTATTAGCCGATCTAGTCAAAGTTTTACTACGGCATCAAGGAAAAGACTGGGATGCTTTTACTCCCATCACCCTCAAACGAACTAATCGACAAGGGGTCGAACCGGATTATTGTTTTTATCTCGACAATCGCGATCGCATTTTAGGAAAAGAGCGCATCAATTTAGAAATCGATCCCCCCCCGGACTTAGCGCTCGAAATCGACCTAACTTGTATGAGTCAACCCGAAGATTATCGGGCCATTTCACCGCTAGAACTTTGGATTTATCGTCAGAGTCATTTATTAATTTATCAGTTTGAGTCGCAGCCGTATCAAGAATCTCAAACAAGTCGGTGGTTTCCGACGTACGACCTTAAAAGCTTGATTCCCCAATATTGCGATCGCGGTTGGGAAAAAGGATCGAGTGTCGCCTTGCGCGAATTTGAAGAGACATTGCGATCGCGATAATTGCGCGCCTTGCCCTAAAAAAGCGAATTTTGGGATTTCACCGGCGCGATCGCGCCGGTGAAATCCCATCAATACATCAAGATCGCATCTTTCAATTGCTACACACTTGACTTCCTCCTCGTCCGAAGTCCTAAAAATCACAGTCGATGGTCTTCGATCTCCTCAAACTCCGACTCTTTCAACGACAACAAAAAGGATTCGTCCTCCCGATAGAGCAAACTCTGCTCGACCCGAACAATCCAGCGCCCTGATTCCTCTTCCCGCCCTTCAATATATCCTAGCTTCCCCGCCGCGTAATCAGGATAAAGCACCCGAACTAGGGTTCCAACCTCAATCATTCTCCATCTGGATTGTTGCAACTGTTTATTTTATTTAACCATCTCTTAACCTCGTAGATGTGAACCCAATTTTAGCGCGTTTGTGACCCCTTCGCTTCCCCATGTGTCGCTTTCTCGTTCGTAGAAGGCATCGTGACTCGCCAACGTCCCCTCGTCAATGGGAAAGCAGGCAACGGCTTCTGTCCAGGCGCGATCGCTCGTAGAACAGCGACGAGTGGGAAGCTCAATCGAGATCGCAAGTCAATTCAACAAGTTCCTGCTCGAGATTCAACAGCAGAGTGTAATAATACAGAGATAGACGCGACATGGACAGAACCGACGCGATCGCGCCTTCTTTTAAACTTCCACCCCGCGCACCAGGGCGGAAAAAGAAAGACCCTCCAACCCACCATTGAATTCCCCAGAACCCGGTATAAACAAGAGTGAACGTCACCATCGAGCCATCCCAACATCCCTTAGCCCGGTATATTCATCGACTCGAAGCCGGAAAAGCGCTATTGCAAGACTCTCCAGAAAACGTTCTCGAAGTCGTTGGCATTCTCAAAAGTTACGGCGTTGTTCTCGATGCCTACTCTCGCAACCTCATCTACATCGCCGAACATCAATTTCTCGTGTTGTTCCCCTTTTTCAAATACTTTAACGGTAAAGTTTCCCTCGCCCAATTACTGCGGCACTGGTGGCACGATCGCATCAACTTTGAATACGCCGAATACTGCATGAAGGCCATGTTTTGGCACGGCGGCGGCGACTTAGACCGTTACCTAGACTCCCCCGCATTCGACCAAGCCGCCGAAAAAGCCATCCAAGCGCGCTGGAAAGGCAATCTACCCATGCTTTCCCTGCACCGCATCTTTCCCGGATTTTTGCCCGAACAAGTGCGCGTCATGTCCTACTACAGCGCTCTGGGGCAATTTTGGCGCGTGATGAGCGATATGTTTCTCAGCTTAAGCGATCGCTACGACCGAGGCGAAATTCAATCCATTTCCCAAGTCGTTCAGCACATTCTCGACGGCTTAGTTGCCGATGCGAGCAAACCCATTACCTACCAAGTAACCCTTAACGGTCAAACCTACGAAATTCTCCCTCAATCTGCCGGATTAAGCTTCCTCATGGAAACCGCCGTCCCCTATGTAGAAGCCATCTTCTTTCGAGGAACGCCCTTTCCCGGTACCATTTCCTACAACGCTCAAGCCTATCAAATTCCCTTTTTCCAATCTGACTTTGCCTACGGCGCGCTTTACGCCGACCCCCTCCCCGTAGGCGGTTCGGGAATTCCTCCCACTCTACTCATGCAGGATATGCGCCACTACCTGCCAGACTATCTTCATCAATTTTATGAAAACAGTCAGCGGGGCGAAGACGACGTACGGGTCAAAATTTGTCAAAGCTTTCAAAAGTCAATGTTCTGCGTGACGACAGCAGCAATTCAGGGGTTAGCGCCCCACCCCCTGGATACCTCCGAGCCGGTTCGACAGAAGGAGAACCGCGCCTATTTAGAAAGCTGGATGAATCGCTTTACCACCTCTCGTCTTCAGGAAGTTAATCTGTAAGCAACCCCGGTCTAAAGACACGGGGCTTCAGCCCTTATACTTAAGATATCTTGCAAGATAACTGTATAGAGCTTTCGGGGTGGCTTACAACACCCCCAAGGATTTTTATCATTAGAGAACCGTTCTCGTCAGCATCCCCAATCCAACCACAACTAGGGTTTTCGCACTTGAAACGCTTTCCTTTTCGGTATGACTGACCCTTTATTGGATGGATATGTAGGCAACTGTGGCAAGTTTGGGAAGAATACGCAGGATTGACTAGAACTGTTTGAACTCCCTGTGCAGTTACAAGCATCAGCAAACGCCTGGAGAGTTTGAGCCATTTGGTGGGCTTGCTCGGGATTCGGTTGAAGTTTGCCGACTATAGTGAGAGTTTGTTTCATGACTTTATTGTATTATATGTGAGCAGAAAACGGCGAGTAAACTCGCTTTTCGCTCTTCCTCCCTGCTTTTAAAAGACAGGGCTTCCGAGCTTTTGCCGATCGCGTGACATTCTTCCGACTAGAAATGCTACACATACAGCGCGGGGCTTCCCGTCTAAAAGCTAAAAAATGAAGGTTCGCGTAGAAACCGCCACGAAGCGCCATACTTAACAGTACAAGCGAGTTGCTCGACTTCACGAAATGGTATGAGTTGGCTGCGTAAAAATTGTGTCGTTGTCCCTATTGATTTTTCCTCAGAATCCTTCGCTGCCCTGAGCCCTGCTTTGGAATTTGTCGAAAATGCTTCTCATATCTATGTCATCCACGTGCTAACTCGTTTTCCCGCCGCAGAACCCGGTATTATTTGGAATCCCGCAGACGACCGTACGCGCAAGTATCATGCCGAATTTGCTCTGCGCGAGCAACTTGACGAACTGGAGTATGGAGGAATTCACATTGAAGTTACCATTGGAGACCCCAGTTCGGAAATTCTGGACTTCGCTGAGGCAAAAGCCGCAGGGTTGATTGTGATTTCATCTCGCGGACAGACAGGGATTCAGCGCTTTTTCTTAGGATCGGTTGTCGAGCGGGTCGTGCGCTTTTCCCATTGTCCCGTTTTGGTGTTGCGCTGAGAGACTAAGCTGTTCGGCATTTAAATTATGATTCGGGGCTGACGGGGAGATGGGGAGATGGGGAGATGGGGG
>JAXHVQ010000065.1:0-30822 GCA_034189065.1 Cyanobacteriota bacterium
GGACTTATAAGGCTTTAGAAGAAGCGCTAGTTGAAGCTTATAGTCAAGTGACGGAGCTAGATTTCCTCAACTGGTTTACGCACTGTTGTTATTGTACCTCACTCAATTGAAAAACGCTATACAGTATTTTTAGATACTTCTTCACCTCCTTGGCTCGTTTACTTGCTCTTCGCAAAATAGTACAAGTGTTCGTCATAACAGGGGTAGGGTTGGGTTTGAGGTTTGAGGCTTCAAATCCCCATACGCTCTATCCCATGACAAATGATAAATATTTATGTAGCATTATAGTATTACACAATCAGTTGAGTCCCATGACTTACGAACCTTTAAAACTTTCTACGCCAACGCCCGTCCTGTCGTGGGCGGGGCACTCCCTCAGTTCCGACGAAACGCAGATGGCGAAAAATGTCGCTTCGCTGCCCTTTGTCTTTAAGCACGTCGCGTTGATGCCCGACGTACACTTAGGGAAAGGCGCATTAGTCGGGTCGGTTGTTGCGACAAAAGATGCAATTATTCCCGCTGCGGTGGGGGTTGATATTGGTTGTGGTATGGCGGCGGTTAAAACTCCCTTCCACGCCGACCAACTCGACGGCAAACTCAAAAAAATTCGTCAAGAGATCGAAGCAGCAATTCCCGTCGGGTTCAACGAAAACAAACAAACTGAAAAGGCAGCAACCAATTGGCAAGGATGGCGAGATTTCAAACAATTGCATCGCGGCGTACAAGATTTAAACGGTAAGGCTTTGCGCCAGTTGGGTTCCCTCGGCGGCGGCAATCATTTTATCGAATTGTGTCTCGATACAGAGAATTCGGTGTGGATGATGTTGCATTCGGGGTCGCGCAACATTGGCAATGTTTTAGCTCGGTGTCATATTAGTACGGCTAAAGAGTTAATGAAATTAGCCGAGCAGAAACTTCCCGATCGCGATCTCGCCTATTTTGTCGCAGGAACGCCAGAATTTGCCGCCTATTGGCACGATTTACAATGGGCGCAAGACTACGCCCGTTTCAACCGCGATGTGATGATGGCGCGCTTTAAGCGTATCGTCGAGAAGCATCTCGCTGGCGGCAAACCGACAAAACCGCTGATTGAGGTGAACTGCCATCACAATTATGCAGAACGGGAAGTCCATTTTGATGAAAATGTTTACGTGACTCGTAAAGGGGCGGTTCGCGCGCGCGAGGAAGATTACGGCATTATTCCCGGTTCGATGGGGGCGAAATCCTTTATCGTTAAAGGCAAGGGTAATGTCGAAAGTTATTGTTCTTGCAGTCACGGAGCTGGACGCAAAATGTCTCGTTCTAAGGCGAAGCGGCAGTTTTCTCTCGACGACCTCCTCGACCAAACTCAGGGGGTTGAATGTCGCAAAGATCCTGGCGTTTTAGATGAAATTCCCGGCGCTTACAAATCCATTGATGAGGTGATGAATCAACAGTCGGATTTGGTGGAAGTTGTGGCAACCTTAAAGCAAGTCGTCTGTGTCAAAGGCTGATTAAGCTGCCCGCGCGATCGCGTATTCAACGGGTCGGTTGGAGTTGCCGAGGATAGTTTATATCTTGCGACTCCCCGACCTTAAAATTAAGATAAAATCCGGTTAGACGCGACTGACAAAAATTACTATAGCGTTTTCAAATGAAACGTAAACAATAAATGATCCGGAATTCAAATCCACCGCGCGCTCTCTCCGGGACGTTCAATTTGTAGGGACGTTCAATTGAACGTCCCTACGTTGAAACGGTTTACATCTCGTTCAGAAATGCTATATACATTTGCGCAGGCTTGCATTAATCTTCAATTGGGCTAATTTGAGACGACCAACGCCAGACGAGATTGGAATTTTAGGTTTTGAGCCTGTAGCTTTTATGTGTAAAATGAGGGTAACTCAAAAAAATGGCTCAGCTTCAGAAATCTTTGAACCTCAAGTGGGCGAGTGCCATACTCGCCGGTCTACTCATCGCCAGTTGCGGCAGTCCAGCGCCCGAAACCGCAGTGTCCAATGAGGCAGATATGGCAGTTCCTCCAGTCACTGAAGGGGCGACGCAGACAGAACAAGTCCCGGATACCCCTCCCAAACTGGTGAAAACGGCGCAACTCTCTTTGGTAGTAGATTCCATTGGGGAGGCAGTCTCGCGTTCTAATGAAATCGCTCTTTCCCAACGAGGTGACGTACTTCGCCTCGAGGAGACTAAACCCCAAAGCAACTGGCAACCGCCGACTGCTGTTATGGAACTGCGCGTTCCCCAAAGTAATTTAGACCCAACTTTGGAAGAGTTGAGTCAATTGGGGCAACTGCAAAGTCAGAATATTAGCGCCGAAGATGTTAGCAATCAACTGGTAGATTTTCAAGCGCGATCGCGGAATTTGCGTAAAACAGAAGGTACGCTATTGGAAATTATGGATCGTTCGGGTTCGGTGGCAGACGTACTCAAAGTAGCCCAGGAGTTGAGTAACGTGCGATCGCAAATCGAACAAATTGATGCCCAACTGAAAGATTTACAAAACCGCGTTGCTTTCTCGACGGTGACGTTAAATTTAGAAGCAGCAAATGCTACCATTTCTGGGGAAAGACCCCTCGTTGCGCAATTGGGTCAAACTTGGACAAACGCCACTCGTTCGATGGGTCAGTTGACTTCGGGATTGCTCAAACTGTTACTGTGGATGCTGGTTTATAGTCCCTATCTGGCTGTTATTGCCATTGTCGCGTGGTGGGGGATAAAGCGACACTCTCGATCCTCCGAGCATACACCCCCTTCAGATTGATATCAATTGTTTCAATCCCTCATAGGGATTTAAGTAGATTTCAACTGACCGGGATACGCCTTTTGTTAGAGACTTGATTGTTTCAATCCCTCATAGGGATTTAAGTAGATTTCAACGGAAGTGCAGTAAGCAGTAGTTTGTATCTTCAGCCAGTTTCAATCCCTCATAGGGATTTAAGTAGATTTCAACTAACCGAGCTGGTCAAGCGGCTTTGATCAGTCAGGTTTCAATCCCTCATAGGGATTTAAGTAGATTTCAACCCTTACATTCTCGCGTACCCAAGCAAGTGCTTCGTTTCAATCCCTCATAGGGATTTAAGTAGATTTCAACTGCCCCCTCCTGGAAGCCCCATGATATGTAGTTTTCAAGGTTCATTTGCGCGAACGCCTCTTCATTATACCTAAAAATCGAAAACCGATCGCCTCCAAATCGCCGAAACCCTTGCTGTGAGGAGTGCGCGACCCCTTTGCCCCCGTTAAATCGCTCAACCCCAGAGTCCGACAGTGTTTGCCGTCCCTCAAACCCAAACCCCTTTTTCCACACCCTACCCCTCGCGCAACTTCACACTAAAAAGGTCTTCTCCAAGAAGTCTATTCTACTTGTCGGGACTCGGTTGCAACAGGAGGGGACGTTTCGGGTTTCTGGGGCAAAATATAAATGAGACCGGAAATGAGAGTTAGGGCGACGGCAACCCAAAAGGCAATCAAGGAAGGGAGTTGCCAGGTTTGGGAGGGGAGAGGGGCGATTAAGAGCGCGATCGCAATGATTTGACTGACAGTTTTGAGTTTGCCCCAAATATTCGCCCCCGATATTTTCGGTTGACTGACGCGCCATCCCGCGATCGCTAACTCCCTTCCTAAAATCAAAAATACGCCCCACGCCGGAATTTGACCGAGTTCGATTAACGCTAACAAAGGCGCTAACACTAACAACTTATCGACCAATGGGTCTAAAAACTTCCCCAAATCCGTCACTTGGTTCAGCTTGCGGGCTAAATAACCATCCAACCAATCAGTCGCTGCTGCCAAAAGAAAACACCCCAATCCAATCCAGCGGGATTGAGGGGTTGCGTCGTACAAGCAAAAAAGGAGTATGGGAACCGCTAGCAGACGAGAAAAGGTAATAATCGTGGGTAAATTCATAGCGAATGATGATGTTGGGTTAAAGAAGGCGTTTTGCCGCAGCGTTCGCCTCTTCATCATTCAAGTTTACTCTCTATTTTAGCAGGCTCCTTTCCCAGCAAAGACGACCCAAATCGTTTTGAAAATCAACTGAAGGTCGTAGGCAACAGACCATTGCCGTTGATAATCGAGGTCCATTGCGACAATTTCGTTAAAATCTTTGACGCTCGAGCGTCCCCGCGTTTGCCATTCTCCCGTCAGTCCCGGTTTGACGTGCAAGCGCTTCCAGTGGTAAGATTCGTATCTTACAACTTCATCTGGCGTGGGGGGGCGAGTTCCAACTAAACTCATCTCCCCTTTTAATACGTTCCAAAATTGAGGGAATTCGTCGAGACTGGTGCTGCGCAGAAATCTACCGATGCGAGTGACGCGCGGGTCTTGCTTGTTTTTAAAGATAAAACCCTGTGCTTCATTTTTGACGAGGTGTTTTTTGCGGTCTGCATCGATAACCATTGACCGGAATTTCCGAATCGTGAATGTTTTGCCGTTGACTCCGCAGCGAACTTGACTGTACAAGATGGGTCCGGGGTTATCGAATTGAATGGCGATCGCGATCGGAATTGCAATTAAGGCTGTAATCGCCAATCCGACTAAAGCGCCCATTATATCGATGAGGCGTTTAATTTTGCATTCGACAGAGCGGTGAACTCGCTCAAAACCCCGGTAGATGAACTGAGATTCGTTCGGGCAAATTGAATAAGATTCAAGTGGCGTGGTAATCATCACTGTGTCGTTTCAGAGATAGGCGAGTGGACAGGAAATAGATAGGTCAGTAGCGTACGTAGACTGTGAAGAACTCGTGAACGAGTGACTAAGCCAATGTTAGTAAGGCTGTTTCCAAAATATCTAGTCATCTGCGGCAACTTTACACAATCTTTAAATTTGTGACTTTTTTATAAAGCTTGCTGCGAGCCCTAAAGCTAACTAGAGTATTGAACTAAGAGTTCTGTAGCACCACCAGATTCACCTACAAAACTAGCCGATTTAATTCCTGAATGACTAGACAAAATCAGCGATCTTTTTAGAAATAATAAAAAAAATGCTACTAACTTGAACTTTTAGTAAAAATTAACTAAAAACACTCAAACAGTCTTGACCGAGCTGAAATATTAAGTTACTCTGCCGCGCTTGCGCGCGGATTCCCTTCTTCACTCCCTAAATTTGAGTTAAATTAGAAAATAGATCGCACAAAAGACGCGCGCGAGCGTTAGTGGTGGGTCAAACCCCCCATAGCAAGCCAACTTAAACCCCAAGCTCCGAAAACATCCGATAAAATAATGGTTCAAGTCAAAGAACTCGCCAACACCACCGCAGAAATTGCCACAAAACTAGGAATCGAGAAATACGATATTTACGGAGTCTCCGTAGATTCGACGGGAGTCGAAGTCGAACGCGGCGAACCCAAACAAGTCAAAGCATCCAACCGTTCCACCGTCATCGTGCGCGTCTGGAACGACAAGAAAACAATGGGAGTCACGACCACCACCGACGTAGATTCTAAAGGCATCGAACTTGCCCTCAAAACCGCCTACGAAGCCAGCGCCTTCGGAGTCAAAGAACATACCCCCGACTTTAGCCCGGAAGCCAAAGCAGACACCGCCGAAATCGCCCGCGAAATCGCGCCGTCCGCCGACGTTCCCACCCTCCTCGAAAAATTGCTCGCCGCCGAAAAAGAACTCGTCCAAGCCCATCGCGCGATCGCATCCGTCCCTTATAATGGACTCTCCCAACGCAACATCGACCGATTCTACCTCAACAGTAACGGCGCGTTGCGCGACGAAACCTCCTCCGCCAACGTTATCTATCTATACGCCAAAACCGAAGAAGAAGGCAAAAAACCCCGTAGCGCAGGCAGTTATAAAACAAGCGAAAGTCTCGCCAAACTCGACATCGACACCTGTGTCAAAGAAGCTGCCGAGAAAACCATCAGTCACCTGAACTACGAAAAAATTAAATCGGGTAAATATCGCGTTGTTTTCTCCGGCGAAGCCTTTCTCGGATTGCTCAGTGCCTTTTCTAACCTTTTCAACGCCCAAAGTATTCTCGACAAACAAAGTTTATCTTCGCCCGAATCGTTAGGACAGCAAATTGCCTCTCCCCTCCTTTCCGTTTGCGACGATGCCCTACATCCCGAAAATATAGGTGCAGACACCTTCGATGGAGAAGGAACGCCGACGCGCCGCACGCCGATTATTACAGAAGGCGTGCTGAGTAGTTTTCTTCACAGTGCGGGAACGGCAAAACGCCTAAAGGCCCAACCCACTGGTAATGCAAGTTTAGGCGCGAAAGTGTCAGTCAGTCCCAACTTTTATCACGTATTTCCGGGTCGCGCTGCCGAACAAAGCTACAGTTTGGATACAGCAGAAAATGTGATTCTCATTGACGATTTATCAGCGCTTCATGCAGGAGTGAGTGCTTTACAAGGTTCCTTTTCATTGCCTTTTGATGGCTGGTTGATTAATAAAGGAGAACGGACGAGCATTGACGCTGCAACGATTGCTGGGGACTTCCGAGAAGTTTTGAAGTCGATTATTTACGTCGAACCCGAACTCGAATTAACCCCAGGAGGCGTTTGTCCGCGTATTTGGGTCGATGATTTATCGGTGACAGGGGAGTAAAGCATTGACCATGATTAAATTTTATCATCAGCCCCTTTCTCCCAATTCTCGCCGCGTCTGGATTGCACTTCTCGAAAAAAAACTTCCCTTTGAGGTTGTTACGCTCAAACTAGACGGCGACCAGTTTGCGCCCGACTTTCTAGAAATTAGTCCCTTTCATCATATTCCCGCTCTAGTGGACGATGACTTTCCGCTCGTCGAATCTCAGGCAATTTTAGATTATCTCGAGGCAAAATATCCAACGCCGCCGCTCCGTCCCAATAACCCTAGAGCAATAGGCGTTGTGCAAATGGCGCGCATGGCAACGATTAATGAATTGTCTCCCGCCATGAGTCCGATGGTGAGTCAGATGATGGGGATGGGAGCGCCAGAAGCAGAAAAGTTGGAGCAGAGCAAGCAAAAATTAGCGACAGTGATGCAATTTTTTGAACGCTTGTTGGACGGACAATCTTACTTCGGCGGCGAAACTCTCTCTCTAGCAGATATTACGGCTGGCGTTTCCATTCCTTGGTTGCCCAAGCTAGGAATGCCGATCGCGGACTATCCTCAGATTAAAGCGTGGTGCGATCGCTTGCAAGAGCGTCCATCTTGGCAGGCAACTCAACCGACCCCAGAAGCGCTCGAGCAACTGAAGGCTCAAATGCAGAAAAAAAAGGGAAAAGGGTAAGAAATGGCTGAATCATGACGAATTCGGTCTTTCTCATCCTTTATTAAAATTGATAAAGCTTGTCCGGTCGTGCTGTGTTTTCTTGTAACGCTTTATTAAGCCTTAATGTGCCTCTAGAATTTCTTGAAGATACTGTAAACTTTCCGATTGCGAGTTTGGCTTCAACAGAACCCGTTATATAGTGAAAGTGAAAGTGAAAGTATGCCGAATAAACGGTTGCTTGACTCTGACACACACTTAACCTACGCCAGGTGAAAACTATGAATAAAAATTCTGTACTATTAGGCTTATCAATGGCAACTCTAGGAGTTGTTGCCAGCGCTACAACTGCCAACGCCGTTTCCTTTATGGCATTGCCCAGCTTCACAGACGCTGATTTTAATAACCTACTCAATAACGGAACTGAGGAACCTTGGGCTGTTGAAAGTCGCATTGGCAACGCTGCGACCAACGGAACCCAAGAACTGGGTATTCTTGACGGCGCTAACAACTTGCTCCCTGTCGTCCAGGGACAGCGGGTGTGGACAAATGGCGAGGAAGTCGATTTTAAAGTCACATTCGACGGTTCTTTACTCACCTATATAGTTGGCGGTCAAACTCTGAGTACCAACGCATTTGACGGACAAGCTCCCATTACCGACCTGTTTTTCCGCGCGCGCTCGACGGATACCAGCAGTCTGTCTTTGACGAACCTGATGGTTGACGGCGTTGCGATTCCCGACTTAGTTGCCGAAGCTCCCGATACAGTCGAATATTTAAAGGTGAGCGATTTTGGCGGAGCGTTCACAATTATGGGAACCTCTACCTTCTCTTGGACGGGAGAGCGTCCGAGGAATTCTCAGTTGGCTTATCAAATTAAGGCGACCAGGGGGACGGATGTACCCGAACCGGCAACCCTTTCGCTGTTGTCTCTGGGAACGTTGGGACTGTTGGGAACGAAGTTACGGCGCAAGTCTCAGTAAAAGTAAAGCGCTCCCAGTTTTGCGTGTTGGCTTATTTCTCAAAAAGGAAAAGCGGCTCGGTAGCATAAAACTGGACATTAGAGCGGGGTGAAACGCAGGAAATCGTCCGACAATCGTCAAAGAGCGGACGATTTCTGCAATTTTAAGCTTTTTAAGGCAGCAATTTACTCTCTCGATTCTTGCCTATGAGCCTAGAGTTGAGTTTTTAGGGACTTTGGGCGCTACCGACCCGACGCGCGCGGCGCGATCGCGAAAACGACAACATGGTTTGCCGTTGGCATCAAGCGCCGCAACGCTCGCAAATAACCTTCCGCGTCGCTACGGCGACTAAAACGAGCAACGGTCAGTCGTTGTAAGTTCGGGAGATGACGAACGACACACCAAGGTTGAAGTCGCTCGCGATATGTCAACTGTGTTGGTATCATATAATTATCCTTTCCACCTTTTGTGGATTGTTAAAAGAAAGCGTTCGCCCTTGATTTCTCAGGTCGGAGGGCGATCGCTGTTTATCGTATTTTTTATTGAACACGAGTATTCGTGTTATGTCAACTGTAGAATGGGATTAATTCGGTTGCGAGTGCGAGATTTTGCCAATGAAAAAGGCTGGACGCTTAAAGAAGTCGCCCAGAGAACGAGCATTCCCTACACGACGGTGGTAACGTATGCCAATTCTCCGGGGATGGCGACTGTCGATTATACGGCGCTGTATAAAATGGCTCGTGCCTTCGAGATTGAGATCGAGGATTTAGTTGAAATCATTGAAGAGTAGGCAATTGTAAGATTAGTTTTAAATGGGATTAGTTAAATTCCGAATTCGAGAACTGGCTGACGAAAAGGGCTGGACTCTTAAAGATGTTGCCGATCGCGCGGAAGTTCCTTATAGTACAGTACGACATTATGCCCGTTCTCAAGGGCTAGCAACCGTAGATATCACATCGATCCAAAAGATCGCTCGCTCTCTGGATGTTTTAATCGAGGATTTGATGGAAGTAGTCAAAGAATAAGTCGAACAGTCGGACACTTAAAGAAGTTGCCCAAAGAGCGAGCATTGATGACATCGCGGCGGTAAGAAACTTTGAAATTTGAATGGGCATAGCGTACTATAGAATTGATTGTCCGCCGACGGTACCCGTGAGTCATTATGAGCGATCGCGCGACTGCAAATCCCATCCTTCGCCTTCCCTTCTTCCTGCTAAAAAACCTGTGGTCTATTACAACCGGCACCTTAGCTCTCATCATCTTGCTCAATTTGCTCGGTTTGTGGCAAGCCGGAAGCCGCCTGGCAGCAGGAGTTTACACCTTTTTTAATGCCGAGCCTCCCCAACCTCAAGTCGAGCCCTCGACCCTCATCGTCCATCAAGTCCGCAACGCCAGCGAACTCACAACCGCCGTCTTCGCAATGGAAGCCGTGGTACCAGCCCATCAAAATCGAACCTTCGGAAAATTGGTCGTTGCAAAAACCAGCTTACTCTATACCGCATACGGCGAAGTCAGAGCGGGAGTCGATCTCTCCCAATTCACCTCAGAAAGCGTTCGCGTTGAAGACGATACCGTTTACCTTCAACTGCCAGCGCCCAAAATTCTCGACAGCAAAATCGATGTCGAGCGATCGCAAGTTTACGATTACGATCGCGGTTTCTTAGGCTTAGGACCCGATGCCGCCCCCCAATTGCAAACCTTGGCCCAGCGAGAAACCCTAGAAAAAATCGTCCGCAATGCTTGCAGTCAAGGCGTTCTCGAAAATGCCAACGAACGAGCCGAATTTGCGGTTTCCCAATTATTGGCAACAGCCGGATACAATAACGTAGAAGTTCAAACCACGCCTCCCGACTTGCAAGCCTGTCAAGCAGAAGCTGGCTCTATTTAGGGCTTGCTGCACAAAGCTGAAACCCTAATTAATCAATGCGCGAAGCGGTGTATTAGAGTTACTTAAATCTTCGCTCTTCGGCGGGAAAAATTCATTTCTGTTCTTGCACTGCGATCGCCGGAAACGTACTAGCTCCCCCTGCTCCCCGGTGCTCCCCGGTGCTCCCCGGTGCTCCCCGGTGCTCATCACAACACTTATTCAGCAAACCCTATTTAAATCGCCCTGCATCAATCAAATTCCGTTTCCGTCTCTGTGGGAGACTCATTTTCAATAGGCACGGCGACATAAAAAATACTCCCTTGTCCCAGGGTACTCTCAGCCCAAATCTTACCGCCATGTTGAGTGACGATACTGTGACAAATCGCTAGTCCCAAACCCGTCCCTTTAAGATCGCGCGAGTCAGAACCATCAACCTGTTTAAAGCGCTCAAAAATAGTTTCGAGTTGTTCTTCGGGAATACCTCGTCCTCGGTCTTCAATTTGAAATTGGAGGTAAAGTATCGGTGCAGAGAGGGAACCCAATTCCGAGTTGCCCTCCTCCACCGCCTCTCCTCGCGTTAACTCAGCCCTCAGCCAAACCGTTGCTTGGGGGGGCGAAAACTTAACCGCATTGTGCAAAAGATGGGCCAAGACTTGCGCGAGGCGATCGCAGTCGGCGTAAAGGCGAACCGACATTGGCGAAACCGAGACATTTACGTCCCTCGCTTGCGCCGCAGCCCCAACCCCATCTGCCGCGTCTAGCATGAGTTGAGCGGCATCGCACGGCTGTTTGAGCATTTTAATTTCCCCCGAAGCGAGTTGTCCGAGGTCGAGGATATCGTTGACGAGGCGAACTAAACGCTTGGTACTGTCTGCAGCAATTTCAAGCAAGTGTTGGCGCTTTTGGGGTTGAGCGTCGAGCAAACCACTGGTTAGCATATCCACTGCCCCTTGAATACCGGTGAGGGGCGTACGCAGTTCGTGGCTAATGACGGCGATGAATTCGTCCTTCATGCGTTCGATTTGCCAGCGTTCAGTAACATCTCTGAGAATAACTGTAAAAATCGTTTCATTTTCTAAATGAAGGCGCGCAATTGAGGCTTCTGCGGGAAACTCGCTTCCATCCTTGCGACGGCCCCAGATTTCGCGGCGCTCTCCCATGCGACGAACGGGAGTGTCTGTACGCGCGAAACCTTCGACGTGCTGGCGATGAAGGTCGATAAAGCGCTCTGGCAGCAGTCGTGCAAGGGGTTGACCGAGAATTTCTCGCTCGCGCCACCCAAAAATCCTTTCAGCCCCCCGATTAAACAGGGTAATGCGCTGACTTTCGTCGATAGCGATAATGGCATCATCGGCAATTTCGACAATTCTGGCGAAACGAACTTGAGAGAGTTCGAGGGCTTTTTCGACGCGGCGGCGTTCTTCGAGTTCGAGGAGAAGCTTGCCATTGATTTTTCTGAGTTGGGCGGTGCGTTCGGCGACGCGCTCTTCGAGGTCATCTTTGGCAAATTCAAGAACCGATTCGACTCCTTTTTGTTCTTGCAGTTGAACTTTTAATTTTTCATAGAGTTCGCAGTGACCGATCGCTAGGGCAACCCGAGCGGTAAGTTGAGTCAATAAGGTCAACTCCGAACTTTGCCATTTTCGCGGAGACGCACACTGATGGAGCATGAATAATCCCCACAATCGCTCTTCCCAAATGATGGGAAAAACGGCGCTGGCTTTGACCTGAAAGACATTTAGGAGGTCGAGATAGCAAGGCGTTAAATTAACTTGATTTACGTCTTCAATAACGGCGACTCTGCCTTGGCGATAGCGATCGGCAAAGCCGGTTTTAAAACAGGGATCGTAAATTTGCTGACCGAGCATTGGAGTCCAGTCGCCGATGCTGAGGGATTCTGCGAGGGCCATGCCGCTGCCGTCGGAGTCGAAGCGGTAAACGAGGGCGCGATCGCACTGGTACCACTGTCGGATTTCGGCAACGGTGGCGTTGAGGATATCTTGGAGATCGAGGGATTGACAGAGGCGATGGGCGATCGCGTTTAACAGTTGTTCGCCTTCGAGTTGGCGATCTACAATTTCCACTCCCGTAGCGACGAGTGTTTTAACTCCACCGCCTTCGTCGTACAAAATGGTATGAGACCAGGCAATTCGCTTTAAACTGCCGTCTCGAGCGAGCCAACTATACTCCAGTTTGTCAGCCACCCGAGCCGTCTGCAACTGTTCAAATAGACATCTAACGGTCGAACGCTCTTGCGGGGGAACGACTGCTTCCCAAACGTAGCGACCCTTCAGTTCGGTTCCCGAGTAACCCATCACTCGTTCGCAAGTTGAGTTGACCCACAGAATTTGACCTTGGGGAGCAAATGCCACCACCAAGGCCTCCATTGTATTTAGGATTGTTGCAAGCTCGTTTCCCTCGAGTTGCGGTTCTGTAGGCAAGTTTGAGAGAACGCGAGGTTTCCGAGCATCCCGCTTGGACATTCATTCTTTTGGGCTTGAAGCAAAGTAGTTTCTTTCTAATTATAAACGACCGTTAATTGCGAACCGGTCATTCTCCTTAGATTGGTCAATTAAAGGCTTAATTTCGGATAAATCTTCAATAAAGTTGGTATTGTTCGCGATTCCCTAACAATACAGCAGATGTTACAAACTGTGAAGGTCGGCGCGGTAGATTTTACTAACTCCTCGACGCATCGGTTACCGGTTATTGGCATACCCACCCTCCTTCAATGCACGTTAGCTGAAAGCCAGTGCCAAGAGTGGGAATGCGAGTCTCTTTGAACTGTCGCGCGGGCGAGTGCGAGTGGTAAGCTAAAGTAGAAAAAAAAGTCCGATTTGAGTATGGCTGGACATAGTAAGTGGGCCAATATTAAACGTCAGAAGGCGAGAGTTGACGCGAAAAAAGGCAAAACCTTTACTCAAGTGTCCCGCGCGATCATTGTCGCCGCGCGCAATGGCGTTCCCGATCCGGCGGGGAATTTTCAGTTGCGGACGGCAATTGAGAAGGCAAAGGCGGCGGGAATTCCCAATGAGAATATCGATCGCGCGATCGCTAAAGGCGCTGGAACCTACGAGGCGGATGGCGTACAGTACGAAGAAATTCGCTACGAGGGTTACGGTCCAGGCGGTGTAGCGATTTTAATTGAGGCGCTGACGGAAAATCGCAATCGCACGGCGGCGGATTTGCGTTCGGCTTTTAGTAAGAATGGGGGAAATTTGGGGGAAACGGGGTGCGTGAGTTGGATGTTTGAGCAAAAAGGGGTTGTGTTGCTCGAGGGGGAGGTGGAAGAAGAGCAACTGTTGGAAGCGTCTCTCGAAGGCGGTGCTGAAACTTATGAGGTTTTTGATGACGAAGAAAATCCCGGCGCGGAGGTGTTTGCGCAGGTTGCGGATTTGGAGATGCTCAATCAAACGCTACAAGATGGGGGTTTTCCGGTACAATCGGCGGAGTTGCGCTGGATTCCTAGCAATATGGTGGAAGTTACGGATACAGAACAAGCGCGATCGCTCTTGAAATTGGTTGAGAGTTTGGAATCTCTGGACGACGTGCAGAATGTGACGGCGAATTTTGAGATGTCGGAGGAATTAATGTTGGCTGAAGCTGGGTAAAATTAAAAATTAAAAATTAAAAATGCTCAAACGGCAAGCAGTTCGCGGATTACAATAAGGATACAGCATTTCTGCTCCCGAACGTAAACAGCGGTCCGATACTACTAACTTAAAAACTCCTTGCTTGTCCCTCAAATTCTCCCATTCTCCCATTCTCCCATTCTCCCATTCTCCCATTCTCCCATTCTCCCATTCTTCTATTCTTCTATTCTTCTATTCTTCTATTCTTCTATTCTTCCAATACTAGAGTTTTACAACCCAAATAAAAACGCTATATTACTTTCAACTCTTCAAAATCCGCGATCGCCACATCCGCGCCATCCAAACTCCCTCCTTGGGGACAAAAGGCGATCGCGCCAGCCGCCTCTGCCTGATGCGCCATTTGCATATCTAGGGCAGAATCTCCTATCATCAGTGTTTTTCCGGGGTTAACTCCCAACGCGCCACAAGCTTTGTAAAATAGGTAGGGAGAAGGCTTAAAAGGGCCTTGGGACGTGACTCCCATTTTTAGTTGAAAATACGGTTGTAATTGATGGTGCTCGACGAATTCCGCCACACCTTCAGGAGTTGCCGCAGACAAAATCCCTAGCTTCAATTCCATTGCCGAAAATCGCTGTAATATTGCCAACGTTCCCGCCACCATCGGGGAATTTTCGGGAGTACGATGGAGGGTGCGATCGGCTTCGGTAAAAGCATTGCGCGCAATTTCCAACGACTCGACCCAACTGCGTCCAGTCTCGGCAATATAAGCGGCGGCTGCTATAATATTTTCGGTGCGACTGCCCACAGCCATTAAACCTGTGGGGTCGAAGGTAGCGCGATCGCCAACTCCAAAGGCCATGAGTAACGGTTCGCCGACTCCGGGAATTTGCGCATCTATCAAGCGCGATCGCCGTTGGGCTAATTCCCGTAAAAATTGGTGCGAATCTTCTAACGTTCCGTCTTTATCAAAGAGAACCGCTTCAATCTCTGTAAATACCGCTTCCCCACAGGAAATTTTAACCAAAACTTCTCCTCATGTCGCCTTAAATTCGAGCTTACTTCGCGAGAAAATCGGGCAGTTGTTCTGAAAATAGGGGACTTTCTTGAATGTCTTTTAAAATATTTTCAGGGATTTTAGTTTGACTTTCCGCGACAATCTTCTTCATTATCCCAGAAACAACGCGATCGATCAAGTCGCCCAGAACCACACCTTGAATATTTTCTGGAGTTAAATTACTCAGTTCAATTGCTTCGATTTCGGGCAGTTCGACACTCAAAGGATTGTCTAAAAGTCCTAAAGCAAGGTTGAGTTGAGAAGTAATATTGCTAACAATTGCTTGTTGGAGAAAAAACTTTTTTTGACGGTTTGCAACATTGGCTTGAAGATTAATTTTCCGCTGCTGTTTGGCATTACCCAAAATAGTCAGGGCATTATTTTGAGTCAATTTCTGTTCGATATTGACATCAATTCTCTCAATTAAAAATTCTTGTAATTGTGTTGTTTTACCCAAAAAACTCAGAGGATTGCACTGAACTTGGAGATTATTGGCTTTCATGAAATAGGGCGTAGCAAACCCATTAGGATTGTTCAGCGTCAGATTTTCAATATTCAACCGACCAGTGAAGAGTTGATAGTGGAGTTCCTCGATTTGGGGATATACGCCCAGGGTTGTGCTAATATTTCGCTGGAGATTGGTTGCGATCGCGCTATCCAAACGCAGCCAGCCAATTCCCAGCACCAGAAGAATCCCCAGCAAAATCGAGGCAACGATTTTGTAGAGTCTGGATATTTTTTTCATCTTTCTATTCCTGAAAAGGGTGCCCTTGGTAGTTCCATTGTTCCAAATCTAAGTTGGGATTGTGGGGAAAAAGTCTTAAAAATTAAAGTTTCCGTCCCAATCTAACGCAGATGATATGGCAATCTGGAGGTTGAGAAGGGAGTGCGATCGCGGGGAAACGAGGGGATATGAGTGCAGCGATGACAAAAGGCGCGATTGCAGCAGTAAGGTGAGGGAGAACAGGGGAGATGCGATGTTAAGCAACAACTTTGCAATTTATCAAGGTTGAGGTTGTGAGAAGTACAATCCGAAAAAAAATTCGCAAGTAGCACGTGGCGATCGCAAACCTTATGGAATAAAAAGCCGACCGACTCCCAGATAATTGTCAAGGTACAGCATAATATCCACAAGACGGGTACTGCATTGTTCGCGATACTCTCGTTCAATAAGTCGCTCGAGGCTTCCGATTGTGATGACAGGTAGTGACGTAGAGGTGCTTTCTTCACGAATGGTATGTTCCAATAAATCGTCTCCTTTTGCATTCCGATTCGCAGTTAGCAAGAGCATTTGGTTGTCTTGAGCAAATCGCCAAACCGTGCGATCGCTACTATCGTCTGCTAAATTTACCTCCTTTAAGATAATCGAGGACATCGTAAATCGAGATGCGCTTAACCTGCGATCGCGAGTCCCCGTTCTGTGCGAATAATAGTTGGGTGTTCTCTCGATGTTGAAGTCATTCGTTCGCCGCCTCTCCATGCTTTTACTCTATCCTATTGTAAGTTTTCTAACTTTCTCAATTGTCTGCTGCATTGGAATTATGAGACCGTTAGCTGCTGTTCCTTCTTGCTGCTTCTAACTTTTGGCGAATGGCAACTTGAACCTTCTCATCAAAATCAGGATCGTCAGGACGTGCAATAATTTTGAGCGGACGTTGATTAATCCTATCTAAGTAAGCTTGAAATGCAGCGCGATCTCCACGATGCTTGAGAAAATACTGTTTTAACTCAGCCACGGACATTGAATCATAGTTAACTTGGCTCATCAGAAAACTCTCCGCTTGGTAGAATTTGAAACTCGATCTCTTCGTCATAACCCGCCAGTATGTAAATATTGTGAGTTCGATTATCGACGCAAACGAGATGGATCGGCTGAAGCATGATGTATGTTAGTTGATAGCAGACGCGATACAAGCTCTCTAACTGTTTAGCCGTCGGCATTCTAGTCACTCACTACCTCTAATTAATGATTCTAGCAGGTACTCCCTTGAGAGGGCTTCCAAAGATTGAGTTGCATGGTACAAACTCCGCAGGAATTGCCGTTATCTGCGCCCCACAGAAATAGCGATCGCTTCTCGGAATTTGTTTTCTGGAAGTGACGTAAGTGGGATGTTCTGATTTCCGATTTAAAACTGCCTCAAAAAGCGTAAATCGCTATTGTAAAGACGGCGAATATCATCAATTTGGTGCAACACCATTGCAAAGCGTTCCACCCCAAACCCAGCGGCAAATCCCGAATACACTTCAGGATCGTACCCCACCGCCTTCAAAACGTTGGGATCCACCATCCCGCAACCCGCCACTTCCAACCATTTCCCCCGCCACCGCACATCCACTTCAGCCGACGGTTCGGTGAAGGGAAAGTAACTGGCGCGAAATAACAAGGGCAACTCCTCGCCAAACATTTGACGCACAAACTCCTTCAACGTCCCCTTAAGATCGGTAAACCGCAATCCCTTATCAATGGCCAACAATTCCACCTGATGGAACACCGCCGAATGGGTGGCATCTACCGTATCGCGGCGATACACCCGACCCGGGGCAATAATGCGAATGGGCGGTTCGTGGGTTTCCATGTAGCGAATTTGCACCGATGAGGTTTGGGTTCGCAGTAAACGACCGTTGGTTAAATAAAACGTATCCTGCATATCCCGCGCGGGATGGTCTGCAGGGGTGTTGAGGGCTTCAAAATTGTAGTATTCGGTTTCCATCTCCGGTCCTTCGGCGACGGTATAACCCAACCCCAAGAAAATCTCGATGAAGCGATCGATGGTGCTGTTGAGGGGGTGAATTCTGCCCGAGGGACGGCCCACACCGGGCATGGTGACATCGAGAACCTCTGCTTTGAGTTGCGCTTCGAGGGCTGCCCGTTCCAAGCGCGTTCTCGCCTCTTCTAGACCGGTTTGTAGCGTTTCTTTGACCTCATTGGCGATCGCGCCGAAGCGAGGACGTTCTTCGCTGCTGAGTTTGCCCATTCCCCGCATAATTTGCGAGAGAGGTCCCTTTTTACCCAAATAGGTCACGCGCAACTGTTCGAGACCCTCGAGGGTTTCAGCGGCGGCGATCGCGTCAGTTGCCTCCCGTTGCAGTTGCCCCAGTTGCGTCTCAATTTCGTTGAAGGTCGAAGAAGTCATCGTAAACTACGTAAAAATAGGGATTATCGTTGAGGTATCTTGGTGCGAGCGCGATCGCTGTTTTATCGTCCTGAAAGCGATCGCTCATCTTAGGAAAATTTTGGTAACAAACGCTTTTACTGTTCCATCTTCACTTTAACATCCCACACATCCCACACATCCCACCATGAACCAAGATCGACCCTTAAACCTACTCATTAGCAACGACGATGGCATCTTTGCCACGGGCGTTCGTACCCTCGTCGATACCCTCGCCCGCGCCGGCCACAACGTCACCGCCGTCTGTCCCGATGGCGAACGATCTGCCACCGGCCACGGACTGACGTTACACCAGCCCATTCGCGCCCAAAATGTCGAATCAGTATTTCATCCTTCGGTTCGAGCGTGGTCGTGTTCGGGAACGCCCGCAGATTGCGTCAAATTAGCTCTTAATGCCCTTCTCGACCAACGTCCGGACGTTGTGATTGCGGGAATTAACCACGGTTCTAATTTAGGGACGGATATTCTGTACTCAGGAACCGTCTCCGCAGCGATGGAAGGGATTATCGAAGGGATTCCCAGTATTGCCATCAGCTTAGCCAGTTTTGCCTCCCAAGAATTTCCCACAGCCGCTCGATTCGCCCTTGTTTTACTCGAGCGCCTCAGTAAAAACCCCTTACCCGAAGCCACTTTACTCAATATTAATGTCCCATCCGTCAAACCCGAAGCGATCGCCGGAGTCGCGATCGCGCGCCAAGGATTGCGTCGCTACATCGAACAGTTTGAAAAACGAACCGACCCGCGCGGAAAGAGCTACTATTGGTTAGCTGGGGAGGTAGTCGAAGAAATCGAACAACCCGAACACCAGCACTTGCCCTCCCACATTCCCACAGACGTTCAAGCCATTCGCGACAACTATATCTCGATTACCCCCCTACAATATAATCTTACCGATGTCCGCAGTGTTTACGAATTGTCCCAAAATGGATTTTTAGGCCAACCCCTCGAAATCGGGAATTGCTCCAATCTCTAGCGATTTTCCCAAATTTCCTCCCCCATCTACTCCCGAAGCGCCATCTCAAACGCATGACTCAATTTCAATCTTCTGATTTCAACGAGCAATCCGAACCCACTCCCATCGTTCTCACCGACGAAGAAGGGCGATCGCTTCAGTGTTTTGTCGAACGTTCTTTTTACATCGACGATTCTGTTTATTTATTACTCCTTCCCGCCCATGCACCCATCGCTATTATTAACTGGGATAGCGACGATGAAGAAGCCGGTGCAGTTTGGATCGAAGATGGCGAAGAACTCGATAAATTGTTTGCCGATGCCAAAGCTGTCCTAGCCGAACTCAACTTGTTTCTCCAAAATGCCGCTTATACTCTAACCGTTTCTGGAGACTTGCCAGAACCCGACGAAGACGATATTCTAACCCTAGAACTTGAAAACGAACTGGGAGAAATAGAAACCGACGAATATCAGTTTTTAGCCACATTCTTCCACGAGGGTCAAGAATACGAAATTTACACGCCCCTTTCTCCACTCCTGTTTTTCGGTCGGGAAAACTCAACGGAAAAAATTGAGTTATTATCCCCAGAAGAATTCCAGCAAGTTCAGCCCTTTTTAGAAGATTTATTATTTGAGTAGTACCCGCCCATTTGTCCGCAGCCCACCTGTCCAAACTTAATCCCAATGAATACAGCCGAGCGAATTTCTAGATGGACATACTATCTTTTTATATTGCCCATTGTGCTGGCAGTTTGTGGATGGCAGGGTTGGTCTTGGTGGAATTGGGCGATTTCTCCAGTCAACGGAGACTCGCCTTCTGAAACGGCGACAACAGACATCGTACAAATGACAATTCCCCAGGGAACGTCAACGCGACAAATTGGTGCCGACCTCGAAGCATTTGGTCTCATTCGGTCTCCTTTGGCGTGGAAGATTTGGGCTTCTTGGTTGGCGGTTAAACAAGATGGAGGGGGATTTCAAGCGGGGATTTACAAACTTTCGCCTCAAGACTCTTTGGTAGCCACAGCGGCGAAGATTTGGCAGGGAAAAGCGGTTCGACTTAGTTTTACCATTCCTGAAGGACAATCGCGCTGGCAAATGGCAAGTTATTTTGCATCGTTGGGTTATTTTAGCGAACAAGATTTTATTAACGCTGTCAGTCAAATTCCCCGAGAAAAGTATCCTTGGTTGCCGGAAAAGTTGCCTCATCTTGAAGGCTTTTTGTTTCCCGATACCTACGAACTGGCTAGCGATCGCGTTACCCCAGAACAAATTATCGACCTGATGCTTGCCCGCTTTCAAGAAGTTGCCCTTCCCCTCTACGAGAAAGGAAAAAGTAATACAAATTTGAGCTTGAAAGAATGGGCGACGCTGGCAAGTATTGTGGAAAAAGAAGCAGCCGTCAGCGAAGAACGTTCCCGCATTGCTGGCGTATTTGCCGGACGGTTGGGCGATGGCATGAGATTGGAAGCCGACCCGACGGTAGAATATGCTTTGGGCATTCGCCAAACGCCCGATAAACCTCTCACCCTCGAACAGGTTCGGGTCGATTCTCCTTATAATACCTATCTCAATCCCGGACTGCCGCCAACCCCCATCGCCAGTCCCGGTTTAGAGAGTCTCCAAGCAGCCCTCTCGCCCGAACAAACGGACTTTCGCTTTTTCGTTGCCCGTTACGACGGGACTCACTTGTTTACGAAAACTTTGGAGGAACACGAAGTGGCGAAAGAGGCAATTCGCCAACAGCGAAATGCCCTTAATCAAGAAGAAGAATAGTGGATTTGTGTTGTTCAACCGTTCGGAAGGGAAAGTATTAAAGATGTCTTGGGAAGCAAAGTTACAACCTAACCTCGTTCTGGGAGAGTCTATCGTCAGTTTGACTCCGGATATTCTCCAAGAATACGATCTCAAAGGGTTGGTTTTGGATGTGGATGAAACCTTAGTTCCTTTTCGGGAACAGGAAGTGTCCCCCGAAGTCGCGCAGTGGGTTGAGGAAATCCGCGATCGCGCAAGCCTCTGGTTAGTTAGCAATAATCTCAGCGAAAACCGCATCGGTAGTATTGCGAGGGCGCTCAATCTACCCTACATTATTGGGGCGAGAAAACCCTCGCGGCGCAAGTTAAGGCAAGCCGTTGTCCAAATGCAGCTTCCTGTCCAACGAGTCGCAATGGTTGGCGATCGCCTTTTTACCGACGTACTCGCCGCCAACCGCTTAGGGATGTTCTCCATTCTCGTCGAACCAATGGTCGATCCAACTCAGCTTCATTCCTACTCCCTGCGCAATTTTGAGGTACAGGTGTCTCAGTGGTTAGGCGTAACTCTTTCGGGTAAGTAACGAAACTTCACATAACCATATTAATATTTACGGATTGAAATATAAAGAAATAATTAAGAAACAAAAGTATATCAGAATTTTCTGGCATTCTAATAATTAGTTCAAATGAGGTCAGCCAATATATAGACCTTAATCATAATCTCAATAGGGTCAGCTTAGATATAGACCCTAATAATGTATAAACTTATACAAAGCGTTAGTCCCTTCTGGTCTAGCGCTTTTGTATTTTTGGGAATTGGGAATGGGGGAATGGGTGATTGGGAATTGGTCATTCCTCTGTTAGGCTGAGCGTACTTCGACAAGCTCAGTAACCGTTAGCCGAAGCCTGCCATCTGCCCTATGGCTCAAACTCTGGTCATCAAAATTGGGACTTCCAGTTTGACGCGCGATCGCCAACTGGCACTTTCGGCCATTGCCGCCCTGGTCGAAACAATCGCGCGCTTGAGAGGCAAAGGCGATCGCGTCGTCCTCGTCTCCTCCGGCGCGGTGGGAGTGGGTTGCGCGCGCCTCAAACTCGACGAAAGACCCCAGCGAATTGCCCTCAAACAAGCAGTTGCCGCCGTCGGTCAGGGACGACTGGTTCGCATCTACGACGACCTCTTTACGACTCTCGGTCAACCCATCGCCCAAATCTTGCTGACGCGGCGAGACTTAATGGATCGCAACTGCTACATCAACGCCAAAAATACCTTTGAAGAGTTATTGCAATTGGGAGTGGTTCCCATTGTCAACGAAAACGATACCGTCGCGGTGGAAGAACTTCAACTCAAATTTGGCGATAACGATACGCTGTCGGCGCTGGTCGCGAGTTTAATCGGTGCGGATTGGTTGTTTTTACTGACTGATGTCGATCGCCTGTATTCCGCAGATCCTCGGTCAAATCCCGAAGCCAAACCGATTTCTCTCGTCAGCGCCGACCAACTCGCCCAACTCCAAGTCGAAGCTGGGTCGAGCGGTTCTCAGTGGGGAACGGGGGGAATGGCGACTAAGCTGTCTGCCGCGCGCATTGCGACCAGCGCGGGAGTCCGAGTCGCGATCGCCCACGGAAACTCCCCCTACAACCTCGAGAAAATACTGAATGGGGAACCCATTGGCACGCAATTTGAACCGCAACCGCGTCCCGAAAATGCCCGCAAGCGTTGGATTGCCCACAGTTTAATTGCGATGGGGAAATTGTATCTGGATGGGGGAGCGGTTAAGGCGATCGCGCGCGGGGGAAAATCTTTGTTGGCTGCGGGAATTACGCAGGTTGATGGGGAATTTCAAACATCCGATGCGGTGGTTTTGTGCGATCGTCAAGGACTGGAGGTTGCGCGAGGGTTAGTGAATTATAGCAGTGGGGAAATTAGGCAAATTCAAGGACAGCATTCCGATCGCATCCCCGAAATTTTGGGTTACGGGGGGGCGGAAACGGTAATTCATCGCGATAATTTGGTGTTGGTCAATCTTTGAGAGACGCGGCGCGTACTGGCGAGGGGTGAATTAAGTCAATACGCGGGAATTAGAGAGGATTTCAGGGAATGACTCTAGGATTTTAGCAGTTATTGTGAAGGGGAAAAAATCGGGGCGATCGCATTTCTCTCGCGCGATCGCCCCTTCCCATAAAACGCCGTCTTACCAGTTTCCATTCATTGGCGTTTGACTCAGAGACTCAGCATGGAAAGCTGTGTCTAGGTTTGACAAACTTTATGTAGGACAAGACTTGGGTTTTTGGGTATTAGCTTTGCGCTTGCATCGCCCTAGACAATTCTGCCGCCACCTCCGGACGAGAGAATTGCGGCGGTGGCAATTCGCCTCGGCGCAGCATTTCTCGCACTTTGGTTCCCGACAGGTGAACGCGCTGTTCCGGCTGACTCGGACTGGTTTTACTCGTCGCCATTTGTTCGGTGACTTTACAATAAAAAGCGTGTTCAAATTTCATCGGCACGATCCCCAGTTCTTCCGGTTCAAACTCGTCGAAGAGGTGCTGGGCATCGTAGGTTCCATAATAATCGCCTACACCTGCATGATCTCGACCGACGATGAAGTGAGTACATCCGTAGTTTTTGCGCACGAGTGCATGGAAAATTGCCTCCCTCGGACCGGCATAGCGCATCGAACAGGGATTAATCGCCAGAATCACCCGATCTTTGGGATAATAATGTTCGAGCATGATTTCGTAGCAGCGCATCCGCACATCTGCCGGGATATCATCGCTTTTAGTCGCCCCAACTAACGGATGTAAAAATAAGCCGTCTACGGTTTCTAAGGCGCATTTTTGGATGTATTCATGGGCGCGGTGGATGGGGTTGCGCGTTTGGAAGCCGACAATGGTTTTCCATCCCTTTTCTTCAAACATCCGGCGCGACTCGGCGGGATCGATTTGGTATTTGGGGAATAGGGGGTGGGGTTCGCGTTCGAGCAGCCAAATTGGGCCTGCCAAATTAATCGCTCCTTGGTCGTAAACCACCTTGACCCCCGGATGTTTCATTTCATCGGTGCGATAGACGTTGGTGGCTTCGTGAGCTTTGTTGTAGCGATACTTTTGGGTCAATTCCAGCACCCCAATAAACCGTCCTGTCGGGTCGTCGAGGCGCACCCAACTTCCTTCTTTGAGGGGGTCGGCGATTTCTTCGGTCACCGAAAGCGTAATAGGAATGGTCCAAGGAAGACCGTTGACCAGGCGCATATCGGTGACAACGCTTTCGTAATCCGCCTGTTCCATGAAGCCTTGGAGGGGACTTAATGCACCGATCGCGATCGTCATGAGATCGGAAGTCGCTCGTTCGTCGAGTCGAACGCGGGGCAAATTTGAACCTTGGGCTAGAAATTCTTGACGTTCGGCAGCGCTGGCAACGCGGTTAATTAGGTGGCCGCCGTGAGGGGCATTTACTGCTAATTTTGCACTCATATTAGTATTTTTGGGTCTGAATTTTTAGAGTGAGTTAAGCTTTTTCCGAACTCAATCCTACCAAGCTCCCATCGCTTTTGGGAAAATTCGCACGCCACGCGATCGCCCAACGGAGGGGAAGCCAACGTGCGAAACGTTTCTACTGACCAATGACCATTGGTGACAAGTTAATACCAAAAATCTAAAGTCGTGACAGATTTATTCGATACAGACTCGGGATTTGGGTTGTTCATTTTAAATAATGCGTGAATGCGTGAATTGCGATCGCGCCCTTGAGAAAGGCGATACAGATGTCTTCTGTGCTCTTAATAAAAATAAAACATTTATACTTGTTGCATTTTTGAGCAAAGCATATTATATTAAAGCAAGAGAAGGCGACACGCCTGCAAGCTACATCGCCTTCTCTGGGGAAACCCCCCGATGTCAATTTCTAGTAACAAACGAGGAGTCAACGATGTCCATTTTACCCAATAATCCTGAAAGCGCTTCTGTTCCCCTCCACCAAAAACTCTCTAAATGCTCCACTCGACTGTTGGCAATGCACTCGTTTGCGTGCGTCCTGCACAGTGCCGTTTTGCACGAGCAAACAAAGTTTCTCTACATTGCCCACGAAATTCCCTACGACCACGTTCTCAAATATATGCAAGAAGAGTTGCTTGACATTCTCGATGCGGTGGGAGAAGTCCAAAATGCCTTAGACCCAGATTTACAAAATCTGCGCTCTAATCGTTAAATTTTAGTTGCCCCGACCCAACTTTTTTCGGGGCAACATTTTTGTCAGAACAAATGGTGGATTTACGGTTGACAAGCCTTTCGATTTAAGGAACAATAAATACTTAAAATTGGGAAAAGTATAAGTTCGCGCTTTTTCAAGACGAATTGTTAAGCGATCGCCAAACCCATCAGACACAGGCAGAGCTAATACCAAAAATCTAAAGTCGTAACAGATTTGTTCGATACAGGCTAGGGATAATGACCAATGACCAATATAAACCGTGCCGCCGACCCCCTATAGTCCCCCTTATATAAGGGGGTTGGGGGTCGGCACACGACCTAAAATCCGTTGATGAATGACCGATGACCAATGACCAATTCACTCAAAAGCCCCTTCTGGTTCGGGTTGAAAGATATAATCGTAGTCAAAGTTTAAATGGCTGAGATTGCGGACGATCGCAAATCCCAAATAGCTTACAATATCGGTTGTAAAAGCGAGCATCACCAACTCCGTGACTTTTTTTTCGCTTAATTGAGGAACTTGAATAAAATAGTTTCGCTTAGCAAAAAACAAATTTCGATCTTTGGGATTAATTATGCCGTTGAGGATATGAGTTTTTTGAATCGGTTTGATATACGTAAAATAAAATTCTTCTTGATTGCTTTGCAAAGAATACAGCCTTTCGTGCTGCATCCAGCTCATTTTAAACATCATCTTCAAGATTTCAAAGCCCAAAATATAATTTAGAACGTAATTTTTTTCGGTTGGATTAACGCCCAAACGTAAAGCAGATTCTAAATATTTTTCTGGCTGGCGACGCACATCCTGGGCGGAATGAATATAATACTGCCGAATATAAACCCTCAGAAGACTAGGGGTTAGTCTACTCTTAACATGATAGCTATTCAGATAAGCCTGAACTTTGATTTGCGTATCGTAATCTTGGACGATCTTGGCAATTAATCCATCGGCAGTATATTCATCTAAAAATTGGATTTGTACGTCCGGCGATGCCGAACAGAGGAGATAGCAAAGAGAGAGAAGATAGCGACGTTGTTTCCAATCTAAACTTTCGGCCCATTGTCGGACTTCAGGCGGGAGTTTATCCAGCATTTGCCCGAGTTGGGCGTTTTCGAGAACGAGAGGTGGGGCATCAAGAATCATCATTGTTTTTTTGAGCTGCCGTACCGATATTGAGTGTCTCCTGTTGCTTGTTCCCTGTTGTCTTTGGGGAAATTTAGGCAAGCCGTTTGAATGCCGAACAACTTACCTCTTAAATTCTGGCTCGGCGTGCGGACGTTTTATGAAATATCTCTACTCGCTGACTCCTGTGTTTTCTCCCATGAAAAATAAACTGAGAGCGTACAGCAAGCTAGTTTGTTCGAGAATCTATAGCTATAAAGTTCCCCGAAATACTGCCGGACTAACGCTCTCGCCCCAGTGGGTGTGGGGGCTAAAGCCTCTACTACGAACTGTGGGGGCTAAAGCCTCTACTACGAACTGTGGGGCTGAAGTCCCTACTACGAACTGTGGGGACTGAAGTCCCTACTACGAACTGTGGGACTGAAGTCCCTACTACGAACTGTGGGACTGAAGTCCCTACTACGAACTGTGGGACTGAAGTCCCTACTACGAACTGTGGGACTGAAGTCCCTACTACGAACGGGTTTTAAGAAGATGAGCAAAGTTCGTCTAACTTTGCTCGAACTTCCTGAATGTCTTGCCACATTAGCCATTTGGGTTTGCCTTTGTCTCGCGAGGGATTGCGCAAAAGGTAGGCTGGGTGAAAAATAGCCATACACGGCCTTTTATTCCATTCTATCCATTGACCTCGAACTTTAGTAATTCCTCTTTTATCTCCTGTTAAACCGCGCAATGCCGTCGCGCCGGTAAAGAGAATAATTTTGGGGTCGATGAGGCGAATTTGTTCGAGAAGATAGGGTTTGCAGGCTTCAATTTCTTTGGGCGCAGGGGTACGGTTGCCGGGAGGACGACAGTTGTGGACAACGCCAGCAGGAGTGACGAAGTTGGCGGTTTCTTCGACATCAATGCAGTATACCAATGGGGAGTTATGGGGAGAAGGAAGGCGTTGTTTGAGAACGGGTTTCCAGTCTGTTTCGGCGCGGGATGCGGGTGCGAGGGTTGCTGTCGAACTCAAAGATTCCCCGCCAACGCTGCTGTCGAGGAGGCAAGGGGGTTGGAGACGATCGCGGTTTGGAGTGCCGGTGGCGATGCGATCGCGTTCTTGAATATCTTCGACAGCGATCCACCCCCGTTGAGTTAAAATGGGATGGTCGCCTGTGAGAATTGCGCCTTCAGTTGTGCCGGGGAAGGCGAGGCGATATTGGGTTCGTCCGGCGAGGGGGGATCGATACCAACCGCTAATTTTGCGCCAAACGAGTTGGTTGTGGCGGTTGAGGCTTTGGACTTTTCCACAAAAACGGTTCTCAACCAGTTGCGCGATCGCGACATAGCCGTTTTGGGTCAACACGCGCGTATCGCCACTCAAACATTTAACCATATTGGCAATATAAAGATCGCGCTCGGGATCGAGTTGAACGGAGGCGAGAATTTTATCGAGGAGTTGACCGGATTTTCCGACGAAAGGCAATCCTTGTTCGTCTTCGTTTTGTCCGGGCCCTTCGCCAATCAGTAACAAATCGGCGTTGGGGTTTCCCCGTCCGATAACGGCATGGGTGCGACTGTTGCAGAGTTCGCACCGCTGACAGGTTTGGCAGTGTTGGGCGAGGGAAGATATGCTGTCGTAGGTGCCTGGGGGAATGGGAATGTTGGCGCTTTTGGGGATAGCATCGAAGTCTACGGGAGGTTGGGTAGATGGGGTTTCGAGTTCTGAGTCGCCGAATAAGCTGAGTTGTTGTTCGTCGGTCATTTCAAACAGGGCGCGATCGCGGCAATAAAGATGAGCAGGGTACAGGACGATTCCGACCTTTGAGCATTGTACCTCTAGGTTTAGCCGATCGCAGAAGGGAGAAGGGAGAAGGCAGTGGGCAGTGGGCAGTGGGCAGTGGGCAGTGGGGGTTTAAAACCTAATGCCTCACACCTAACACCTAATACCTGAAACCCAATTTTACCAATAAGCAATGGGCCGAACCACTAACGTCGTGCTGCAAACGCCTAAGACTTGAACGTGCTGTCCGGGAACGAGGGTAACGGCGCGATCGCATTGTGCGAACCACCAACTGCCGTGGAAAAAGACCATACCGCGTTGATTGGGGGCAATTTCTTCATCGACTACGGCTTCTCCGGTGAAGTGTCGGCGATCTTGACGGATCGTTTGCGTGCAAGAAGAGGAGGATTTTAAAGTTTGGGTTGAGGTGTTTGTAAAAAGATTCATTTTTGTTTTTGGTGGAGGTTGAAACTAAGAGTGAGGATAAGACGCTGTAATTTGTTTGCCGTCTTAGTAATAGTCAACATCTTCCATCGTCTCTTCTCCGGAGCAAGATTGAGAATTGAGTCCGGTTTATTTTTTGTCCCTTATCGAGGTTCGGCGTTCTTAGGAAATGCGCGCGCGATCGCTGGTTGTAGCGCTCAATTCTTTAGACAGCTTGACAACTGACACATCTTCGTCACACTTTTAACACATTTGCTTGCTACGGTAGTTTCGTTCCTCACTCCCCTTTACTACAATGCCATCCCAATTTCAGGCTCGTTTAATTCAATTTTTACAACAGGAATTAGGAATTGCGCCCGAATCCGTGCAGTTGGCTTTGCGCCGCGCCAAGCCGATCCCCAGTGCGTTGCCGATGGTTCTTTGGCAATATGGGTTGATTTCTTTAGCGCAATTGGATCGAATTTTTGATTGGCTAGAAACCGTTTAAGACCCGTTGGAGAAAATTAAAATCAAAAATTTAGTTAGCTGTTAGTTTGCTGCGATCGCGTCTTTTACCCCCCTCGACTTCCGAGAATAAATTCCGCGATCGCTAAATCCACCGGCGTTGTCACTTTTAAATTCGTCTCTTCCCCTTCTACAATTTTTACCGGCAACCCGCACTTTTCAAATAATGCGGCATCGTCAGTGACTTCCCATCCCAAGGTTTTACCTTTTTCGTGACAATCTTTAAGAAGGGAGACTTGGAATCCTTGGGGGGTTTGGGCAGCCCAAAGATTGGCGCGATCGGGCGTTGTTTGGATCGTTCCCGTCTCGTCCACCACTTTAATCGTATCCTTGACGGGGACGGCGGCAATGAGACCCGGACAGTCGAGTAGGGCGCGGGCGCAGCGATCGAAGAGAGTTGGTGTTGCCAAACAGCGGGCTCCGTCGTGAATTAAAACGCGCTCTGCCCCCGCTGGAAGCGCCTGCAAGCCATTGTAAACAGACTCTTGGCGCGTTTTGCCTCCCTGAATCAATTTAACGGGCTTGCTGGGCTTAATATCGCAGATAATCGCTTCAAAATCGGGAAAATCCGATGGCTGTCCGACAATGCCAATCCAAAGGAGGCGATCGCAACTCATCGCTGCCATCAATGTCCGCGCTAACAAGGGTTTGCCCAACAGAGTTAAGAGAAGTTTATTGCGATCGCTGCCCATGCGCCGTCCCATTCCGGCGGCTGGAATTAATAAGTGCATTTTTGGCAAGATTTGTTAAAGAAATATTCAACTTGGTTTCGGTAGGTCATCCCCTACAATTGTAGGGGCAGGTTGAGACGATTTAGATCGCGACTGCAATCAACCCGCCTTCAGTAACCTAAACTTCGTAAGTTGAGATGCGCATATTAGCTCTTGTTCCTGGTGGAAATGGCGATCAAGTCCTTTTCTTTCCGACCATAGAAACGCTAAAACAAAACTACCCGCAAGCCGCGATCGATGTTTTAGTCGAACCGCGCACCAAACCAGCTTACCGGGTTTGCCCGTTGGTTAATGAAGTTTTAACCTTTGATTATCAAGACCGCAGCGGTTTAGCCGACTATCTTAATTTGTTGGGGATGCTGCGCGATCGCGAGTACGATATTGTTTTGAGTGCGACTTCAAGCTGGGTTCTCGACTTGCTGTTATGGCTTAATGGTATTGAAATGCGAGTCGGCTATCAAACCAGTGGTTCTGTCTTCCTTACCAACCGCGTTCCTTATCATACGCAACAATACGCCGCCCAGAGATACCACGACTTGCTGGCAGGAATCGGACTGCAAACCTCCTGTCCCTCTCTGTCTGTCACCGTCCCCAAAGCTGACATCGAGTGGGCTGAAACCGCCCAGAAACTCCTCGATATTAAGGAAAGCGGCTATATTTTGGTATACAGCCAAGGAAAGGAATCCCACTCGAAGGAGAATCCCCCGGAATTGGTGTATCCTTTGCAAAGTTGGCTGCAAATCTTAACAGAGATTCAGGACAAGCAGCCCGATGTTCCCATTGTCTTGCTGCGAGGGCAACGCAATCAGCAGTTTATCGCGGATATGGTGGCTGGAAATCCGGCGTTGAAGGTTGCTTCGCCTCCCGATCCGGGGAAGATGGCGGCGTTAATTGCAGGGGCTAATTTACTATTGTGTACCGACGGCGGTCCGTTGCAATTGGCTGTTGCGGTGGGAACCTATACCATTGCGTTGTGTGGCGCAACTCAGAGAAAGAAACGCTTGCCTCCTTCGGGAGGTAAGTTTATTGCAATTGAGTCGCCGAGTCGCGCGATCGCGGATATTGCGCCCGTTAACGTGCTTGAGAAAATTTGGCAGGGTTAATGTAGCAATGTGGCAACATGGGGCGGGCAAGATGAGTTGTTGAAAGTCGAATCGCAAGCTTCTTCTCAATCTTGGCCGCCTTTTCCGCGATCGCGTTCTTCCTGAACCATTTTCCTTTTTTTGTTCGATGTCCATCGACCGCATTTCTCTCAAAAACTTTAAATGTTTTAGAGAATTAGATATTGAATTTTCTAAGATTACGCTGCTAACGGGAGAAAATAGCAGCGGAAAAAGTTCTTTGATTTACGCTATTTTAGCGATTTTAGGTTCTTCAGTACATAGTATGCTAAACTTTTAATTGAAATGCCAGTTGAGCCAACATCGAGCCTGAAAGTTATTAAAATTTCTGAACCCATAACCAGAACGTTTGATTAATTTGAGTTTAT